>JANQJO010000126.1 GCA_028281605.1 Pseudomonadales bacterium
AAGGCACAGGAAATAATCTACCCATTTTGAGCGGATGCATGTTTGAGCACAGCGAGTTCAGAAACGAACAATGGGTAGATTATTTCCTGTGCCTTACCTAAACTAGCAAAGGGCTCACTAAAAGAGATAACATGAATACGCAAACAGATCGATATGCTGTGATGGGAAATCCCATAGAACATAGCCTCTCCCCTATGATACATCACGCATTTGCTAAACAAGTGCAGGAGCTTATTCATTATGAAAAAATCAAAGTGCCTCTTGATGGCTTGGCGGAAGCCATCTCGAGTTTTTTTGCAGAGGGCGGCAAGGGATTAAACATCACTGTGCCATTTAAACAAGAAGCTTATAACTTGTGCTGCCATCTGACCGATCGAGCACAACAAGCAAACGCTGTTAACACACTTTATTGGAATGAAGATCAACAGTTATGCGGTGATAACACAGACGGAACTGGACTTTTACGAGACTTGACACAAAATTTATCACAAATTTTAGCCGAGCAACGGATATTGATCTTGGGAGCTGGAGGAGCTGTTAGAGGTATCCTGGGGCCTTTTTTATTTAACAGCCAAGGCTCTGCCGAAATATTGATTCTGAATCGAACCTATTCTAAGGCTGCGTTGCTGGCCGAACAATTTCAACATTTGGGTAATATTTATGCGCTACCAATAGACCAAGCACCTAAAAAAGCTTTTGATCTTATTATCAATGCAACCTCATCCGGTTTGTCCGGGGAAGCCCCGCTTCTACTGCCCGAGTGGATTGCTCCACACACTTTATGTTACGACATGGTTTATGGCAATCAATTAACGCCTTTTTTACAAGCAGCAGCTCAACAAGGCGTACAACGTAAATACGATGGTCTCGGCATGCTTGTAGAACAAGCAGCAGAAGCTTTTTGTCTTTGGCGTAACAAACAACCAAAAACAGCACCTGTCATTCGTCAAATGAGGCAACACAATTCACAGTCGCCACAGTTGAGTTAAAATTTCATAAAGCGGCTCAGCACCTTGTCTTTTGTGCGCAGAAAATAGTTGGACGGATTGCACAGAATCAAAATTAGAACAGTTTTCAATCACTTGCCTCTGCGTTTGAAGGGCTTGATTTTTGCTGATTTTATCCGACTTATTCAAAATAACATGGGTGGATAAAGAAGCTTGATGAGCAAAAGATAACAGCTGTTGATCTGTTTCCTTAAGAGGGTGACGAATATCCATGATAAGAATCAAGCCAGCTAGGGTTTTACGCTCAATAAGATAACGCGTGATTTCTTGCTGCCATTTAACCAATTGTGAACGCTCTACTTTGGCATAACCATAACCAGGCAAATCGACCAAAAATAAACCTTCTCCAATCTGGAAAAAATTAAGCAACTGCGTGCGCCCAGGTGTTTTACTGGTTTTAGCTAAGCGCGTTTGGTGACATAATGTGTTTATGACGCTTGACTTGCCAACATTAGAGCGTCCTACAAATGCAACTTCGAGGAGCGAATTTTTAGGACACTGCTCTAAAGAAGCCGCACTTTTAATAAATTGGCAATTTTTTAGGAGCTTTTCCAGTGTATGCATGATGAAAAATTGATCTTATTGGCTATAAATTGGTTTTGTATACAGTTAAACGCGCATCATCGTAGACTGGTAAGATTATACTATCTTAATGCTTAATAGATATGACCAACTCACGTAAAACCGAATATTTAAAATGTTAGCAAGAATAGGCAAATGATGCATGGATCACAATTATAGTACAAAAAATAGTTCGGTTTTTTTGTCAGTTGTTGTCTGGATCGTGCTAATGACACCACAATCGACCTGTGCTACGACAACAGGTAAAGCTATTTACAACAAGGCTTGTAAGCAGTGCCATGCCTCAGGTATTGCGGGCGCTCCTGTCATTGGAGATACCCAATGGATATTGAGGCTCAAAAGAAAAGGTTTAGAAGGCCTTGTCAAGAGTGTTAAAAATGGGTTAAATGCAATGCCAGCAGGTGGTATGTGCAGTCAGTGTTCAGAATCTGATTACAAGAAGGCAATCAAGTATATGTTGCCAAAAAATATGCCGATGTAAGTCACTGATTGGAAGCATGTAGATCTAAATTTAAGAGAGGGTCCAAGTGAAAGAACTCAATAAACGCTTAGTAAAATTTTTGTGCATGGGATTATGTGCCGGTCTTATCAGTACAGCAGCAGCTCAGGAGACAGAGGCACAAAAAAGAGGTGAAGAAATAGCTGCTCAGTGTGTCGTATGCCATGGCCAACAAGGTAATTCGACCGTGCCCGCTTTTCCAAAGCTAGCTGGACAAAATGAAAAATACCTCCTCAAACAATTAAAAGATATGAAAAAAGGTTTACGCCCAGTGCCGGAAATGAGCGCGATGCTTGCAAATCTTTCTGATCAAAATTTAAATGATTTAGCCATATATTATTCAAAACAAGCCATAACCCTTGAGGGGGCAGATCCTAAATTAGTTGAATTGGGCGAAAAGCTTTATCGTGGTGGAAATTTGAAAACGCAAGTATCCGCTTGTTCAGCCTGTCATGGGCCTCAAGGTAAAGGAATGTCAGCAGCCGGCTTTCCAGCTCTAAGCGGCCAACATGCGAACTATACTGTGGCTCAATTGAAAGCTTTTCGTACAGCAGCGCGTGAAGATCAAGAAGGTAAAAAACGTGAGAACGACCCAGGGTCTATGATGCGTTCGATCTCTAAAAATCTCACGGATGCAGAAATTATAGCGCTATCGTCTTACCTCTCTGGTTTACACTAACTCAATAGAAAATATTCATAACAGACTGTTCTATCTTGAAAAATGTAACTCTAGCTTGCCATGAGATCTTGCGTTTTATGTTTAGAGCCAATAACTATTTCTACACCGAAGGAACATCAACACGAAACCTACGTTTCCCTAGGCGTTGACAGCTTATGCTTTTTTTGTATGCAAAGCCTGCCTTGGCTACAACAATCGTGCTTGCGCTGCGGCTTACCAATGCCTATATCTCAACCTGCATGTGGCACTTGCTTATCACTAAACCTGTATAGAGATCATACTTTAGCTGCCTTTGAATATAGATACCCAATCAGTGAGATGATTTCCGCTTACAAGTTTAATCACCGCTTAGAGTTTTTGCCTGTCTTTAGTCAAAGTTTATACCACCAGATTCAACAGTATATTCACCGCATAGGAAAACCAGAGGTACTCATACCTGTGCCCTTGCATGTAACACGTTTACAAGAACGTGGTTATAATCAAAGTTTATTGCTTGTTAAATTATTGTCTAAAGCGTTAGACATCCCTTTCTTGAATGATTTTTGTTCAAAAGTGCATGAAACAGAACCTCAGCTAAAAACTCCTGCCACGCAACGCTACAATAATGTACAATCGGTTTTTGAACTGAGCTTACCAGCAAGTAAAGCTCAGTATAAACATATTGCTATTGTAGATGATGTTGTCACTACAGGCGCTACTGTAGAGGCATTGTCTAAAGTTTGTTCAAATGCTGGAGTACAAACAATATCTGTTTGGTGTATTGCTAGGGCGTGTTGAAGTTTCATAAATTGAGGCAAAATAGGGTTTAACATCAGCCAAACTTATCATTACATACAAAGTGGGGTAGCCGCTTTGGGAATCGTGAGTTATGCACACCTGCTGCAAAATGAAGTATTATCTTCAAGTTACTGGAAAGTTCTAAATCAATTGTACGACCCTATTGAACAGCAAGTTGAGCAGCAAACAATTGTGTTACAACGATGTTCAGGTAAAGCGGCTGCGGTAAAATTTTTGGGTTTCTTACAAAGTCCCCAGTCTCGAAACTTCATTGCCAAGTCAGGTTATTTATTGCCAAATAACAAACAAACCTCAGCTGAGACAGCAGAATTGGCCCAAGCTTCTAACGATTGATCAAAATCAGCTACACTAAACGCATGTTTTCGCAAGATGAATGGTTCGCTATTGTATTGACTCTAAAACTGGCAGCGGTCACAACAGCCATTTTATTAATGCTAGGGACTCCAATAGCATGGTGGCTGTCACAAACACAGAGGCGCCTTAAACCCGTAGTGGAAGCTTTGGTTGCACTGCCTTTGGTATTACCCCCTACAGTATTAGGTTTCTACTTACTCTTTGCTTTTGCTCCAGGGACAATATTGAGCAATAGTTGGTTTTATTTGACAAGTCAAAGTCTGATTTTTAGTTTTGAAGGTCTAGTAATCGGATCTGTGTTGTACTCCTTACCTTTTTTTATTCAGCCCTTACAGTTAGCGTTTGACAGAATTCGCCCAGAAGTCTTATATGCAGCATTGTATTTAGGTGCCTCAAGGCTAGACCGCTTTTTCTCAGTGGTATTACCCATGACCTACAAAGGCTTAGTGACCGCAGCTGTTCTTGGCTTTGCACATACCGTGGGAGAGTTTGGTATTATTTTGATGATAGGAGGCAACATTCCTGGGGAAACAAAAGTGCTCAGTATCTTACTATATGAACAAGTTGAGTTAATGCGTTATCAGCAAGCCCATGTGATAGCTGGCGTACTGTTATTATTTTCTTTCTTAGTTCTGTTTTGGGTCTACCAAGCCCGTTACAACGTTCGTGATCATGCTTAAAGTACATGTACATCTGACTGTGTCAGATCAAGATTCAAAATTTGATTTAGCAATTGATTTAGTCTTACCTAAGCACGGCATTATAGCAATTTATGGTCGCTCGGGCGCAGGGAAAAGTACTTTTCTTAAAGCCCTTGCAGGCCTTTATCCTCTACAAAAAGGCCAACAAGTAGGCATTGTGCATTTTGACTCTAACATTTTACAAGATAAACGAAAATTTATCGCTCCTGAAAAAAGAAAAATTGCTTATGTTTCTCATCAAAATGATTTATTTTCACATTTGACCGTGATCGAAAACCTACAGTACCCATTAAAAAGGTTGTTAAAATCTCGCAAAAGCATTACTGCTCATGAAGCAGCCAAGCAGTTTGGCTTAGATCATTTAAATTTACGTTATCCTAGTGTTTTATCTAGCGGAGAAAAACAAAAAGTATCTATTGTCAGAGCACTACTATCACAGCCAAAAATTTTATTGCTGGATGAGCCAGTCAACAATTTGGATGCACAAAGCAAGTTAGAGCTTTTACAGTTTATCCGCGAACTGGCGATTGAGTTTTCAATACCGGTTTTTTATGTGACACACAGATTCTCAGAAATTGCCTGCATAGCAGATCATTTAGTGATGATAGAAGCAGGCAAAGTATTGGCTGCAGGACCAGTTGGGGAAGTGTCATCAAGAGTGAAAGTGATCGAAAGTCAAAAAGAAGAGCCCAAGGCTATTTTGTCGGCAACTTTAACTCGGCATCAGCCTGAACAAGGCCTTTCCTTTGGTAAAATTGATATAATTGAATTGGCTTTTCCCTTAGTAGAAGGTGATATAGGCTCAGTGAAAAGATTAATTGTATCAGCACAAGATGTGACTTTGAGTATTGGCAAGCCTCAAGCTGTGAGCACACTGAACGTTGTGCCTGTTAGGGTTTTAGACTTTAAGACCTATGATAAAGCGTATGCTCTGGTCCGGCTGAAGATAGGGGAACAAACCATGCTAGCACAAGCCTCTTTGGGGTTTGTAAAGGAACATGATTTGACCAGAACACAGCAAGTATATGCGCAAATTGCTTCTGTTAATGTGGTCACTTCTTTAGTTGGGGCACCAGTAAAGTAATGCCTACGAGTCGTTCATTTTAAGAATCTTGCCCAAATTTTAGTAATGATATTGTATTATTCGAACAAAGTCACATATTTTTTATAAATGTTTTTAATACGATTTTTGGGGATCATGGAGATTAAATATGGTTGATCGTTCTGAGCCTTTTCAAGCTGAAGGCACTCCGTTTATAGAAAATGCAGAGCAAGGAAAAAAGCAGAAAAAATTTAGATATTTGAGAGCAACTCAAATTATTTCCGAGCCTAATTATTTTGGCCTTTATGATAAAAGCAATCATGTCGATCTTAGGTTTAGACAATTATTTAGCACATTCAAGACTCAGGTTGCTGAGCCTGATTTAACAAAAATTTTGTCAAAACTTGAAGTTTTTTTGTATAAAGCTATTTTCAATATAATGAGGAGAAAACCAAAAATCGAATTTAGCACTCTAAAAAGAGAGACATCAATTAGTATTATTCAATACGTTGTTGCAGACTTAGCTTTTTCTAATCAGCCTTTTTTGCCCTATCTATATCCTCTTATTGATCAGTATGTTGCTTTAAGTATTGATACAAACCATGACTTTCTAAATTTTGATCTGAAAAGTGCATTATTGCCTGAACAATGGGATAACTTAACGAGAGATGAAATAATTTTTTTGAATTCGTGTCAGGCTACTTATAAGGTGAATAGCCAAAGTGATAGTAAAGGCCACTTGCGACCAGGAGGGTCTATTTATCTTGGGCGCACAAGCTCACAAAATGTTCTTGAGTTTTCACTTCGAACTGAGGACAGTAGTAAACTGGGAGAAGTGAATGGGCAGCATAGTTCAGTATACTCATCTAAAGAAGGTCATAATTGTTATAAAAAATGTATAGTGGATAGCTCTGTATCTGTTGTAGAGATGAAAAGCTATATTCAAGAAATGAGGTTGTTTAGTCTTTTATCTAGTGTACTCAGCAGGAGTTTTAAAAGTGAAGAGCAAGTTGAAAATTTACTAAATCATTACTTTGTTTTAAGCAAAAGCTCGATGTGTTTTCCCACTCAAAAAAACTTGATTCTAGTGATGGAGCAAGATGAGTGCGATCAAGGTAATTTGAAATATGCGACACAATCTGGGCACTTTCAGTTCAGTGCGTTCTCTGCTATAAAATTGTTTGTGGCAATTGCTTTTTTACACTCTATGAATTGTGTACACCTCGATTTAAAACCTGAGAATATCTTAGTTCATAAAGAGACTGTAAAAGTTGCTGATTTTGGATCGGCTAAACTCTGTAAAATAAGTGAAGCAACTGAACTGCTGTCTGATACACTCGTAAGTACATTAGGTTATGCTGTTCATCCTAAAGATATTGAAGATATCAAAAAGTTAGATCTTTTTGGTCAAGATTTTACGGTGTATTATAAAAAAATTGATGCCCGATCATTAGCTATTTTGTTAATAATTACTTTTTTTAATCAGAATCAAAGATGGAAGGAAGAATTATTAGGTGTTGAGATAACGGTTTATTCTAATGTTTTAAGTAACGGCAATTTTCTGGAATTAAATAAACAAATAAAAAAAATTAACAATAGGGAACGACACACATTTTATTCTGACTTTGAAGTTGGCATTAGTGGTAATGGGCAGGAGCCTGAGATTCCGTGTTCAATGATTGATGTTCTTGCTATGATGCTTCGGCCTATCCGGGAAAGGATCACAGTGTTTCAAGCATTAAACTATATAAGAACACTTTCAGATAATGATGAGGGGTTAAATATGAAAGATTGTTTTGACGAGCATTGTTCGGCATTAGAGTTTATAAATAATTCTCGCTTGGAAACATAAAAGCTATTGAAAATTTAGGATTTTATTTTGGCATTTGATCCAACCCTTACTGAAAACAACGGTGCAAAAAACACCTCAAACGAGTAAAATCAAACCAATTTATTCAAAGAATGCTAGGGATACCTGTATTCATTAAGAGCTTGCTGTAAATAGTGAGCTCTAGTTAGCTTTTTGGAAATAACTACAGTATAACGATTCATAAGATCAGAATGCTCAGCGTATGTGTTTTGATTAAGCGCTTGTTGTATCATTTGCCAAGTGATTTTGACAGCATTAAGATGTGTAGCCAAGGCTCTTTTATCTTCATTTTTTTTCAATAAGCTTGTTAGAGTGTAGTCAAACTGTAAAGCAAGTTTTTGCAGTTGCTTTGAAGGGAGTGTTATAGAATCTGAAGTATTCGTAGCCAGCGTTGCTGACATTTCTTCTTGTATTTGATGTATTAATAACAAACCTGCCCAAAAATCTGAATGACTGTTACTTATTTTTTTGCTTAAGCTATTTTCGATTAGTTGTAATGATTCGAGAAGAAGGCTGTGTTGATGTTTTATCTGTTTTTGTAAACCTATTGAGAGATGAGGTGGGCTCGTTAGGGTTGTGGGTTGCAGTAAAGTGTTGATGCTTTTAATAAAGGCATTGGCACTGTTTGAGATTGAAGGGAGCAAAGATTTCAATTCAGCTTGTTTTGAGATGCCTTGCTTAACTAAGGTCATGGTGCGTTTAAAAGTTGCTTGATCTTTAAGAGTTTTTTCTAGGAGCAAAGGGTCTCCTTGTGAATGGCAGTAAGTGTAGAGCGATACCATCAGCTTATGCGTTTGTAACTTACTAGAGCGGACCAAGCTTAGGTGGTGACCTAAAGAGTTTGTGTTTAAAGAGTTTGTGTTGATGCTTATGTCTGGCTCAGCGATTGCTAGGGCAGTGGCTAGAGATAGGATCACTGCCCAAAACAAATGGCTTTGATGTTTTCTACTATGCAAGCAGAATATCATAATAATTCAATAGCAACGGCTGTGGCTTCTCCACCACCAATACATAAAGTGGCTACCCCTTTGGTTTTTTGTTGATGGCGTAGGGCATTGATAAGAGTCAGTATGATACGAGAGCCTGTAGAACCGACCGGGTGCCCCAGTGCGCAAGCACCCCCAAAAATATTGACTGTATTTGGGTCAAGTTTATATTCTTGGACTGGCATCATCGCCACCATAGCAAAGGCCTCATTGATCTCATAAAGGTCAACATCTGTCGTTTGCCAACCGGCTTTGTCTAAGACTTTGCCTAGGGCACCGATGGGTGCTGCTGTAAATTCACTGGGGTGTTGTGATTGAGTCGCTCGTGCCAAAATTCGTGCAGATGGGGCAAGACCTTTGGCTTTTGCAACAGCTGCTGTGGTTAAAACCATGGCTGAAGCACCGTCGGAAATGGAGCTGGAGTTGGCTGCTGTGATGGTGCCGTTTTTAGCAAAGGCTGGCTTGAGATGAGGAATTTTACCAATGTTCGCTTTACTAGGTTGTTCATCGGTGGTAACTGTGATTTCACCTTTTCGCGTTTTAATGGTCACTGGTACAATTTCAGAATTGCACCAGCTATTTTCGATTGCCTTTTGAGCACGTTGTAAAGATTCGATGGCAAACGCATCCATATCTTCACGGCTGATGCCTTTCCTGTCGGCCATTTCTTGAGCAAATGTGCCCATCAGATGGCCTGTTTCGGCGTCTTCCAGGCCGTCTAAAAACATGTGATCTTTCAGCTCAGAATGACCCATACGGATGCCTTCACGTGCCTTGGTGGCTAAGTAAGGCGCGTTACTCATACTTTCCATACCACCAGCGATGGCGATTTCTACAGAACCTGCTTGCAGTGCGTCACAAATTTGCATGACAGCCTTCATGCCAGACCCGCAAAGCTTATTGATAGTCGTGCAAGCAACCGAGTTGGGTAAGCCTGCAAGCAACGCTGCTTGGCGAGCAGGGCCTTGTTTTAAACCTGCACTTAATACGCAACCCATGATGACTTCATCTATATCGTCCTGGCTTACTTTTGATCTTTTAATGGCTTCTTTGATAGCGGTTGCGCCAAGTTGTGGAGCTGTGACAGTGCTAAGTGAACCCTGGAAACTTCCCATGGGAGTTCTGGCACCCTCGATGATGACCAGTTCGTTTGTGTGCATGTATGTGCTCTCTGTTTACTTTGAGTAGATAGTGGTTTTAGATAAAAATTAGGTAACACAGCTGATCAATGTATCATAGCTTTGATCTACTTTTCACGTCTAATTTGCATCGTTAGCCTCCAAAGTGGTCATCCAGTTTATCAAGAATCTTTAATCCTTTTTTCTTGTTGCCCTTGGCTGCCAATGCCATAAATCTTACTTCGCTATCAAATTCTGCAAGTGCTTGAGTTGATAACTCTTCCACTAATTTATTGACACTAATTTTTTTGTGTATTGCCAGAGCTTTCAATCTCTCGTGTTTATCATCTGGTAATCTTACTGTTAAAGTACCCATAGTTATTCACCTCTTAATAACTGTTGTGGAGTTAGAATTTTTAACCCTTCGAAACTAAGTTCCGCCCCGAACAAATCTTTTACATTATTCGTTACAATAACGTCACAGTTTCCAGCAACGGCTAATTCGATCAAAAAATTGTCATCTTCATCCTTCAAATTTGGTCGCCATAGATAATAAATAGGCACCCATCGACAAACCCTATAAATGGAGGTTAACAGTTCGCCTATTTCTTTCTCGGTTAGTGGGCACAACTCTCTTACATTCTTTCGGGAGCTTACATCTTCATATTCTTGAAATAATGCGTTGCTAATCAAAGGGTTGAGTTCACCTAGTAAGCATTGTCTCAAAACTTCGCGGCTTGCTCCCCTCTTCCCTATGAGAGCGCTAATAAGTACACTAGTGTCTATTACAATAGGTTTAGTCATTTTTTAATGATAGCATATATGATATCGATATCATATGGGCTAACAAGGCTTTCCACATGACCCAAGAACCTGCACTTCGTTTCCGCCCTAATCGGGCGGGGCACTACGCTCCGGTTTTTGGGCCTGTGATAGCGGCGTTATTAAGAGTATTTAAGGGAGTGGTGATGACAGCGGTTACATTAGAAGCTTTGATGGGAGAAACCTATCAACAACAAGAGTGTTGGGCTGCTGCGATGATAGGTCAACAAGCTTATTTCAGTGATACTATTTTTCAAGATCGTAGTCCTATAGATGGCCAGACTGTTGCTCAAGTTGGCATAGCTGATTTGCACTTTTTGGAAGAAGCGGTTCAAGCAACGCAACAGGCTTTTCGTATTTGGCGTATGGTGCCAGCTCCCAAGCGAGGTATGCTAGTGGCTGAAATTGGTCGACAAGTGCATCAAGTGAAGGAAGACTTAGCAGCTTTGATTACCTTAGAGGTTGGTAAGACTCGGCAGGAAGCTTTAGGTGAAGTGCAAGAGTGGATTGATATGTGTGATTTTGCTGTGGGGCTATCGCGTCAGCTTTATGGTTTGACTGTGGCTTCAGAGCGTCCGGGGCATCGTTTAATGGAACAGTGGCACCCATTAGGGCCAGTGGGTGTGATCAGCGCTTTTAATTTTCCAGTAGCAGTGTGGGCTTGGAATGCTATGTTGGCCTTTGTTTGTGGAGACTCAGTGGTTTGGAAGCCCTCAGAAAAAGCACCTTTGTGTGCACTTGCTTGTCATGCGATTGTACAAAAAGCTTTGCAGACAATGGTGACAAAGGCTGGTACAGATGCGATTGCTGGCGTTTTTGGTTTACATAGCGTGGTGATCGGCCAGCGTACTATTGGGGAGGCGATCAGTCAACATTCTGCATTTCCTTTGGTGTCTGCTACAGGCTCTGTGGCAATGGGTAAAGCGGTGAACACAGTTGTAGCGGCCAGATTGGGTCGTTGCTTATTGGAGCTGGGAGGCAATAACGCTGCTATTATTACGCCCAGTGCCAGTTTAGCCCAGTCATTGACAGCAGTTGTTTTTGCTGCACTGGGTACAGCCGGACAGCGTTGTACGACGTTGCGCCGATTGATCGTACATCATTCTGTAAAGGATCGTTGGGTACAAGCATTGATACAGGCTTATCGTGGTGTTGCGATTGGAGATCCCCGTGATGAGAGTAATTTGGTAGGACCTTTGATTGATGATCAGGCCTATGAAAGCATGCAAATAGCTTTACACCGTGCTGTGGAGCAAGGTGGGAACATTTTGGTTGGAGGGCAAAGAGTCTCAGAAAATGTGCCAAGTGGAGTGTATGTGGTGCCTGCTTTAGTGGAAATGCCAGCGCAAACGGAGGTTGTGTGCTTGGAAACTTTTGCGCCTATTTTGTATATTTTGACCTATGAGGAATTAGATGAAGCAATCAGTTTGCAAAATGCTGTGACTCAAGGCTTATCTTCTGCGATTTTTACTGAATCTATGGTTGAGGCAGAAATGTTTTTATCAGCCGTTGGTTCTGATTGTGGCATTGCTAATGTTAATATTGGCACTTCAGGTGCAGAAATTGGAGGGGCTTTTGGCGGGGAAAAAGATACTGGAGGGGGGCGCGAAGCAGGTTCGGATGCTTGGAAGTATTATATGAGGCGTGCAACAAATACGATACATTATGGTGAAGGCTTAACGTTGGCGCAAGGGATTGAGTTTAATTTGAATGAGCAGTGATTTTTCAGTCGTAGAGGAGTAAGGATAGAGGCTATCAGTGGAGTAAATGAGGGTTGTGTAACTGTAAGGCTTTTTTATAACATTCTATACTTTGTTTAAGCTCATTACGGGCTATGTGCATTTGTGCCATTTCATAGAAGCACTGTTGTAGCGGTTGGATTGATAAACTTTTATGATAGAAATCTTGGGCAGTGTTCCATTGTGCTAATCTTCCGTATAAATACCCTAGTACTAAATGATATTCTGCGAGAGTACTTAATAACTTTGCTTCTTTTTCTAGAAAGTTGATCAGTAGGTTTGGGTCTTTGATATCCATATAGCCATAGCTTAAGATCCAGTCTGGGTCTGCTTTTTTCTTTAAGCTGGCTTCCAAAATCTTTTGGATTAAGTAGTGTAAGTTGTAGTGTTTAAATAGAGCAATTTGTTTTGAAACAAACTGACTGTCTAAGCATATAGTTTTAGGTAGTTGTATCCAAATCTCGTATAATTGTTCTGAAGCCGATTTTTTTTCAGTCGATGTAGAGTATGTGTAGGCTTTGTGTGCGAGTATTTGGCTATAGAAGGCTTTTTGTTGTTTTAAATACTCAGATGGGTCAATAGTCTTTAGTTTTTGCATTTGTGTCAATAGTTGTAAGCCCATTGACCAAGCTTTTTGGTGTATGTAAATTTTAAGCAAAAGCTGAAGTGCTTTTGGGTTTTTAGAATTTTGTTTTTGTAGCGTTTCAAGGGTTGTTAAGGCTTGTTCCCATTGTTGGTTTTGAATCAAAAATTCTGCATGCATCAGTTCTATGGTGTTGTTTCCCTTAAGTTCAGTTAATGCTTTGAGGCTTTTCAAATAAGTCTCTCTTTGGGTAATATCACCATTTGTATGAGCTATTTGTGCAAGACCCAATAAGCTTAGTGCTTCGTAATCAGAGGATTTAAGGCCCTGTTTTAAACATTTTTCGGCTTTGTCCCATTCTTGATCTAATGCTAAAAGAGTACCTTCTAGTACTTTATTTTTAGTTTGTTTGCTTTGCTTGCCTTCGCGCCATTGGGAAAAAACAGATTTTAGACCTATTAGTTGTCCAATAATATTGCTGCACGCATGTAATATGATGAGTACAAATAATACGGTTATCACTAAAATCCAAACACTGGTCTCTAAAGCATAATGATGAAAGCTTATCAAGACATATCCGACATCTTTTAAAATGATATCCCCAAGGAACAACAGGGCTGTTAAAAATAATAGAAACAAAATGAAATACTTGTTCATACTGTTTGCAGCTTATAAGGTATTATGCTCAATCACATTTTCAAAATTGGGTTTTGATTGTGTTGGCGGTAATGTTGGTGGTATGGGTGATATAGCTGAAGTATTTGCAGTGTTTTCATTGGTTTTTATATCATACTCTTTGCTATCTCGTTTTATTAGCTGCAGCGCTTCAAACGTGTTTGATAGTTTTGGCAGTTCAGGTATTAAGACTACGTTTTGCAGGCTTGTCAGCTGATGTAACTGCTGTGTGAGAAACTTTGAATCAGGCAAGTAAAGGCGTAAAGCGCGTTGACTTTCTTTGAGTGTTAAATCGTAAATCTCTTGATTTTTGGTTAAGGCAGACACTTTAACCTGTTCCAGTAATAGTTGCGTGTTTCGAATTAAAAAAATTCGTTGTTCAGTCACTAAGACTAAAGGCGCATCCTGAGACAGTTTGTGTATCTTTACAACATGGTTACTAATAAATTCTGCCATGCGAGCTAAAGCTAGCCTTATACGTTCGGACCAAGAGGACATTTCACTGAACCCAAAGTCGCTGTTGTCGATGGATTTGGACTCAAGTTGCAATCTTTTTTTTGGGGCAATCAGCAAATTGTCTAAGTTTTTTTGTAATAAAGTGACTTCTTCGACAATGCGACCTAGATTAGGGTGCGGAGTGTGGATCAGTAGAGCTCTGTCTTTTTCAATCGCTAAGCACAGGGGAGCCAATGTTGAGGGTTCGACACTGGTGCAGTATCGTTGCATCGCTTGATCCAATAGTTGCGTTGTACCTAAGGCATCTTGTTCTAGGTTCAATTTTTTAAAAGCAAGGTCTAATATTTTTACCAGTTCTTGATAATCATTTGACTCAAGTTGACTGTCATGCGTATTGACTTTTTCTTCTATCGTTGCCAACTTGCTCAATAACAGCTGTAGATTTTCTGTAGTGTTGCGATATTGAGCTTGTATGTTACGGTTGGATTGATCGTGCTTATGTGTGAGCTCAGTCAATTGCACCAATTCTTGTTGTAAGCTAACTAACTGTGATCGCAGTTGATTTGCTTCCTGCTTAAGATCTTTAAATTGTGGCCAAACAAGTACGTAGGTTGCTATTACGACAAGGCTTAATAATAGCACCCAAAAGCTGCTGAGTATCCAACCTCGACCCTTTTTTCGCTGTTGAGCGTAGATTGTCTGAGTAGAGGAGTTGTGTACCTTTGGTTTCTCTGTTGTTGCTTCATTCATTAGAGCTTGGTCTTCTTTAGACACCGATAATTGTTTGAAAACAGCCATGCACGATACCTTAAGCGTCACCCCAAGTGATGAAAAAGGTATTTTCACGGTAATCATTGTAACAGAGTATTGGGTAAGAGAAAGCTATCACTGACAAATGAGGATCTACTTGATCTCTGTCAATTCCACAGTTTCGTTTGATTGCTACAATCCGTCCGTTTGTTTAGAGAGGTTGGTCTAGTAGTCTGTAAAATCTGAAAAAACAGCTTTTTTGATACCAAATGAGGAAAGTCGCGTGAAAGCTTTGCAGTATAATGACAAAGTAGTTGCCCAATTTGCAGTCATGGCACTGGTTTGGGGTATCGTAGGAATGGCCGTGGGGGTCCTATTAGCGGCTCAATTGGCCTGGCCTGGCTTGAATTTTGATGTGCCATGGCTCACGTTTAGTCGTTTGCGGCCTCTTCACACCAACGCGGTGATTTTTGCTTTTGGTGGTTGTGTTTTATTTGCTACCTCTTATTACATTGTACAGCGCACTTGTAAGGCGCCCTTAGCGTTTGGGCCTTTGGCAAGTTTTACCTTTTGGGGTTGGCAGCTGGTGATATTGTTGGCGGCTATCACTCTTCCGTTGGGTATCACCCAAAGTAAAGAATATGCTGAACTGGAGTGGCCGATTGATCTGCTCATTGCCCTGGTGTGGGTGTCTTACGGTGTTGTCTTTTTTGGTACGATTGTACGACGAAAAATTAACCATATTTTTGTGGCTAATTGGTTTTTTGCGGCTTTCATCATTACTGTTGCGGTACTGCATATAGTCAATAATTTGGCTATTCCTGTTTCTCTCACTAAGTCATATATTGTTTATGCGGGTACTGTAGATGCAATGCTGCAGTGGTGGTATGGTCACAATGCTGTGGGCTTTTTCTTAACGGCGGGGTTCTTAGGTATGATGTATTATTTTGTGCCTAAGCAGGCCCAACGGCCGATTTACTCTTATCGTTTATCTATTGTGCATTTTTGGGCTTTGATTTCTATTTACATGTGGGCTGGCCCCCATCATCTGCATTATACTGCTATGCCTGATTGGGTCCAGTCGTTGGGTATGGTTTTCTCTTTAATGCTGTTGGCACCTTCTTGGGGAGGAATGATTAACGGTATTATGACGTTATCTGGCGCTTGGGAAAAGCTGCGCTCAGATCCCATTTTAAAGTTCATGATCGTTTCTCTGTCGTTTTACGGCATGTCCACGTTCGAAGGGCCAATGATGGCCATTAAAACTGTGAATGCTTTATCTCATTATACTGATTGGACTATTGGTCATGTTCATTCTGGTGCCTTGGGTTGGGTTGCTTTTATTTCTATCGGTTGCTTGTATGCACTGTTACCGAAGGTATTGAATAAACCTAAACTCTACAGCTTGCAGTTGGTTGATTTGCATTTTTGGGTGTCTACTTTGGGTATTGTGCTTTACATTACGTCTATGTGGATTGCGGGCGTTACCCAGGGGTTGATGTGGCGTGCAGTGCATGATGACGGTACTCTGGTCTATAGTTTTGTCGAATCTTTAAAAGCTACTTATCCCTATTATGTTATCCGTTTTGGCGGCGGCTTGTTATTTTTGGTAGGTATGTTGATTATGGCATATAACTTGTTGATGACGGTTTTTTCGGATGAGAAAACTGATTTGGCAGTTGCCTCCAAAATATCTTAAAACCATGCGATGTTTAGGAATGGGTACGAAATAACTTTAACATTTGGAGCGGATGTCTGTCTGAGCGAAGCGAGTTCAGCAGCGGAAAATGTTAAAGTTATTTCGTACCCATTCCTTAAGTAATAAGGCCAGCAATAAAAACCTGGAAATTTTTTTCTGAGTTAACAGATTTTAGGAGAGAGTGCTATGCAGCACCAGTTATTAGAGAAAAATATTGGTTTGATGGGCATTTTAATTGTTGTTGTGATTAGTTTTGCAGGTTTAGCTCAAATTGTGCCTTTGTTTTTCCAGGCTCAGGTGGTTGAGCCGGCTCCTGGTATCAAGCCTTACTCACCTTTAGCTTTGGCCGGTCGTGATGTTTATGTTAGAGAAGGTTGTTATGGTTGTCATTCTCAAATGATTCGACCTTTTGTTTCAGAAACGGAACGCTATGGCGCTTACTCGGTGGCTGGGGAGTTTGTGTATGATCATCCTTTTCAGTGGGGTTCTAAACGTACAGGCCCTGATTTGGCACGAGTGGGGGGGCGTTATACCGATGAATGGCACCGATTGCACTTGATCAAACCACAAAACTTGGTGCCAGAGTCTAATATGCCGGGCTACCCCTGGTTGTTGGAAAAAAGTCTAGATACAGAGCTGTTGAAGAAAAAAATTCAAGTCATGCGTTTGTTGGGCGTGCCTTATCCAGAAGCTATTGAGGTAGAGATTGACAGTTTGGCTAATAAATCAGAAATGGATGCCCTAATCACTTATCTGCAAGGTCTGGGCGTATCCTATAAACCTAATAGAACTGAATCGAATGTGCGTGATGATGGAGTGAGGTAAATCGAATGGCATTTTCTCAAGGTGTATTGATTTTAATATTAATGGGTCTGTTTATTACTGCAGTTTTTTGGGCTTGGAGTGATCGGCGTCGATCAACCTTTGATGAGGCTGCCCGCTTGCCGCTGGAAGAATCTGAAGAAGGGCAACGGCATGAGTGATTTTTGGAGCGGTTATATTATTGCATTGGTTGCAATTAATGTTGTAGGTTGCTGTTTATTACTCTACATCACTTCAAAACCAGATAAAAAATTATCGAAAGAAACCACAGGGCATGTGTGGGATGAAGATCTTACCGAATTAAACAATCCTTTGCCTCGTTGGTGGCTGATATTGTTTTATTTGACCATTCTTTTTAGTTTCTTGTATCTGATACTATATCCAGGTTTAGGGCATTTTAAAGGTTTATTGAGTTGGAGTCAGGAAGATGCTTACCAGCATGAACAGGAGCAGCTATCGGCTGCTCACACAGCTCAATATGAAGCTTACTTAGCAATCAAAGTGCCGCAGTTAGCGCAAAATGAAACCGCTATGAAAACAGCTCAGCGGCTGTTTTTAAATCATTGTGCTGGTTGTCATGGTTCTGACGCTAAGGGTGCCTTGGGGTTTCCTGATTTGACTGATAACGATTGGTTGTATGGTGGTACTCCCGAGGCGATTAAAATCAGTATTACCCAAGGCCGACGGGGTATCATGCCTGCGCTAGGAGGTGTATTAAAAGAAGAGGGTGTTGAGCAAGTTATTGCTTATTTGAAAGATTTGTCTGGTCAGGGTGGTTCTGATAAAAATCGTATTGTTATGGGTAAAGCTTTATTTATGCAGTATTGTAGTGCTTGTCACGGCGCTAATGCAAGCGGCAACCTTATGTTGGGAGCACCGAATTTGACTGATGATATTTGGTTATATGGTTCCACAAAACAGGCGTTGACCGATACGTTGAACCAAGGTCGTGCTGGTGTGATGTTAGCATATGAAGACTTGTTATCTGGAGCAAAAATTCATTTGCTCACAGCTTACGTATACGCTTTATCAAACTCCGTTGAAGTAACGCATGGAAAAACACACTAAAGTTTGGATGCGTACATTAGGTGTGGTTTTGTGGCCATCTTTTTTGGTTGCAAGCATTGGAACAATGGTGTTTTTTGCGTGCTTTGACCCTAGGGATTTGGTACAAGTGGCCACTTGGCCGATGGCATTAGATCGACGATGGGGATACAGTCTTGGCTTTTTTTTGTTTTGGATGTTGACTTTAATGGCTAGTGGATTGACGGCCTATTTGCTTGAATCTTGATTGAGAGCTTTATGAATCAACAGCCGCTTGAGACAGTTCCTTACGTTGCGCATGAAAAGAAGTACCCAAGAGAAATTCAGGGTCGCTTTCAAAGCTTACGTGCTGTGACTGTAGTATTAGTACTGTTGGTGTATTATGGTTTGCCCTGGTTAAATTGGCAAGGTCATCAGGCAGTACTGTTTGACCTGCCTCAGCGACAGTTTTATATCTTTCATTTTATTTTTTGGCCTCAGGATTTTTACTACCTTACATGGCTGCTTATTATTGCTGCGTTAAGTTTATTTTTGATCACGGCCATTGCTGGTCGTTTATGGTGTGGCTATACTTGCCCGCAAACTGTTTGGACCGAAGTTTTTTTATGGGTAGAACGTTGCATTGAAGGAAATTATCGTCGTCAAAAACGTTTGGATGAAGGGCCTTGGAGTGGTGAAAAAATTCTTAAAAAAACAGCCAAGCAGTTTGTTTGGGTGTTTATTGCTTTGTGGACGGGGTTTACTTTTATCGGTTATTTTACACCGATCAGAAGTTTGTTCAGTCAACCTGTAGGGAGCTGGGAATTGTTTTGGGGGTTTTTCTACAGTTTAGCCACGTACGGTAATGCCGGTTTTTTACGAGAGCAGGTATGTCAATACATGTGTCCTTATGCACGTTTTCAAAGTGCGATGTTTGATCGTGATACTTGGGTGATTGCTTATAACAAAGTGCGTGGGGAACCTCGCAAACGACGCGAATCTATGCTGGCTCAGGGGGACTGTATCGATTGCCAACTGTGCGTGCAAGTTTGTCCTACTGGCATCGATATTCGTAATGGTTTGCAGTACGAATGCATTGGTTGTGCGGCTTGTATCGATGCCTGTGATCAAGTGATGGAAAAAATCGATCGCCCCAAAGGCCTGATTGCTTATACGTCTGAGGCGACCATGGAGATTGCTGATCAGAATGGTGCCGAAGATAAGTTTTTGCAATGGAAGAGCCTGTTACGACCGCGGGTTTTAATTTACACCTTTATTTGGTTGATATTGGTCGTGGGCTTTTTGATTTCTATGGCCTTACGTAATCCTTTGGCGTTTGATATTTTGCGTGACCGTAATGCTTTGTATCAAATCTCAGAGCCTGGATTTGTTGATAATGTTTATACCTTAAAAATTATGAATAAAGATCATCGGGCCTACAGTATTCAAGTGGATGTATTAGAACCTCAGGCTGTGTTAATGGGTTTGCCAGAAACACTTTTTGTGGCCGCTGGTGATGTTTACAATTTAGTTGTGCGCATACGCTTACCAGAGCAAGCTATCCGCCAAAATCCACAGAGTCTTAAGTTTCAAGTGTCTCGCTCAATGGATGCTTTGGATGCTTTGAAAGTTGTAGAAGAAACCTTATTTTGGTCGTCCAGCCCAACAATACACAATACTATCAATGTGAGAGACTCAAAATGACTCAGAAACTTCCTCCTCCTCTGCCTTGGTTTAAACAGTTTTGGCCTTGGTTTTTATTGATGTTACCCTTAGCAGCGGTTACCGCAAGTTTAGTGACAGTAGCTATAGCTATTAAGCAGCCAGAAGACCGTTTGCCTCTTGAAGCCCGTTATTTAGGTAACATTCTGATCCAGGCTGATCCTGGGAAGCCAATACAGCAAGAGTCAGCACCGTGATTATTTTATGGGTACTTGTACCTCTCAGTTTATTGCTATTGGGTTTGGCGACTTGGGCTTTTTTTTGGGCGGTGGATAACAATCAATTTGAACAAATAGAGCAAGATGCTCAACGAAGTTTGGACGATGAAGCATTATGATTTCATTATTTTTATCGGCGTTGGCTGCCGGTTTATTGGCTACAGTGCACTGCTTAAGTATGTGTGGTGGCTTGCTGATGTGCCTACAACAAGTTCGTCTTGAAGTGTCCGATAATGTTCTGCGAATACCCACAGTGCGACATGTATTGTGCCAGGCCTTGAAATACCATTTGGGGCGATTGTGTGCTTACACCTGTTTAGGGGTTGGGGTAGGGTTTGTGGGTCAACAGCAACCTTGGTCAGGGTTAGAGAGTTGGTTACGAGTTGTGTTGGGGCTTATTATGGCAGCAATAGGATTATGTACGTTACATTATCGTCGTTTGCCTAAAGTTTTGCATTTACCTAGCGCTTGTCGAGTCAAGTTGCATGAGAGATGGCAATGGTGGACAAAGCGTTTTCCTGGGTGGTCGCCATTGATTTTAGGGTTTGCCTGGGGACTATTGCCTTGTGGTATGGTGTACGTCATGCTGGCTGGGGCTTTAGCTCTGGCCAATCCTGGATACAGTGGCTTATTCATGTTGGCTTTTGGGTTAGGAACTTTGCCAGGCCTTTTGAGTATGGCTGTGGGAGGGTATTACTTACAAGATTGGTTGCAAACTTGGCAGTTTAAATACTTGATGAGTATTGCATTACTGCTAGGGGGCGTATGGTTTGCAGTGGCTAATTGGCCAAGCGAGCTTTCCTCTCATGCGCATCATCAGCACGTACAGGTCTTTTTACAGCATTCTTCGGAGTCAGATGCCTGTGTTAGAACAAGTTCGGCTTTATATTCCTAAACTGCACTGTGGGGCTTGTGTTAAACAGGTTGAAAAAGTCCTAGCAACACTGCTGAGTGACGATCAGTGGTGCATTAATTTGCCCCAACGAGAATTATGCATTGCTGTTACCCATAAACAAGTCCCTTTAATCTCAATTTTACAAAAACTGAATGCTGCAGGTTACACAGCTTACCCAATTGAACAGCAAAATCTGGAATATAAGAAAGTCAAGCAGCAAGCTATGAAACGTATTTTTGTGGCTGGCATTGGTATGATGCAGGTAACCATGTATGCTGTGGCAGTGTACTTGATGGGAGAATTTGATCAAGCTGAACAAGTGTGGCGGCATTTTTTTCATTTATTTAGCCTGTTGCTGACGACACTGGTAGTCTTTTATTCAGGACAACCTTTTTTAATCAGTGCCTATCAGGTATTAAAAAATGGCAGTGTTAATATGGATGTGCCGGTAGCCCTGGCGATTGTGATGGCTTACAGTTATTCAGTATGGGCTACCTTAAGTCAACAAGGGCAAGTTTATTTTGATTCAGTTGTGATGTTTATTTTTTTGCTTTCTTTAGGGCGTTATCTTGAATTACAAGCTCGTCATAAAACAGGTAAAGCTACCGAAGCTTTACAAGCTTTGTTGCCCAATGAAGTGACTAAACTCAATGCCGATGGAAGTCATCAAACCCTTGCTTTGACCGCGCTGGAAGTGGGTAACCAGTTACTGGTTCAGCCGGGGCATTCGATTCCGGCCGATGGCATTATCCGTCAAGGTAAAACCAGCATAAACGAGGCTTTGTTGACCGGTGAAGCGCTGCCTCAAGATAAGCAAGTGGGTGATGAATTAATTGCTGGCAGCGTGAATGGCCAAGGGTGTGTGGTATTGGAGGTGACGCGAGTAGGAGCCGATACAGCGTTATCTCATATTAAGCGTTTGCTGTTATTGGCACAGTGGGATAAACCTCGCTTTGTGCAACTGGCTGATCAGCTTGCGGTTTACTTTGTTGTTGGGGTGTTAGGGTTTGCTGTTTTGGTGGGTTGTTGTTGGTTCTTCATTGATCCGCAAAAAATGTTGCCTATTGTGGTGGCTACTTTAATTGTTACTTGTCCTTGTGCGTTATCGCTGGCAACACCGGCGACTTTAACGGCAGCTATGGGAGGTTTGGCCCAACGGGGTGTATTGGTTACTAAAGGTGATGCGTTGGAACGTTTGCACAAAGTGAAACATTTTATGTTGGACAAAACGGGTACCTTAACTTGTGGTTATTTTAGTTTAGTTAACACGCGGATATTTGCTGCATTGGATGCTACAGTTTGCTTAAAAATAGCAGCTGCTATGGAGCAACATTCAAAACACCCCTTGTCTTATGCTTTTCAAGGGATTAATGTCAGCGGTTATGTTGTGACAGAGTTAGAAACTGTGCCGGCTGTAGGGCTTAAGGCACAAGTGAACGGACAAACTTATTGGCTGGGCCAAGCCAATGCCTTGGGTTTGCAAACAGGACAAATGGAGCAGGCACAAGGGTTGATTTATCAACCTGGTGCTACATGGTTAGTGTTGGCCAATACGCAGCAATGGTTAGCAGCTTTTGAAGTGAAAGATCAAACTCGTGCAGACAGCCAAGCTTTTATTGAGGCATTAATCGAGCGAGGTTTAAGTGCTGAGATTATCAGTGGTGATACGCAACAAGCGGTGACTCGTTTAGCGGAGCAATTATCTATAGAGCGCTGTCAAGGGGAAATGAGCCCTACAGAGAAATGGCGATACTTAAAAAATATGAAGTCTGATCAACAGGCAATTGCCATGGTGGGGGATGGGGTTAATGACGGGCCTGTCTTAGCTCAAGCAAATCTTGGCATTGCGATGGGACAGGGTACGGCATTGGCAAAAGCCAGTGCTGATATGATTGTAACCGGTAACTGTTTAATGCCTATTGTGCAGGCTTGGGATGCAGCCCAAAAGACAAGGCGTTTAATTAAGCAAAATTTGTTGTGGGCGCTGGTCTATAATATTACTCTGTTGCCTCTGGCTGCTTTAGGTTGGGTGCCGCCTTGGTTGGCTGCTTTAGGCATGTCTACCAGCTCATTGCTGGTGGTGTTGAATGCTACTCGGGCTTATCAGTTTTGAAGGCTATGAGCTGCGCGACATCGGAATAAAAAATTTGATTCAAATTGAATATAATTTATAGCTTAAAGTATAGTGTGTTTTATGAGGAGTTGAATGATGACTAACGATTTAGAGCTTTTTATAGCAAATTACCCTTGTGTAACTAAAATTAAAGTACAATGGGGTGATATGGATGCATTGCAACATGTTAATAATGTTGTTTATTTTCGGTACTTTGAAATAGCTCGAATTGAGTATTATCTTAAAATGTTCAATCATAAAAAAATAGTTGAAGATAATCTTGCTTTGACTGTTGCCTCACAAGAGTGTCGGTATCGAAGCTCTCTTACTTTTCCCGATGAGCTTTATATAGCAACTTTCGTGACGGATAAAGGCCCCTATGATATCATGCAAGAATATAAAATCTTCAGTACAGCGCAAGATAAAATCACTACAGAAGGAAAGGCAAGGTTAGTGCTTGTTAATACTAAAACGGGAAAGAAAGAGCTGTTGGCTGAAGAGATTCAAGCGCAAATCAAATTGCTTCAACCCAGTTGATATCCTCAAATATTCGTTAAAAGAGTTTCAATTAAAATTTTGTTGTCAGCACTAGGGCTAACCACTACTTCAGTAAAACCTTGCGTGCGTGCGAGTTTTGCCTGGCGTTGGCCAACAACAATAACTGGTGTCTGTTGATCAATCGATATCGTTGTTAAGTGTTTTAATAATTCACCACTGGTGACAATGGTTGCAGAGATGGGCGAGTGTCCCAATAATGTTTGCACTTGCTCTTGAGTATAAGAATGTGCAACTCGCCTATATATATATAAATTTTCGATATTGGCTCCTCTTGTGTTTAAGGTCTCTCGTAACAGTTGGCGCCCGTCTTGACCGCAGAGAATGATCCAGTTTTGTCCAGCAACTTGTTTGAGCTGAGGTAAAGACAATAAAGCTTCTGAATTGTAAGGAGATGGAGCTGTAATCAGTGGCGTAACACCAAAGGTTGCCAACGCCTGCTGTGTTTTAGGCCCAATGGCGTACCAGCTAGGGCCTTGAGATGGCCAACTTTTATATGTCTTTTTTAATTGTTTGAGCCCCCATTGTGCGGCTCTTGGGCTTAGTGTAATAATCCCTTGAACTTTGGTTAGGTTATTGATCCAGCTAGACAGCTGAATTGTTGTCGGTATAGGGTCCAGTGGTTCCAAGCGAATTAAAGGCAGTGAAATTGCATTGCCTCCTTCAGCGGTAATTAAATCGCATAATACTTGATTGTCGGGGTTGGGCCTTGTAACCAGAATACGTTTATTTGTCAGTGCTGGCACGGTTAGACCTTACGTTAAGGTTCAGTAACAGCTGCAAGCAGAGGTTTGGCCCCTTTATTGATCAGGTCTTGGGCAGCATTCTCACCAACTTGTTTTGCAATCGCAAGAGATTGTTTTGATGTTGGTGCTGCCAGTTGGGCACTTTGTTGAGTCTTGATTAGAACTGTACCGTCAAGGCTGCCAACTAATCCAGTCAGTACCAGTTTGTTTCTTTTAAGCTGTGCATAACCTGCAATAGGCACTTGACAGCTACCTTGTAAGCGCAAGTTCATTGCTCTTTCAGCAGTGATGCACACCTCGGTGTGGGCATCGTTTAATGTTGCAATCAATTCCTTCAGTTCAGTGTCTTGGCTGCGTACTTCGATTGCGATTGCACCTTGTCCTACGGCCGGTAAGCATTGCTCAGTAGATAATATGCTTTTGATATGATGATCCAGTTCAAGCCGCTGCAACCCCGCAGCAGATAAAACAATAGCATCGAATTCACCTGCTATTAGTTTATTGAGTCTGGTGTTGACATTGCCTCTTAATGTATGCAATTTTAAATCAGGGCGAAAATGCTTTAACTGAGATTGACGGCGCAGACTTGCCGTACCAATAATAGCGCCTTCCGGTAATTCTGACAAAGTGTTAAAATGCTCACTGACAAAGGCATCTCTGGGGTCGGCTCTGGGGCACAGAGCGCCGATGCACAGGCCTTCGATGAGCTCTGCTGGCATATCCTTCATTGAGTGCACAGCTAAGTCGGCAGTGCCGTTGAGTAGCGTTGTTTCCAGCTCCTTTATAAACAGTCCTTTCCCTCCGATTTTGGCGAGAGGTTGATCGAGAATTTTGTCTCCCTTCGTGGTGATGCCTTTGAGTGCGATTTCAAGTTGAGGGTACTGTTCTTGCAGCACATTTGCCACATACTTTGCTTGCCATAAAGCTAAAGCGCTTTCTCTGGTTGCAATTTGAAGCTTTTGTTTTTTTAGCATAAAAAATAATCTATGTGCTTATCCCTAGCCAATTTTGATCCTACTCTCATATTTCATATTTTCAAACAAGAATCACAGAGATTGCAAGAGCTTTCTTAAACCTGATACGTGACGTCTACTCACTTGTAGCCTTTCTTCAATGCCTTTAATTCGGACTTGATAGTGACCTGCTGCTACCATTTCTAGACCTTCAATAAAATTTATGGAAACTAAAGCATTACGATGGATGCGTACAAAACTTTGTCCCAGTTCCTGTTCAAACTCTTTTAGGCTGTTATCTACTAATACTTGTCCTTTGCTGTGTTTGACCACAACATATTTTTGATCGGCTTTAAAGTATCTAATGTCTTTGACTGGAATCAATTCAATGCCCTTGTAGGTTTTGGCGCAAACGTGGGTGCGACTGCATTCAAGGCCTTCGTGTTGCGCAATATCCTGCGTTAACAGTGAAAGTTGAGCTTTATTGACTCGTTTAGTGTTTTGTAATGCCTTTATTAATTGTTCCTGCTTAACAGGTTTTAACAAGTAAGCAATCGCATTGACTTGAAAGGCTTCAACCGCGTAGTTTTCATAGGCTGTGCAAAAAATAATGGCAGGTGGCTGTTTAAATTGTGAAATGTGCTTGGCTGCTTCTAAGCCATTAATAGAAGGCATTTGAATATCGATTATGAGAATGTCTGGTTCAAGCTTCTCTGTAAGCACAGGTGCTTCTATACCATTTTCAGCTTCACCCACTACTTCATATCCCTCTATACGTTCTATGAATCGTTTGAGTCTTTCTCTTGCTAATGGCTCATCATCACATATTAATACTTTCATAATATCTTTTTGCCTTCACCGCTATGGAACGCAACTAAGCCTTTTGAGTATAGCTTTGCGGGTAACTGAGCCGCACGTGATAAAACCCTTTTTCAACACCAGCTTTAAAGGTGGCTTCCGACCCATAAAGAGCTAACAGACGATTGCGTATATTTTCTAAAGCCAAGTTATTACTGTTATGATGAAGGGGTGTGATTCGAAGGGTCTGCTGAGCAATTGGGTTAATAATATTAATGATTACTTGCTGGTGTTCAAACAGAACTTCCACTGTGATTAAGCCTCCTTCTGGAAGTTGTCCAATACCGTGGTAGATTGCATTTTCTAATAGCGGTTGGACAGTTAACAGTGGAATCGAAGTGTCTTCGGGGATTGTTTCAGGTATGGACCACTCAATCCTAAGTCGTTTGCCTAAACGCAATTGTTCGATATTCATATATCTTCTACAAATATCAAGCTCCTTTTCAAAGCTCACTTGCTCTTGGATTTTATTTAAGCTTGCTCTAAAAACGTCGGCTAAGTCTTCAACTGCGCCTTCTGCCGTTTTGGGGTCAGTTTCTATTAGGCTTGCAATAGTGTTCATGCTATTGAATAAAAAGTGAGGATGAATACGCGATTGCAGAGCCTGGATTCGGTGTAGTAACTCTGATCGTCTTTGTTTTTCTAGTTGTCCGCTTAAGTAAAAATAACGCAGTATGAGACCACCAATGATGCTGCTAACGATCACGTTTTGCAATATTTTCTGCCAATCAAAACCAAAGTTACTGACTTTAGGTTGATGCAAAGGCATTGTGTATTGTACTAACATACTAAAAAATAAGGTTATTATTGGAATCATAATAAAACAAATGATTGCAGAGTGTCTATCAGGCAATCTGCGTAAGGTTGGTCTTAAAGCGCACCACAGGCTTGCTGTTGCCAAGCAAACCCACTGAATAAATAAAGAAACTAAAGCTAGCGCTTCCCAAGGAAAGGGGATTACAGCGTATTTTACCAATACAAAAACAATGGATAAGAGCTCGGAGAATAACACCAATATAAACACTGGCTGTATAGAACAAAAGTTTGGCAGGAAAAAATAATCGGGGTTTGTGAGAGAACTTAGATTTGGCTCTGCCGTAGCTATGTTTTTCTTGGGTGTCGTGTTGCCCAAAGTTTTCTTACATTCTATCATATTATCCAGTATGACCCAAAATTTGGCCGCTTGACTTCGTACTCTCAAGAATTAAGATACAGCATGTTTGATTGTGTCTTTGTTGAGCGAGAAAACTTGCTGGGAGGCTGAACTTTGCCTATTCTAAGAGTGGTATTCTTATGACATAGGTGAATCTGTCATCTGAATTACAGCCATAACTCATTGAGTTACTTGAAATAGTAACCAAATTATATCAATTAAGTGGGATAGGCATAGTAATAACAACGGAGTGATTGTGTTTATGAAAACAGGAACACCACAAATTAAACAGCATTGGACTGAAGTCCAGAAGTACATAGATACTTGGCTCAACGAGCGGCAGTCTCTGATTTTGTTGATGTGTGCTGTCGATGGGTTAAGGGAATACACTCCAGAGGGCACCCCAGTACAAGTTAAAATTCAAGCTTTTTGTGAGCTGCTGATGGACTATGTGTCAGCAGGCCATTTTGAAATTTATGATAAGTTAATACAAGAGGCTGAAGAGTTTGGGGAAGATAGATCTCCCCTTGTGAATGATTTGTACCCCAAAATCAATATGTCAACGGAGCTGGCTTTGCGTTTCAATGAAAAGTATGAAACTCAAGAGCAGTGCGAAGAGCAGTATGCTGAGTTATGGAAAGACATGTCATTGATAGCTGAACACCTTTCAGAGCGTTTTGAGATGGAAGACCAACTGATCAATGCCTTACACGATTGTCACAAAGATCAAGTGGCTTAGCTCTTGCGTTTACTGTGGGAATAATGAAGTCTGGGAATACAATAGCTATGATTTTAGGCAAGTTTATCAAGGGATTGCTCATAACTGTTTTTTTAAAGACCCTCATGATATGTGGACTGACTCCCTTGATTTAATCTAATTATAATCCTGAATTCAGAGTAATCTATGCTCTCAACATGATCAATTTGAGCTTTTTTAACCATGTCAGTGGAATGTGGTCTGAAATCTTTTATGGGTTACTGATAGCTGGTTTATTTTGCTCTTTGACCAGTTGCCTTGCTGACAAACCAGTCAGTACGAGTGAGCTTGCAGTCCAAGGTGCTTATACAGCCAGCTTGACACAAAAAGGTGAATTTGCATTGGTAGGGTCAATTCGTCATGGTGGTAGCCTATGGTCACTAAAAGCTTTAAAAAAGAGAGAACGGCTTTTTAATTGGAACCATAGAAGTGGCAATTATACTGCTTTTAGAGCCACTGCTTTGTCTCGGGATGGTCGTTTTGGTTTAACGGCTGATGATTACCAGTTGGTAGTATGGGATGTGACTACAGGTGAATCCCTAGGATTTTGGAATACAGAAGGAAAAATATTAAGTGTTTGCCTGTCTGATGAAGGGCCTTTTGCACTGATTGGCTTAGACAATTATGAAGCTCTATATATAGATGTTCGCCAGGGAATAATTGTAAAGAGGCTGTATCATGATAGTGCTGTTTTAAGTGTTGACATTACAGGAGATGGTGGCTTGGGCATTTCCGGCTCTAGCAATGGGCTAGCTTACGTTTGGGCGTTGAGGCAAGGCAAAGAGATTCGTAAATGGGAGCATGATCAGAGAGTTAAGCTGGTTGCTTTGTCTAGAGATGGAAACAAAGGTTTTACATATGGGCAAGGAAACGTGGGTAATATTTGGGATATTCGCAAAAATAAGACGTTATTTAAAATTGAACGCAACAACGTAATTATAACTGCAGCGCGTTTTGATGTTAAAGCAAAGCATTTTTTTGTGGGTGATAGCATGGGTACAACTCAGTTATGGGATATTACAAAAGGAAAATTGATCAAAAAATGGCGTGCGCCTAAAAAGAATTTTTGGAAACCAGAAGGAGTTATCATACATGATGTTTCTTACGGTAAGAAAAAAGGGACGTATTTTTCGGTTGCTTCCAACGGCCTGTTATACCATTGGAAGTAAGGTTGTGCTTTTAACTGGAGAGGGAGAGTTCATGGTTGCTTGATTGAAATCAATTCCACATCAAAAATAAGTGTAGCATTGGGCCCGATGGGTCCATGCGTACCGGATTCACCGTATCCCAGTTCGGAAGGAATGTAGAGTATCCAATGAGAGCCTTCCTGCATCAGTTGTAGAGCCTCTGTCCAACCTTTAATAACCCCGTTAACTGGAAACTGAATGGTTTCGCCTCTTTGGCGAGAGCTGTCAAAAATAGTACCATCGATTAAGGTTCCCTCATAGTGAACCTCAACGACATCATTGGAACTGGGTGACTTACCTGACCCAGCTTTTAGAATTTTATATTGTAAACCAGAGTTGGTGACTTTAACTCCTTCTTTTTTTAAGTTTTGTTCGAGAAATTGTTTGCCTTCTTCAGCATTTTGAGTGGCGAGTTTACTTCTTTGTTTTTGCATTTGGGCAACCTTTTGTTGTTGAAAAGCAGTGAGTGCTTGGCTAATCTCCATATCTGATAATTTTTTTTTGTGGTCATGGAAAGCATCTTGTAAGCCTTCAATGAAGTGTTTTAGGCTAATGTCAGCTAGGTCTTTATGTAAAGATTCTCCGTATTTAGTGCCGATGGCATAACTGGCTTTTTCTTGATCGCTCTCAAAGTCATTAGCGAGAGATATAATAGGGGAGGTTAACAATATCACTGAGAAAAATGAGTTGAGTAGCTTGGATCGTAGCATTAAGTACCTCTTACGTGTGCCATGTGACGTCAATATTAAGTTGAAGCACACAAAGCATAGCAGACTCTAGATCAATTTTGTTAAAACAATTCTGATTTAAGATGAAAGAATTAGGTTGGTTAGGTTGGATTGTGGTTCACGAAATGACTTTTTTGTGTTTTTTTGGGTTGAAACGATAAAAAATCTCAAGCAAGTGTTGAATAAGCCCTTTTCACGCGTTTTTATTACGATTAATATTAGCCTACTTTCAAAAAATGCATTACCCTACAAGCTAAGCTTTTAGGTCAATTTTAAATAAACATACATCGTAAAGGAAACTAAACTATGCCTCCGAAGAAAGCAAAATCTCCCAAACGTGGTATCCCCAAGTCAAAGGTGACAAGCAAGGTAACAGGTAAAGTTGCGAAATTAAAAGTTGAGTTATCTCAAGTAGAAGCAAAGCTGTCAAAGGAGCGTGATAATGCACTTAAGGCTGCTCAAAAGGCTTTTGCGAGTACAACTGAAGCAGAAAAGATAGCAATTAAAAAAGAGAAAAGTGCTCAAGCTAAATTGAAAGAAACCAAAGCTAAAGTAAAAACGGCTAGAGCAGCGAAAACAGCCAAGAAAGCTGTGGCGAAAGTATCTTCGGCATTAACTAAAGCCACTGCGAATGCAAATGCTGCCAAACTGGCTAAAAAAGAAGCTAAGTCAGCTATTGCAATTATAAAATTAGAGATCAAGCTGTCTAAACAGCTAGAAAAAGCTCGAACTGCAGCTGAGAAAGAAGTGGTAAAAGCTGAAAAAGAGGCCATGAAAGAAAATAAGGCATCTGTAAAGAAACAAAAGGTAACTAAAACTAAGGTAACTAAAAAGGCGGCTACTAAGGCTCGTAAGCCTAAAGCACGTAAAAAAACAAGTGTAAATAAAGAGGTCACACCGGAAGCACTTGCTGAAGAAAAAGTTGCGGTAGTTGTTGAAGATAGAGTAGAAGAAGAGCAGGAGGCAATAGAAAATGAGTTAGACTCAGGTGGTATGCAAGAAAGTGAAGATATAGAGACAGAAAAGGCAAATGATACAGGCGCATCAAATCTCTTGGGAGTCAGTGAGGGTGAGGACGAAGCTAGAAGTATCTTCAACCCTGAAAGTGATCTATAAATAATAAATATTACTTTTTTATAGGTCCTGGTCATGAGCGTTATTTTTAGCGCCATGACCTATTCCATTTTCATATATATCAATTGGTAATTGTGGCTTTATATTCATGGGTAATCGCCCCAAACAAAATAGTAGCAACTTGATAGCTATTAATAAGAGTGCAAAATACGAGTATTTTATAGAAGAATCGTTCGAAGCTGGTTTGGTGCTTGAAGGTTGGGAGGTCAAGGCCTTGAGGGCCAAGAAAGCCCAACTCAATGAATCTTACATTTTGCTTAAAAAGGGTGAAGCCTGGCTTTTTGGTTCTCATATTAACCCTTTACCAACAGCTTCCGCGCATATTCAACCAGAAGTGTTGAGAACCCGAAAATTGTTATTGAATAAAAGAGAGTTAAATCGGTTAATTGGTGCTACTCAGAAAAAAGGGTATTCTTGTATTCCTTTAAATTTGCATTGGAATAATAACCGTGTTAAGTGTGATATTGCCTTAGCTAAAGGTAAGAAATTGCACGATAAGAGGGCGGTTGAGAAAGATCGGGATTGGAGCCGTCAAAAGCAGCGATTAATGCGACAACATTGAAGGAACTGTTTTAGGAACGAGAGTATGTAATTTAAATTGTGTAAATGCAGATTTTCAGAATACCCAATCATGTAAAAAAATGCAAATTTTTTTCATTTAAAATTGTTGTGGGCATTCA
>JANQJO010000161.1 GCA_028281605.1 Pseudomonadales bacterium
TGTACAAATCATAACCTGTTTTTTCTCGTCTGTGTATCCTCCAATTATATCACGGAAAAAAATCAGAATGATCAGGTTAAAATATGGCCGCTATAGGTATGTCCGACACAAATGGGCCAAATGTGACATTTGTATATTGGTACGCCAGAGCTATGCGGCGTTACTTTTCAGTATTTGCGAAAAAGATTGCTTGAGGTCAGGGTAGGGTTGGCAAACTTCCTCATTGGCATGGTTGAGTGCTTGGATCGTATATAAAATTTCGATTTTTTCATCTTCAATGTCAAACCCTGCGTAATCGCGAAGCCACAACGCAACTTCAATAGTTAGCCAATAAGATGTCCGCGCACCTGTAATAATAGGAATGGGGAAGGGTTCCTCAGGTGTTGTAGCTTGGTTATTCGTATAAAGACGCATATTTTGTTTGGTTAAACCAAATTCGTAAGCTAATTCGCTGATATTTTGTAAATAAGGACTGGCACGATGCAATTTAGCATGGGGGATAGCAGAAAATACATCTTTCAAAGCTTCTTTTACAGCATCGAGTGCGCTTGATGCTTCTCGATTAAAGACCAAACCAATCCGAGAAGTATGACCAATACCAATGCTTGTGTCATTGCAGCCGGCCTCATATAATGCATCCAAATATTGCTCTGGATCTTCGTTTAAATGCAGTTGAAACTGCAACTCAAATTCATAGTTATTCATTGTTGTCACCACCGAATTCACACTTGTCAATAATTTCCTTAATGCTTTTAGCATGGTTTTGGGAGCTTTTTGGGGTAGACCAAATACTCTTAATACAGTAAATCCCGTTTCGACATTGGTTATTACTAGGGCAGTACATTTTTCCCCAGCTATGGGCACTTTTACTACCTTTTTTCACAATCCATCCATGCTTTTCAGCATAGAGCAATGCTTGTTCAATCTCTTTATTTGGATGTTTAGTTCGTGTCATAAGTATAGAGACTTAATTGTCTTGAGACAAGTATGTTGTCGTAACAAACAAAATCATATATGTTTAGAATATGAAGAGTTTACGTCTAAGTCTTTGACTGTAGTTGTTCAGCGGCAGCTAGGGTGTTTTCTAAGAGCATAGCAACTGTCATAGGCCCTACACCGCCCGGTACGGGGGTGATCCACTCGGCTCTTTTGCAAGCAGCATCAAAGTCAATATCGCCTAATAATTCACCTGTTTCAGTGCGGTTAATACCGACATCAATGACGATGGCTTTGGGTTTGATCCATTCACCAGGTATAAATTTGGGTTTGCCGACGGCAACAACGAGTATGTCTGCATTCTCTACATGGTATTGTATGTTTTGAGTGAATTTGTGGCATACGGTTACTGTACAGCCGGCGAGTAACAGTTCGAGGGCCATGGGGCGACCTACAATGTTTGAAGAGCCTATCATTACAGCGTGCAAGCCTTTTAGGTTTTCGCCTGTGTGTTCTAACAGTCTCATGATGCCTTTGGGGGTGCAAGAGCGTAAGGTGGGTTGGCGTAAAGCCAATCGGCCGATGTTATAAGGGTGAAAGCCATCTACGTCCTTGCTTGGGGTGATGCTGTCTATAATGGTTTCACTGCGTAAAGGATGAGGTAGGGGCAATTGCACCAGAATGCCGTGTACACGTTGATTTTCGTTGAGGTGATGTATTAGGCTATGAATGTCTGTTTCAGAGGTGTTGGCGGGCAGGGTGAGTATTTCTGAGTGAATGCCGACGTTGTCGCACGCTTGTTGTTTTTTTTGGACATAGATGTGTGAAGCGGGATCTTCTCCTACTAATATCACGCTCAGTCCGGGTTGTTGGTATCCAGCTTGTATGCGGTTTTCTAGAGTGGTTTTTAGTTGGGTTTGTATGGATTTTGAGATGTGTTTTCCGTCTAATAGCTTGGCTGTTTGCATGGTAATTGTGGACTCAGCTGGTATTTTACGGGTTATTATGGTTAGTGGGCGGTCATTCTAGCAGTTATTGGTTTTTGAGTGCAAGGCGTGTGGTAGTTGTTTGGTTTGCTCTTAGACCGCTGTTGTTGGTTAGAGAGATCATTAGTTTTAGCAGTAGTATATAGTAATATGAGCTTGGTTTTTGTAAGATTGTTTTGTTTCCATTTGTAAATTACAGTAAAAATTATTTACAGGAGTGCGTAATGGCTGATAGGGCGAATGTGGGTGTTTCATCAGTTGCTCGCCACAATGGAGTGTTGGGTCGAGTGAGCTTGCGAACAGTGGCTAATGCATTCTGGAAATGTGCACGTTACATTACAACAACTTGTGTTCGTCCGAGGGTGCAAGTTGCACAAAGTTCGCAAATGCGAGAGGTGAAGCCGAGTGATGGTCGGGAGATATTGAATGGGAGTCAGGGTAGTACACCGAAAAAAACTGTAAATCAATGGATGACAGAATTGGATGCCTTCAACTTTTTTAATGCTGGTCAGAATGTGGAGAAATTTAAAAAACAGTTTTCTGAGTTTTTTATTCTGTGTTCCGATTCAAGCATAGATTTGAAGGGTGTAGCAACAAAACTTACAGAGCAAGCTAAAGACACTCTATTTGTGGCAAAGAGTATAATGGAAGAAGAAAACGTACAACAATCGAGAAACAAATCTTTAAACGGGAATTTTGTATACAGGATGATATGCGATATATTAGCATGTGGATCTAATGGCTCTATTGGGAGTACAATAGTTGCGCCGCTTGCCTCATCTTCTGTTGCAACAACAAGCGCAGGGTCGTTGCATAATGATAAGGCTTTGTCTTTTTTTTCTAGTGTTGCAGAATGTTTGGGCTTAACGAATGAATATAATCTTTGTTTCTTAAATACAGCTTTATTGATTGCTAGTAAAGAGCTTTTTGATCAAGGAGAGAATGGGGAAATAATATTGAAGCCGCTTGCTAAAGATGCAACGGATAGCGGAAAAAAAACACATGCTCTTTTAGGAGAAATCTTGGGTAGTTCGGCTCAAGATAAAACATTACAATTGAGGAAAATAGCAGAGTTGATTTTTGGAAACAGTCCTGAAGAGGTGGTTGAAGATACTGTTCTTGAAGTCCAGGATGTGGGAGAAACTCTTGAAAAACTGTGTGAGGCTTTGAGTTTGGTTGAGGGTGGTTTTTTCTTATGTCTGAGTGAGCAGAAAATTTCAATGGCTAAGCCTTTCCAAATTGCCGCATTAAAACCTGGGTCTGTTGTTGGGGTTCTCGGTTCTGGTGGAGGAAGAGGAGAGAGTACTGGGCATTGGTTTGTTCGTGTGAAGGGAGAGGATGGAAAATGGTATCAATTTAATGGTAAAGAGAAAGCTGACACTAACAGTTGTCAATCAAATGATGAACTGATGGAGATTTGTGATACTCAACACGGTTTCCCAGCCTATGCTTTGTTGCCTAAGGGTTCTAGAAATCATGATGGCTTGGGGCTTTAGCTTTCTTCTTGTTGTAGGGAAGATTACAAGTGTACATTTTCGTTTGTTTTTGATGGTTAAATTTTAATGTAATGATTTTTGAACAAATTCCTGTCTTTCAATTTCCTACCTTATAACCAAAAACCCATAAGTCACACAAGAGTAGTTATTATTTATCTAAGATTTTTTATACTATGCACTTTGTCGTAAAAAGAACAGGGTACCCTTAAAACCAGTATAGGAGAATAAGCCCATGATTTATGAAGGTAAGGCCATACAGGTCAAAACCTTGGAAGCCGGTATCGCTGAGTTGACCTTTGACTTACAAGGCGAATCAGTGAACAAGTTTAATCGTACTACCATGCAAGAACTCAAAGAGGCAGTGGAAAAACTTCAGTCGGATCAAAGTATTACAGGCCTCATCGTTACCAGTGCTAAAGATGTGTTCATCGTCGGTGCCGACATTACCGAATTTCTGGACCTCTTTAAGGCTGAAGAAGCAGAGTTGGTGCAGTGGGTACAAGCGGCTAACCAAGTGTTTTGTGCGGTGGAAGATTTGCCTTTTCCAACTGTATCCGCAATTAATGGTTTTGCTTTGGGCGGTGGTTTAGAAATGTGCCTTGCTACAGATTATCGCATCATGTCGACCAAAGCAGAAGTTGGCTTGCCAGAGGTGAAGCTTGGTATTTTCCCAGGTTTTGGGGGAACGGTGCGTATGCCTCGTGTGATTGGGGTGGATAACGCTGTTGAATGGATAGCAGCAGGTGGTCAACATAAATACGAGAAGGCATTGAAAGACGGTGTGGTAGACGCCGTGGTTGAGCCTGAAAAGTTACATGAAGCGTGTGTCTCTCTGTTAAAACAGTGCATCGAAGGTAAACTGGATTATAAGAAAAAGCGGCAAGAAAAACTGGAACCCCTTGCATTACCGCCTATGGAGAACATGATGTCTTTCCAGACCTGTATGGCTATGGTTTCGCAAAAAGCCGGTAAGAACTACCCCTCTCCCGTCGCTGCCGTACAAGCCATGCAAAAGCACAGTAGTTTAAAGCGTGATAAAGCTTTAGAGGTTGAAGCCAAAGGTTTTGCGAAAATGGCTAAAACCGAGGTGGCGGCTAATCTAATCCAATTGTTTTTGAACGACCAAGCCTTGAAAAAAGCCTCTGGCAAAATGGAAAAATCGGTCGAACCGATTCAGCAAGCCGCGGTGTTGGGAGCTGGTATCATGGGGGGTGGTATTGCTTATCAATCCGCTTATAAAGGTACTCCCATTATTATGAAAGATATTGCCACACAAGCCCTTGACTTGGGTATGGAAGAGGCTAGTAAACTCTTAAATAAAAGAGTTTCTAAAGGAAAAATGGATGCGCCTAAGATGGCAAAAGTGCTCTCTCAAATCAGGCCTTCCTTAAACTATGGCGACTTTGGCGAAGTCAATGTTGTGGTTGAAGCGGTTGTTGAAAATGAAACCGTTAAAAAGAGAGTGTTGGCAGAGGTTGAAGAAAAAGTACCTGATAATGCTATTCTTGCCAGTAATACTTCTACCATTTCTATTAATAAATTGGCAGAAGGGGTGAAACGTCCTGAAAACTTTTTGGGCATGCACTTTTTTAATCCCGTGCATATGATGCCTTTGGTCGAAGTGATTCGTGGTGAGAAAACATCAGATGCTGCTGTGGCTACTGTTGTGACCTATGCCAAAAAGCTGGGTAAAACACCAATTGTTGTGAATGATTGCCCTGGCTTCTTAGTCAATAGAGTGTTGTTTCCTTACTTTGGTGGTTTTGCCTTACTCATGCGTGATGGAGCTGACTTCCAGGCTGTTGATAAAACCATGGAGCGCTTTGGTTGGCCGATGGGTCCTGCTTATTTGATGGATGTTGTCGGTATTGATACTTGTATCCATGCTGCTGGTGTGATGGCAGAGGGCTTCCCAGATCGTATGAAACCTAATTTTAAAGATGTCTTTAACGTGCTTTTTGAAAATAAGCGTTTGGGTCAGAAAAATAACTTGGGTTTTTATAAGTATGAGAAAGATAAAAAAGGTAAGCCAAAAAAGGTTTTTGATGAAGAAGTCGGTGAGTTGTTTAAGCCTCATGTAGAAGCAACTCGTGAATTCGAAAAAGAGGATATCATTAATCGTTTGATGATTCCTATGTGTCTTGAAACTGTTAGGTGTTTAGAGGATGGGATTGTGGCCAGCCCTATGGAGGCTGATATGGCTTTGGTTATGGGGATCGGTTTTCCTCCTTTTAGAGGGGGCGCATTGCGTTACATCGATACGATGGGCTTGGATAAGTTTGTGCAGTTGTGCGAACGCTATCAAGATTTAGGGCCTTTGTATGTGCCAACCCAAGGACTGAAAGACAAAGCGGCAAAAGGTGAAACGTTTTATGCTTAAGTCATTGCTTAAATTTATACCTAATTATGCTTCAATCCAGTAGGAGAATCTTAAAATGAGTTTACAATCTAGAGATGTCGTGATCGTAGATGCTGTGCGTACGCCCATGGGTAAGTCCAAAAATGGTCAATTTAGGCATGTGCGAGCTGAAAAACTATCGGCTTTGTTAATTGAAGCTTTGATACAACGTAATCCAAAATTTAATCCTGCTGAGACAGAAGATGTCATTTGGGGTTGTGTTAATCAGACTAAAGAGCAAGGCCTGAATATTGCTCGTAATGTGGCTATGTTAGCGGGTTTACCAAGAACGGTAGCGGGGCAAACAGTCAATCGTTTGTGTGGCTCTTCTATGCAAGCTTTGCATGCAGCGGCCCAAGCCATCATGACGGACAACGGTGATGTCTTTATTATTGGGGGTGTTGAGCACATGGGCCATGTGGCGATGGATCATGGGATTGATCTGAACCCTGAGTCTTCTAAACATTTTGCGAAAGCCTCGAATATGATGGGTTTAACCGCTGAAATGTTAGGGCGCATGCACGGTATTACTCGTGAGCAGCAGGATGAATTTGCTGTGCGTAGTCATGCCAAAGCGTGGGAAGCAACACAAGAGGGGCGTTGGAAAAATGAGATTGTGCCCATAGAAGGGCACGATGCTAATGGTTTTAAAACCTTGTGTGAATTTGATGAGGTGATTCGCCCAGAAACCAGTATGGATACAGTCAAAGGCTTAAAGCCGGTGTTTGATCCTAAAAATGGTACGGTCACGGCGGCGACTTCTTCGGCTTTGTCCGACGGGGCTTCTGCGATGTTAGTGATGTCTGCAGAGCGCGCGCAATCTTTGGGTGTAACCCCCAGAGCGAAAATCAAAGCCATGGCCGTTGCCGGTTGTGATGCGGCGATTATGGGCTATGGTCCTGTGCCGGCTACGAAAAAATGTTTAAAGCGAGCCGGTCTTACCATAGATGATGTTAATTACATTGAACTCAATGAAGCGTTTGCGGCACAAAGTTTGCCGGTGTTAAAAGATCTTAAGTTGCTGCCTAAAGTTGATGAAAAGGTTAATCTGAATGGCGGGGCTATTGCTTTAGGGCACCCTTTAGGTTGTTCAGGTGCTCGTATCACCACGACTTTGTTGAATATTATGGAAGATAAGCAAGGCAGCTTAGGGCTTGCGACCATGTGCATTGGCTTAGGTCAAGGTATTGCGACGGTGATTGAACGAGTTGCTTAGGTTGCTTAGGTTGCTTAGATAGTGCTTTTTGAATTGATGCTGCTGTGAAAGTTAAGCAGTATATTCGTAATGCACTGGATTGGCGTTTTAATGCCGATTCGTTGATTGTTAGTGACAAAACCCCCTATGAGACTGTCATGCGTGATGGTCTCATGTCTTTAAGATATTACCCCTCTGTTTATACTGATCCTGCCAGTGGTTATGGTACGCCTATCTTATTGGTGCCGCCTTTAGGTGTGCCTGCCTGGACCTTTGATCTTCTGGAAGAGCGTAGTATGGTGCGCTTTTTTCGAGATCAGGGTTATAAGGTTTTTTTAGTAGATTGGGGCAGTCCTTCTGCTAGAGATGCGGGCCTCGATTTTAAAAACTATGTACACGTTTGGTTGAATGCAATTGTTGATGCAGTTTTAGAATTGACATCGGTATCCAAGCTTTCTTTAGTGGGTTATTGTATGGGTGGTTTGATGTCATTGTTGATAGCGGCTGCTGATTCGAATAAGCGAGTAAAAAATCTGGTGACTATTGCCAGTCCCATTGATTTTCATGATGCGACTTTTTGGTTTGGGCGATGGTTGCAAAAGTTAAGTCGCCCTTTAAGCAAAATTAATGATCACCTACCTTTTAAATTACAAGAGATTCCGCCTCAGTATTTTCATATGCCAGGGCGTATGGTTTCGCACTTGTTTAGATTAACAGATCCTTTTGGACAATTAATCCGTTATGTTGATTTGCTTTGTAATATGGCTGATCGTAGTTATGTCGTGCGCCATACGGCTCTTTCGCGTTGGTTTAATGGCATGCTTGATTACCCGGGGGCAATGGTACAATCTGTTTTTTTGAATATGGGTTTGGGTAATGAGTTGCGAATGGGTGAACTCAAGTTGGATTATGGTACATTGGATTTAAGTCTTATTAAGTGCAGTTTGCTTGTTGTGGCTGGGAAATCAGATAAAATTGTCAGTATTGATTCGGCTCGCTCGTTGCTGGAGGTGGTGTCTTCTGAGGATAAAACGTTTGTTGTTGCGCCGGGTGGTCATGCTGGGGTGTTTGCTGGAGAAGCTGCGTATCATCAAACTTGGCAACCGATTGAAGCTTGGTTGGCGCAAAGATCTTAATGTAAGTTTTCTGAAAAATGGTGAAATATTGATATGTCTGTATTTATGTAGCAGAGGCAAATGCTATGAAATAACTTCACGGGAGGCTTTCACAGAGTAGTAGAGTGAACCTGTCGTAAGCTCTCTTTCCTTTGCCGTATATTTAAACATAAATGACCCATTTTATAGGGCTAGAACCAGAGCTATGGCAATGGCGGATAAGCCTACACTTAAATAGCACAGCATCTGGGATTTATTGATGTTTTGGTTGACTTGGGTTTGTACAGATTGGCTCAACTGATTTTGTAGACGGCCTATATTTTGTGTGACGTGTTCTTCTGCTTTTTGCGCAGCTACTTTCTTTGCTATTTCTTCAGCCGTTTCTACTGATTTGTGAGCAGCGATGAATTGTGCGGCTTCTTTCGCTTTTTCAATCATGGCTGTCTCTGATGGCATGGATGCGGTTAGCTGTTTTTCTGCCTTATTCAGACCTTGCTTGATTTGTTCGGATAGCTGGATAGAGATAGAGTCTTTCAGCTGGTTGATTTGGTTGTCCAGAATGCTGTGTAGGGAAGCTGACAGTTTGTTGTGTAGCCTTTCTTCGAGTGCTTGTGCAGCTGTATTGGTGAATGCGTTAGAAGCATGTTGCTCTATGAGTGTTTGAAGCTGTTCTTTGAGTTCTGAGGTTAGTGTTTCTAGCTCTTGCTGTAGCGTTTGTTCAATTTGTTCTTTCGTTGTTTCCAAAGTAGTCAAGCGTGGTTCTATTGCTTTAAACTGGCTTTGGAGGCAATCTATTAAGCCTTCAAGTGTATCAGTTGAGCTAGTGTGGGTTGGTTCATATATGTTTAAGCTTTGTTGTGCCGCGCTGTTTGACTCAAGGTTGATTGTTTGTTTGGTGCCAATGTCGGCTAACTTTAACAAAATTTGATCAATTTGTTCAATTGTTGCAGGTTTTGATAACACATCAATAGCACCCGCATCTTTAGCTTGGTCTAAACAATCGTTACTGTCTGTTGCTGTACACATAATAATGGGGATATGTGACCAACTATTATTCGTATGAATGGTTTTTGAGGTAGAAAATCCATTCATGCCTGGCATTAAGTTATCCATGAAAATGATATCAGGTAAGCCTGACTGTGCTTGCTTTAGATAAGACAGCGCGTTTTCACCAGATTCGACGCAGTCAACAGAAATGTCCATCTTTTCAAGTGTCTTCCTTAAAGAAAATCTGGCAGAGCGGGAATCATCAACAATTAATGCTTTTTTTAAATTACGCATAAAATATTTGTATACACCTTAGATAAGATCGAGAGTTGACAGTGACGGTAATGTATGACAAGCAATATTGCGAACTAAGATATTATAAGTAACTATCATAGCTTATTTTGCACGGTTTATCTGGTATGAATTCTTTGCTTACTAAGTTCATTGCCTTCTTAAGGCCAAGATTGCAATTTTGGCATAAATCTTTTATCAAATATAGTACTATTGCTTATACAGTTGGAAGCTCTGAAGTGTCGGTGGCTTATTTAAGATATTATTCAGTATAGATTTAGACTTAAATACAGTCAGATGTATCATGATTCTGTATATTAAGATTAAGGTTATTGTTACCGTTTGGTGTTTTATTGATATTATTTTGTAATAATAGTGTCGATAGTGAATCGGATGTTTCGATTCTCATTTTAAGCTAATCATTTTAGAGCATATAATAACAGAACATTTATTGGTTATTAATCATTGTCTTCGATGGCAAATTTGGTTGCTTTTGGTAACTCTGCGAGTTCTAATAGTTCCTGTACTTGCTCGATTTCTTTAATATCATGTGATAGCGATCCTATTTCATGGGTTCGAGTTTGAATTTCATTTTGCAGTTTTTGAATTTCTAAATCTAATTTTTGTAAGCGCTTTTGCATATTGGCTTTCTTTTTTTGTGCATCATCAATAATGTCTTTGATTTTGATACCCGTAGTCTCTAGAGTTTTTTTGACCACGGCCATTAAAATGGCAATATCGCCAGTGTCAGGTAGTTCGCGTAATAGCTTAATAGCAGAATTAATGCCATATCCTATGGTGTTGCTTTGTGCAGGAGGTAGGTTTTGATTGTTATTGGTATAAGAAGGGCTGGCGTTTGTTACTTGAAATGGGTTTCTAATCGGTTTATTAGACTCCAGTAGTGGTAATGAGTAGGCGTGTTGATTGATTTCTTGTTGTCTAGTAGGGTTGTGTGTATTGCCTTTGTTTGATGTTGAGTACTCTTGACTGCTTGGTTCGTGAAATATTTGAGTGGGGTTATCAGGGTGTTTGATGGTGTGCTCTGGATGAAACCGGTGTTTAAAAGACTTCTGTAGGCCTGAAGAGTTATGACTTTGAGTATTAATGTTGTTGTGGGAGCCTTGTTCATGGCTTGTTGATGTTTGCGATTCTACTAAATGATTGCTGATGTTCAAGCCAGGCTCATTCTCATCATTATTGCTGGCAGGTGCAGGGGGTTGAGTGCGATTGAAAATGCCCATAAGTGACTCCGTGTTTTACTTCTTTATTGTGATTATTATTTTTATTGGCCGCTTTGATTATCAGAGTACAAGTGGCCGTCTAGCTGGGTTTTAAACTCAGTGCATCTTTGAGTGCGCTGGCCAATGTTAAGAGGCCTGCTACTGAAAAAACCCCAGGAAATACAGTTGTGGCTGGGATATCTGTTTCAATGAAAAATAGAACCGTAAATAAGCCACCTACTAATAAAAGTGTCCCCAACGCTGTTTCACCAACGATTTTCCAGCGACTTTGAGTGGGGATGGATGGAAAACGTAAATCTTGTTTTTTATCATATCCTTGCGCTTTTTGGATATTATAAGGTTTGTACGCAGTGGGTTTTGTAAACTTATTATTGTGTTTTGTGTTAAGCGTTGTTTGTGTTCTGATACTGTAAGGATTTTTCGGTTTTTGTTTTATTTTTTTAGGGGTTGCAGTGTTTTTTGGGGTAGGCTTGTTGGAGGTACGGTGTGTAGGATTTTTAACCGCATTGACTTTAGGTTGTGTGCCTGTTGAAGCTACAGTGACAATGGGATTTGGGTTGTGGTTTGTCTTTTTCGTTAAAATTCTAACTTCGGGTCTGACAGTCTTACTTGTACTCGGTTTTGTTTTTATTTGGCTTTGTTGTTGAGTTTGAAGAGGTGCATAGTTTCTCAAGGGTGTGTTTGGAGAGATATGAACCTTTTGCTGTTGTTGTACTGGATGAGTGGGTTCATGTGGTCTTGTTGTTTGAGTAGAGTTTTTGCGATTACCGACATAAAGAGCATCGTATTTTGATTGTTGAAATTCATCGCTAGGTTCTATTTTAAGATCTATTTTGAGTGGATCGATTGTCTCTGCTTGATGTTTTGTATTGTGCTCCAGGTTTCTGTTTTCTGTTTTTGTTGCCAGGTGTGGCTGTTTAAAGCTGTGGGTTTCTTGTATACAATCATTGTTGAAACGATCAGTCGTTTGTGTATATGATCTGATTTGCTTAGTGGGTTTGAGTACATCAGCTTGTGTGGGTGCAGGTGCAGAGGGTTTGACGAAAGGGCTTGTTTGTGAGCAATGTCTACTATTTACCTGAGGAACTGGCCTGTAAGTTTGTTGATAAGGTTCCAAAGTCTTTTGATAGGTGCTGATTGGTTGTGAAACTGGATTTGATGTGAAAACTTTTCTTAATGGCTGTCCTGTATTTTGGTTTGGTCCTGTATTTTGGTTTGTTTTTATATGAGTTGGCAGTTGGTATTGTTCGATAGACTGAGTGTAGTGAGCACGGTTGGTTACTAGCTCTTGTGCAGCTCTGGGTTGAAAATGAAATAAATCTCGTTTGTTTATTTTGAAACGTTGCATTAGTGCAGCAAGGCTGTGTTTTTTCTTGTATCGGTATTCTGCTTCTGTAATCAGATTCAGTAAATGAAATTCGTACTCTTCACTTTCAACGATACAAGTATTAGGGAAATGTTCTATCAGACTATGAGGTTGGTTGAGTAGCATAGCGTCCCAGCCAGAGCTTTTAAAAAAAGGTAGATCTATATGTTCTACATATCCTAAATCAAGCGCATCATTACACTCACTCTCTGCATTAAAGCTTGCGATTAATTCAGCGAAGGGGCCTGGGTCGGCATCAGTAAGAGCCATAAATACTTTGTTTGATATGGTCGGTAGAGAAATAATGATATGACCATTAGACCCTTGCATATTCAACTGGGAGATTGCCACAAGATGGTAGTCGCTGATGGAGCCTTCAAAGACATAACTTTTGATGGAGGCATCTTGTGATATAGGCGTATGCTTCATTACAAAGCGATAAATGGATTGCTGGATTTGTGAAAGCTCAATATTACTCACTGTACTTATGTCTTACCCAAAAATCAGTTAAACATCAAGAAAACTTGTACCTACAAATCAAGATAACCAGTTTGTTAATCAATTAGGGTTAAGATTTTATTTATTTTTGTATAAAAAATAATTCACTGCGTTTTGGGTTAATTTGAAATATAAGTGCATGATTTTTTTTGGCAATCGTTTTTAATTGGTTGATAAATAAAGTTTTGTAGAAGCTAAGAATAAGAAATTTTATGTATACTTGAATGAATAGGGGACAGGGTACTTTTACATTATGCTAGTGTATTGTGTCAGTAAGTATGATTTTTGTAACTTTATTGGTTGCGGGTTTTGATTACCTCTGAATTTGTTTGAAAGCTCTATTTTTATAGAGTTTACCGTGAAAATACCTTTTTCATCACTTGGGGTGACGAAAAAGGCATCGCTCATGGCTGTTGTATGAGAAAATATAACTTTACGCCATATAAAACTGTACAGTTATGCACTTCTCATACAAACCTTCTGGAATTGGTCCCTTATCAGGAACGCATTGTTTCACCGGTGACTGCGAACCAGGAAGCCCTGAAGTTGCCTTAAGAGTTCCCAGATGTACGCTGACCATCAATTATTGCATTTGATAAATCGTTCGATACCTCTAAGTTTGTACAGTTAGTTTGACAGCTAATGCCGCTATCACGGGTGCCATAACCAGAGCGAAGCGGCGGTTATGGCATTTTGTGCGTAGCATGGTTAAGCCATTCCTTTTTTCAATATTCCTTGCCAGAGAGGCAGGGATGCACAAAGTGTTTTGCATTCCTGCTACCAGAGTGTATGGGCGCCCCAATCTGTCAAGCTGAAAATCGGAACTTTATCAACTGTAGATCTCATGTTTAAGGGGGTATTTTTGGGGCCTCCACGATTTTTAGCTTGACAGCTTTTCGCTCGGGGGATAGCTTTAGTAACAGTGATTTCTTCACTGTGATATTGGAGTTGTCCAATTCCGTCTGAAACAAAGCATTGAGAGGGTAAGTAAAAAAGTATGCAGCGAGCTGTACATCATCCTTGTTATTCAGCAGAGAGAAATTATGCTTTGACTTTTCAGCAATCTCAAAATCAGTCAGGGGCTGTTCTTGCTGAAGCAGATTTCAGTAATAATCGATGGACTATCGTTAGGGTTGGTTGTGTGCAATCTTGTGTATTGGAAAAGAGAGGTGACTGTAAGACAGAACTGAAAAGAATTGCTCTAACGCTCTTTGGTTTACCAGAAACCAATACCCATTTGCTTACAAAAACAATAAAGCGGCGTTTGTTAGGTAATACGATTTTTGAGCGTTTGTTTAAGCCTGATCCAAAGTTGATTCAGGCTCGGAATCTATACGGCGAATTGAAGATGCAAGTTGCAAATTGCAAAGAAAATAATAAGATTCATGTGATTGTAGGTGTTAATGGAAAACCGCAAGTGACGATACCCCTTCTAAATCGTGATCAGATGAACCAGGTCAAACAGAGTATGCAAAAAGGACGGGCATACTTATTATCCACTGACGTGTTGAAGAGAGCTATAAGTACTTTCGGTTTTATCTCGGAGAAATTATCTGCGCGATTAAAAAATAGCATAGAACAAACTGGAAATGTGGCAGCTCCGATTCCAGTAAGTGACAGTACTTTGAATTCTGGTGCACTTGATGGGTTCCGCCAACAATACGTGTCTGCTGAAATAAGGCTTATATCTCTTCAGCAAATGCAGGAATCTATTAAGTCTATTGACGAAGGGATTCAGTTTTTAAAAGGTATCATAGATTGGCAGCAGCAACAGGTTGCAACAGTTCCTCATCGAACGGGGCAACAACCATCATATGAGTCATCGCCTCCTCCCCCTGAGCTCATGGATGTCATAGGGCATCATGTAGGAGGATGTGCTATGGATGTAGGAGGATGTGCTATGGCTGAAGCTGTACCAGTAGGAAAAATTTTTACTGCTATTGGGAATGTTATTAGTTGGTTTTTACTGTGAAAAAACGGCCCATCCTGAGCCGTTTTTGGCTAAGTTGAAATCCATAACTCTCTGGGCTAAGATGTAATATTTTTTATATCATTTGCTTTCAGAAACTCAGTACTTCTGGCTTTTATGAAAATGGATGTCAATAAGAATACAATAAAATAAACGTTCAAACTTCCCGCTTGTGTTGTGTTGAAAACATTCGATAATGCATTATTGGTATTGTTTGTTGCAACAGTGGATGTATCATTGCTACTAGCTGAAGCAGAACAAGAAACACTAACAGAACTGCCGTCTGTTGCCATGCTGGATTCTGAGCAGTAATCAGAGTTAATATTCCCCGCTTCAATGCCAGTAATGTTACTTACTTCTTGATTGTTATTGTTATTAATAATATTCTGAAATATTTCCTCTGTAATTGAGTCTCCATTACCTTCAATGCCGCTATTACTGATACTCGAAGAAGAGCAAGAAACACTAACAGAATTGCCATTTGTAGAGGTGTTTGACTCGGTACAACTGTCCGAATTAATGTAACTTGCCAGTTCGTTTTCATCTGTATTTGTGTTGTTGATGTTGCTTTCACTAACAGCAAAAGCAGAACAAGAAACACTCACAGAGCTACCATCTTGAGATGTCTCTGATGCTGTACAATAGTCACTGTTTTGAGTGTTTGAATTGACAAGTAAGTTTTCTATGATGGAATTAATGTTGCTGCCATCAACAAAAACACTTTTTTTACCTTTATGATCGAGTTTACTGAGATTGAATATAGTGGAAATATCATCTATCACAGCAATCTGACTGCTGTGATTCAGGTAAGTCAGCTTTTTTATAGGTACCTTGCTTTGGAATACAAGTTGTTCCCAGTTGTTGCTATCAATAATATGATGAGCGCTGATAACATTGCCTTGTGAGTCTTTACTTGTCACGACTAAAGGTTGATCTAGATGTACTCCTTTTACAAACACAATGACTTTTTTTACGGGAGGATCGAACAACATATTGGCTTCCTGCATGGACTGAAGCGTCCAGGCGTGTTGCCCGCTCATGGCTACATTTTGATGTCCAGTGTTCAGTATTTCTCCGCCTATATACTCGGTTCGTAAACCGTTATTGTAAACTGTAAACTGTCTAAAACCAATTTCTCTTATAGTTTCAAAGTCTTCGAAAGATACTGCTGCAAATGTTGAGGGTGTGGAAAATAGTAAAATTAATATTCCTAGTAGCGAAAGTAATTGTGAAACTGTTCTAAGATACATGATATTGCTCTCTTGTTATTATTTTTTTCTGATAGTTATTATTCTAGGGGTGTTTGTGAAATCAAGCAATAGTATGAGTCTGATGGATTGTATCTTGTTGTAACAGGTTTTTTTATAAGGGCTTTAACAGTTAGCTTGAAATGTATCTAAATCTATTCAATAATACGCAAAATGGATAGATTATTACCGATAGGTGTAGCCTCGGAAACCTTGGG
>JANQJO010000162.1 GCA_028281605.1 Pseudomonadales bacterium
TTGTTGCCTTCCTCGATCGACCGCATCATGTATTATTTATACACTCAGCGGCTCTCACTCGTCGGCGCCTACATCTAACCATTCTGAAAACCGCTATAAAGCGTTCAACGTTAATATAGGTCCAATTGCTGATTATTAAAGAGGCCATGCTGTGCATAGCCCACTTGAGAATCATACTGTTATTCATTCTGGTATTTCATAAACATGATAAGCTTCAGGTTCATGTTGATCGATCCCCGTTGCTATATACTGGTCAGCTTCTGGAATCCCGTCCCCAGTTTTGAAAACACGAAAGTTACGAGTCTTTTTTGGTGCATTGAGATCGGCTGGTACCTCTACCCACATAAATAAAGTCTTCGATGTGTTTAAATACTCCACTGAAACAATATTGCTTTTTTCTGGGAGCTCAATGCTGGTCACTTCCTGATTAATATTGATTTCATGTTTGTGTACGATTTTCATATTCATAGTATTGTATTCCTTTCAAAGTCAGTGATGTTTTAAAGCTCATAAGGTGTAAAGCTTGTTTGTTTTTCGATAGTTTGCCAACCTGCTTGGGATGTGATTACGGCACTGGTATTGTCTTTATCTTCTAAGTATAGATGTGCAACTCGCATTAAATCTTCTAAGGTTACGGAGAGTACTTTTTGCCTGTAGGCATTGATTATTTCAGCTGTGCGTCCATGCAGATCATTGTGATAGGCTTGCTTGGCTTCACCGGCAGGTGATCCAGGTTTATCTAAATCGCCTATAAGACCTAGTATTGCTTGCTCTAAGCTTTCTTCTTTGTGTTTTTCTTGTTTTAGCCAATGAATAGCGTTGTCAAAATCAGATAATGTTTCCAGTAATCTTGGGTCTCGGTAAGAATAAAATGAAAATACACCATTACTGCGGTCGTAAGAGGCTCCTCCACCGTAAGCACCTCCTTCTTCTCGTATTGCTCGGTGTAAGTAACCGTTACGCAAAAATCTTGAAAGAACGGACAAAGGCGCAGCATCTGCATGTGCGGCCGGTACTGTAGGGTAAGCTTTGGCGCAAAAATTCACTTGAGTGTTGGTAATCCAGCAGGCAGACTCTACTTTATTTTGATGAAGGTATGAAAATGCCTCTGTGGTGTTGTGATGGGTTGTTTGATTTTGCCAATTTAATAAAGGTATGAGGCTTTCAATATCGCTTTGATCGCTGACAATCAATTGGCTTTGCTCACCACCCAGTAAAGCGGTATGTACTTGTTTGAATTGCTCTATTAGTTTTTCGAGAGATTCTGCTTGTGATAAATTGTCATCTAGTTGTTTCAGAGCTTGGATACCTTTAAGCCCTGACAGGTTATATTGTAAGTTCATCATTGGACTGTAAGAGCTGGCAGCCGCATTCATGGCTAAGGAGTGGCCTTGTCCTGTGACACTTTGCTCTTTGCTAGCTCTACGTTGTGAAATAAGCTCGCGAATGCGTGCGTGCTCGGTAAATTGTACTGAGTATAGGGTTTCTTTTAAAAGCTCAATCATGGCTTTAGCGTTACGGTTGAGTGCTTTACCTGATAAGCAAAATAAGCCTTTATGCTGTGTTTGATCATGTAAATCAGCGCGAATATCATTATGAGCAAAGATACCACCAGTGACCTTGGCTTGTTCTTTTTGCATGCTTAAATAGTCTTTTGAACCAACACCCACTTCGGTTAAACATAGGTTAAATTCTGGTAAAATTTGTATGAGCTCTGATGTGAGTGCTGGCAGTGGTATGAGGCACTGGACATAACTGAGCCCATTGGTACCAGCTTTATACCAAGTGATGCCAGGCTTATTCAGATTAGGTGCTTTTTCTGGTTGTGGTATTGTAATGCTGTTTGGAACGTCTTTTATAGTAACCTTAGGTAAAATGCTTTCATCGTCTTTGTGTGTTTGTCTGGTTTTTAAAGTTTCAGCCGTTTCAATGATAGCTTGTTTTTCCTTATTCGATAACCGCGATTGAATTTGTTTGAGCTTGTTAATTTCAGTTTGGCGCATACGCTCATTAAGTTTTGCATCCGGTTTGACCGTTAAACTGACTCTGTGTGTGTTTTCCAGTAAAAGTTTTTGTGCGAGTTGTTTGATATAATCTGGAGATTGAATGTTTTTCCTGAGTGTTTCCAATGCAGGGTCTAAGTCTAATAACTGAATGGGGTCTCCCCTGTGTATACTGGCTGGTAGTGCGCTTAAAATCAGTTGCAGCCCATAGGGGAAGCCATCTCCACCTATTTCACGCTGTGATAGTTCTAATTGGTGGCAGACAGATTCAAGTACATCAGGTGCTATACCTTGCTTGCTGATTTGATCAAAAACAGATAGGATTGTTTGTTCAATATCATGCGCGTGTTGTGGGTCACTGCCTTCAACTCCACAAATAAAAGTCATTTCGCGCTGTTGGTCTTCGAGTCCAGAGAGGCTAGAAGGCGCGCTGGCATGTGGGTAGGTTTCTAGGGCTTTGCGCAAAGGTGAGGCACTGTTATCCAATAATACTTGAGCTAATAAGTTAGCTTCTAATTTTTGGTTTAAGTCCGTGCTTTCTCCAAAAAGCCAACCGAATAAGTGATAGGTTTTTTTCTCTAAAGTATTTTCTAAGCTACCTTCTGCATCGAGACCATAGTACTCTTCTACTTTGATGGGCGCAAGATAACGCTTTTCCGGAAGAACTTGAATGATTTCATTTGAATGTTGAAATTGACTGAGGACCTCTTTTTCGAAGTGCTCTTGTAAAACATCAGCATCGATATCGCCATAGGTCATAAAAATAGCATTGCTAGGATGGTAGTGCTTTTTATAAAACTTGATAAGTGCATCGTAAGATAAATCTGGAATATGGCTGGGTTCCCCCCCACTATTATAGTGGTAAGTACTGGTTGGAAACAAATGGTAATTCAGCCTATCATACAGCAGGCTGGTGGGTGAACTCATGGCACCTTTCATTTCGTTGAAGACAACACCTTTATATACAAGATCGGATGTTGCTTGTTTGGGTTCGGAAAATTCAAGTCTATGTCCTTCTTGTGCAAAATCCAGAGGATGTAATCTGGAAAAAAAAGAAGCATCAAGGTAGACAGAAAGTAAATTAAAAAAGTCTTTTTGATTTTGGCTGGCAAAAGGATAAGCAGTCCAATCTGAGCTGGTAAAAGCATTCATAAATGTATTTAAGGAGCGTCTGAGCATCATGAAAAAAGGGTCTCTGACAGGGTATTTTTTACTGCCACACAAAGCTGTATGTTCAAGAATGTGGGCTACGCCGGTCGAGTCTGAAGGAAGGGTTCTAAAAGCTACTAAAAAGACGTTTTCAGGATTGGGGGCACTGATGTGAAAATGCTGTGTTTTTGTGATTTTGTGCACATATTCACTGATAGATAGATTCAAAGACGCGATTGCCTGCGTTCTTATGTGAGAAAAAGTTGGATAGGCCATAGATGGTGTCACCTTGATGTCGTATTGGGTTGTGTAGTATTTCTGCTTGCTCAAAATTAGCATATCTTAGTAGATAAGTCAGATATTTATCTTAAAATGTAGCTGGTTGTTTGTGGGGGTTTCCACTGCCTGTGCTCTATAATGGCTATGCGCTTTTTGCAACCAGTTTGAGTTGTTTTCATCCAAGAAAGTAGAGCCTAAAACTATCTCCGTCTAGACTTTATTATAATAATAGTTTTTTAGGATTGGCGCTATGAGTAGTAAAAATAGGAGACGTTTTAAAAGGAAGTCAGTCTCCTTAGAGGCACTTTTTAAAAAATCTTCTGGACCTCAGTTGCGTTGTGACATCAAGGATTATTGTGCGGGTGGTTTGCTGATAGAAGTATTTGCCTCGTCTATGAGTGAACATAAGCTCTCAATGGATGAATTTGTTGAAAGTGAGATGATTCACCTGCAGTTGAATATTGGCAATCAAACCTTTGAAGCTGAAGCTGAAATTGCCCATATTAAAGGGTATTATTTGGGTGTGCAGTTTACTGAACCTTATATTACTCTGATTCGAGCTTTTCAAAAACTTACTCAAAAGCAAAGTGATAAGCAGCCCTTTATTGAACAGTGTCGGGTCAATTCGGAACACTTTCAGGAACAAGAAAGAGATAGAATTTTTAAAAAAATGGCTAATACTTCTACGGTTTTTATAGAAGATTCTTTGATGAACTTTTTTCAAGAATTTAGAAAAATGCAATTTTCACCAACGGGAGTGAATAAAAAATATGACTACAATCGTTACCAGCAAGCATTAGAAGTTGTAAATTTTATTTCAGAGGAAATTTTTGATCTTTTTAAAGAAAAAGTTTCGAGCTATTTTGATGATTTTTCTTTAGGAAATATCATTCAGCATGAAGATAAAAAAACTGATGAGCTGGCATTAGTGGATAAAGATGAGTTTGAAAAATGGTTACATTTTAAGGTGGCTTCCAATACGGCAGAGGAAAACGCTAAAGAGTCCTTGGTGGCGTTACAATCTAGAATAAATTATGTTCTTGGTGCTGATACAGCGATTCAAGCAAATGTTTTAGCACCTGATTGTGTTAGTAATGTATTGGTGACTAGTTTAGAGTCTTATGATATTAATAGTGATTCTATTAAGTTGATTGTTGAAAGCTTTAAAGCGCAAGTTTTGGAGAAATTGGCCAACCTGTATCAGGAGTTGAACGGCATATTAGAAGAGGAAAATGTACTGCCTGGTAATAATTTACAAAGATATTTGATAGAAAAAGAACGTAAAAATTTAAATATGTCGAGCACGGTCACTGAGAATAAAATTGAAAACGATACATTAGGCCTTAGTAGTGATATTGATCATGCACAGCATGTGGATATAGCGAGTAAAATGGGTAGCCATAATGCTGTAGAGGGTGTTGATGACTCGCCTGAATTGAAAAAAGCTAATGTTCAAAAAGATATTCAAAGCGCTTCAATTGCGTATAATAAAATTTCCTCAATTGAAAAAGATAATCAAGCTCAAAAAAGTGATCAGGCTGAAGTTTCTAATAAAGCAGGTGAGTTTGATGAGTCAGTTCAACAAAAACAGTGTCAGCCAGGGTCTCGAGAGCAGTTTCATAAGAAAGATAAACTGACCACTCAAGATGAAAATTCTGTAGGATTAGTCGCTACAACCGATACAGCTAGTGAGCAATCTCTAGATAGAACCAGAGCGCTTGCCCAGGCTGCGTTTGCATCGGCAAAAAATTTATTGAGATTACAGCAGTCTTATTCGTTAGCAAAAAAAGACAGTAGTCAATATACCAAAAATGAAGAAAGTTGTGAATTGGAGTTAGATGTTTTATTAGAAAGTATGACTGCTTTGCAAAAGACTTTGGCGGATAAAACAGTTTTAGATCCAAATGATTTAGATAAACTGGTGCTGGATCATTTAATGAAATCGCATGGTGTTTCGAAAGTTCTTTCTGAGAGTCATTTCCATGCTTTAAATGTTGTTAAGAAACTATTTTTAGCAATTAATGAAAATGCATTATTGTCTAAGAAAACAAAATGCAGGTTAAGTTTGATGTCGATTCCAGTGTTTAAAGCTTTGTTAATTGATCCAACTGTTTTGACAGATGATAATAAACCTATTAAAAAAATGATTAATAAAATAGCGCTTGTTGGTATGAAAGGCTGTATTTTATCGAATCAAAATGAGGCTTTCTTAAATAAAGCTGTGGCTCATGTGTTGAAAAATTATGATACTGATTTTGGGTCTATGAATCAGGTTTTACCAGGTGTTGAAGCAATTATTCAACAGCATACTAAGGTTTTTGAGCATAATATCGTACGTGTAAAAGAAGCTTGTACTGGTCAACACAAAATACTTAAAACTAAGTGTATGGTTGAAGAGGTTTTATTCTCTGTTTTGTCGAAAAAGCCTGTACCACCTATAGTATTTGAGTTCTTAGATGTTGGTTGGAAAGATTTGATGCACTACTCTTTGTTAAAAGGAGGCGAGAGCAGTGATGATTGGAAGTTGTCTAAAGTTGTGTTAGAAGATTTTATTACGGTTTTAAATAACAAAAATGTAAAACTAGAGGCATTAAGGTTGACACCTACTAAAATTTTACATTTCATGAGAAAAGGTTTTGAAAAGATAACAAATAAGCAGTATGAACAAAAGAGGTTTTTAGATGGTGTTCCACCCTATTTAACCAAAGAAAAAAGTATTAATCCTGTAACTTGCATGGAATACACTCGTCGAAAAATTGAAGGTGATTATGATGTGGATGCGTACTTAAAGAGTTTGAGTGAGCAGAATGTTGATGACCGTTATGTACTCCATTATAAAAAATGGGTCAATAGAGTAAAAATGTTGACTGTTGGGGATTGGTTGTCATTTGAAAATGATGAAAATTTTCTTTTGGCTGGACGTTTAGTATGGAAAACTGAGGAAAATGATAAATTTGTTTTTGTTAATCGGCAAGGGATGAAAATGTTTGAGTACCTATTGCCAGATTTGGTTGAAGCTTTATTAAAAGGAAAGGCTTATGTGATTGCTACTGAGGATCTTCCCATCATAGAGCAAGGGCTAGATAGCTTGGTTCAGGTTATATATGCAGAGTTGACTCACGGTGCGATGCATGATGAATTGACAGGCTTGGTCAATCATAAAGAGTTTGTGCGTGTTTTGGGAAGAGAGTTGGTTAAACTGAAAGACAGCGAGATAGAGCATGTTGTGTGTTACTTTAGATTTGATCAAATTAATGTGGTAAACGCATCTTGTGGATATGATGTGGGAGATGAATTGATCAAAGAGCTCAGTGAAAGTTTATTTAAGTCTTTGAAACCACAAAATGTCTGTGCACGTTTAAGTGATAATGAGTTTGCATTGTTGTTATTTAATGCCTCAGAAGAACGTGCTTTTAGAGTTGCGCACGAATTACTGTCTAAAATAGTAGATTATCGGTTTTATTGGAAGGAGAAAAGTTATTCTGTATCTTGTGATATTGGTTTGCTTGAGATCAATGAGAAATACAGTGAAGCTCAGAAGGTTTTAAGAGATGTTGAATCGGCTTGTAGTATGGCAGAAGAATCTGGGAGAAATGGGGTTCAGATTTTCAATAGCGGTGACTCTTCCCTTGCGCATCGACAGAAAATTATTTCTTGGGTGAATGAAATTGACCAGATACTTGATGAAGGGAGTATACGTTTAAAGGCACTTTTAATTAACCCGATTCAGAAAAATGAAGCGTCATCATTAGAAAATATACAAAAACCTTTATTACCTCACTATGAAGTGTTGATTGGAACTTTAAAAGAAGGTGAATTAGATGTTTCCCCTTTAGAATTTGTGTGTGCTGCAGAACGTTACAATCGTATGCAAAAAATAGATTGTTGGGTGATTGCTCATGTGTTTCAGTGGATGGCAAGACATCCTGAGAAAGTATCAATATTGGGTGGTTTTTCTATTAATCTATCCGGTCACTCTTTAAATGATGAAAATTTAATGAAATTTATTTTTGAGTCTTTTTCTAGAACCAATATTCCTTGTGAGAAAATTTGTTTTGAAATAACCGAAACAGCTGCAGTTGCTAGTTTGAACGATGCAGCTGATTTTATTAATGAGTTAAAAAATATGGGGTGCTTATTTGCTTTGGATGACTTTGGTACAGGCATGTCGTCGTTCAGTTATTTAAAACATTTGCCGGTTGATTATATTAAAATTGATGGTTCCTTTGTTAAAGATATGATACGCAATGAGCAGGACCATGCGATGGTGAAATCAATCACAGATATGGGACATTTATTGGGTAAGGCAGTTGTGGCAGAGTATGTCCATACTGAAGAAATATTGCATAAAGTGCAAGCTTTAGGGGTTGATTATGCCCAAGGTTTTTTTGTAGAAAAGCCGATATGGTTAGATAGCATGTAATTGATCATAATGAATTTCAGATTATATGCAATGGATAGGAACTATTATGTGCTTTATCTGATCAAAAGGTCATCAGAAGGGAGGTAATATAAAGGTACTGTCTTTTTGCTACTTGATTTTTACCGTGAAATACAATTTTCATCACTTGGGGTGACGCTTATTGTATCGCTCATGGCTGTTTCTTTGTAATTAAAAGTTGAGTAACGTTATAATGGCTGTTTGGACTAAGGTGTTTATTAAACTGAATGGCTGTTTTTTATGTCTTTATGTAATGCTAAAAGATTGTATGTTGTATTAAGCAGTGTTTTAATTTTATTGGGTTGTGGTGATCGCGCAGTTCAGGTGGGGCACTTTATTGATGCGGTAGAAGGTGTGGCTTGGCGTACTGACAGTTTGTCTGGTATAACAGATTTAAAGGGACGTTTCGAATATAAAGTTGGGGAGCGCGTAACTTTTTCGATTGGAGCTGTTATATTGGGCAGTGCTGAAGGAGAAAAAGAAATCACTCCGGTAGAGTTAGCCAACGCTGAGGATATTTTTGATGATCATGTGATCAATATTGCGCGCCTTTTGCTGTCTTTAGATAAGGGTTTAGATCCGTCTAATGGGATTGAGGTGACCACAGTAGTGACTGAGGCGGCTGTTATACCGATTGATTTTGCAGTGGATCGGCAGACTTTCGAGCAGGATCAAGCAGTTATTGATTTGGTTGCCAGTGCTCAAGTTGAAGGGGAGGTGTCTAGAAGTTTAGTATCTGTTAATACGACACTGGATTATTTAGGAGAGATACTTGATTCTGAGCAAGAAAACCAGGCGCCTATTGCCAATGCTGGCCAAAGACAAGAAGGTGTGCAGCCAGGAGATAGGGTGCGTTTAGAGGGTGAAGCAACCGATCCAGGTGGGGCAGGATCAAGCCAGGGAGCTATTGTAGATTTTTCTTGGAAACAAAAAATTACTGGTGAGGAGCCTGTTGTGGATTTGATTCACCCAAATTCAAACGATGTTGAGGATATGGAAGATCCCTTGCAAGGGTTTGAAGTTGAGTTTATTGCACCAGATGTGACTCAACAAACAGAATTGACTTTTGAATTTAGTGTTACTGATGATGAAGGTTTGACTGATGTGGATGAAGTGATTGTAGTGGTTGAGCCCAATTAAGGTACGGTGAAACACGGGAAGGTATAGAGAGTGTGGAGTATATTATATGAAACTATTGAGCATAAAAAAATCTAGATTAACAGCATGTTTAATGTGTTGTATTTTGTTTGTATCGGTTGTTGGCTGTCAGGCAGAACCTGAAAGTGAATCTAAGGTTAAATATAAAGAAGGCATACATTATAAGAAGGTGGCTACTGCTCACTATAATAACAAAGCGACAATGGTCGAAGTGCTAGAGTTTTTTTCTTATGGTTGCCCACATTGTTTTAATCTTGAGCCTGCTTTAAAGAAGTGGAAATCTCGTAAGCCAGGCTATGTTGACTTTCAAAGAGTACCAGCCTTTTGGAATCCTTACTTTCAACTTTTGGCAGAAGCTTACTATACAGCTCAAGTGCTTAAGATTGAAGATAAAATGCACGATCGTCTCTTTAATGCGATTCATCGACAGCGTTTAAATTTACGCTCTAAGGTAGCGGTAAAAGGATTGTTTTTAGAGGCGGGTGTCAGTGAAGCTGATTTTGACAAAACAATAAAGTCTTTTGCTGTTAAGCAAAAAATAAAGATGGCTGATAATCTATTTAAACGCTATAAACTCAATCATGTACCTATGATAGTAGTTGGTGGGACCTATGTTACTGATGTATCGATGACTGGTGGTAAAGAAAACGTGATTAAAGTGGTTGATTTTTTAGTAAAAAAAGTACGGGAGAAACGTACAGCGGCCGTGCATTAGTTCTCTGTTTGATATACAACTTACCGTGAAAATACCTTTTTCATCACTTGAGGTGACGAAAAAAGTATCGTTCATGGCTGTTACCGTGAAAATGCAATTTTTATCATCTAGGGTGACTAAAATTGCATCGCTCATGGCTGTTTCTGGAGAGGAAGTGTCCTGTCTTCTCTCTAGTTTATTCTTATTCTCCTACTGCTGCTCATTTTTGGGTATATATAAGTTCCCTTCGTGATTTTTCTGTGTGGTTTTCTATTTTTTTTATTTTCATAGCCTGTTACAGACTGAAGATAATAGGCAGATCATTGGTTTTTGATTGATACTAATAAAGTAGGGCACAAGTTATCATTTATTGAGCTGCATGCTGATGTTATTTTCATGGTAGCCGTTTTATGAGAGGCGCATTTTTAACGGTTATGGATATAGAAAAACTTAAAAAAGATCGTAAGATACTTAAGGGAATTGACAGTAAAATTGCACAAAAATCCTCTTGGGGTGCTTTAGGTTATCTACTTAGCTATGGTATTTTTTTGGCACTCAGTGATATTTTAATTCGATACCCTAGGTTTGCTATTACTTTAGGTATTTTATTAATTGTCATGACAGTTTGTCGTATTTATATGGTTTTACGTTTTGAACAGCAGTATGGGCATGGCCCTATGCGTTGGCGTCGTATATTTTTATTTGTCAATTTTTTTCATACGATTTTATTTTCTTTTTTTATTTTTGTTGCAATCTTAGAGTTTGGGCAGCAGCAAGTCTCGTGGCTTGTTATGGCGGTTTGTTTGATTTTATCTGGATTATTGGTTGAAGTTTGGTTGCCTTACAGGCGTATTAACGAAGTTAATTTAAGTCTTTTGTTGGTACCACTTTTTTTGTCATTTTTATTTTTAAATTCTTGGCATGGTTATATAGCTGGTTTGACGCTCTTTGTTGCTTATATATTATTAATACAGCATGCTCGTGTGATGTGTAATCGATTTTGGGACAGCCTTTTTAAAGACTTCTTATGTATGGAAAAATCTAGGGACTTGGAGGTCTTGCAGGCTAAAATTGAGAAAATGAGTGATTTAAGGACAGATTTTCTTACAGATTTAACACATGAAATTAGAACACCAATAAACAGTGTTTTAGGTATGATAACTTTATTGTCAGAAACAGAGCTTGATGACAATCAAAAAGAAATTGTGACTTTGGCTCAGCACTCGTCAGATGCGATGTTGAACTTGATTGGTGATATTTTGGATTTCTCTAAAATAGCAGCAGGCACTATAGTTCTGGACTCAACGGTGTTTAATTTAAAAAAGTGTATTGATGAAGCATTAGAGCTGTTGGGACCACAAGCACATGAGAAAGGTATTGAGTTATCTTGTTTATATGATCCTGATTTGCCTATTAGAGTGCGTGGGGATGCCCATAAAATAAGTCAAGTAATTAATAATTTAGTTGGTAATGCGATTAAATTCAGTGAAGAGGGTGAAATTATTGTCACTGTACATATGACGTGTTTATCTGCAAGGGAAGGTTTGTTACGAGTGCACGTGATTGACCAAGGTCATGGTATTTCTCGTGAAAAACAAGATATGCTGTTTAGAGCATTTCATAAAGCTGATGTTTCTACCAGTCGTAGAAGTGGTGGAACAGGTTTAGGATTAGCAATTTCTAAAGGTTTGGTTGAGGCAATGAATGGTCAAATTGGTTTAATTAGTGAGTTAGGGAAAGGCAGTACTTTTTGGTTTACAGTACATTTACGGCTTTCAACTCAGCAAGTGCAAACTAGTTTAGGGATAAAAGAATTTCAAGGTTTGAAAGTTTTGTTAGTTGGAATGACCAAAGGTTTAGAACAAAGTTTATTTTCAGAATTTGAATCTTGGAATTTTGAAGTTGAGTCTATTAATGAAGGCTATGATAAAGCGTTGCAATTGATGCGAGCTCGTGCTCGCCAAGAGTGTGGTTATGATTTAATAGTTTTAAACTTAGGACATGGATATACAGGAAATTTAAAGCTTTCCAAAATTATTTTGCAAGATCCAATTTTTAAAAATGTCAAACAAATATTATTAACAACTTTAGAGCAAAAAAGTTTATCAGTCATTAAGCAGACACTAGAAAAAAATGAAAATATGTCGATTGTTACTAAGCCAGTAAAATCCAGTCATTTATATGAGATTTTATCTATTTTATATGGTGTTTCTGAGGGAAGAAAGGCCTCCGTTTGGGTTGGTAAAAAGAGTATTAATGATGAAAAACAGTATAAAATTTTGGTTGTAGAAGATAATAAAGTTAATCAAATGGTCACGACAGGCATGTTAAAACGATTGGGTTATGCAGTGAAAGTGTTGTGTAATGGAAAAGAAGCCTTAGGTATATTAGAGGATAAAGTGTTTGATTTGGTATTAATGGGTTGCCAAATACCTGAAATTGACGGATATACAGTAACGAAACATTTACGGAAAAAAGAAGAGCTAGAGAATAAAAAGCATATGCCGGTAATTGCGATGACGACCAATGGCGTTGATTGTGAAGAGGCCCGTTGTTTGGCTGCGGGTATGGATGATGTATTGATTAAACCTGTTAGTATTGAAGAGCTTGACAGTAAGCTGCGAGCTTGGTTGGGTTCCGATCATGCAGCAGATGTTTTATTGATTCAGTAGTTGAGCACCTGATTATTCAGTAATTAAACGGGGCTTTAATGTTTAGGAATTTATTTCGTGCTCGTTCCTAAGCACTTTATTCAATCATGAAATATACTGGTAGGTAAAGTACACTTATCTGACTGTTAAGGGTAGCAAAGTGCAATTGATTCATATGAAAAAGAAAAACATGTTTCAATCAAAAATACTAATCGTTGATGACACTAAATCGTGTCTTGAATTTTTAAAATTTGGTTTACAAGAACAGGGTTTTACTTCCATTACCACAGCGTCTAATGGTAAAGCTGCATTATTAAAGATTAAAACATTGTGTTTTGATGTTATTATATGTGATTGGCAAATGCCAGAAATGACAGGTATTGAGTTGTTGTCTGAGGTGCGTTCTATGAAATTAGAAAAACAAACGCCTTTTATTATGATTACAGGCGAATCAAAGTCAGAAAAGGTATGCGATGCAGTTAAAGCAGGTGTCAGCGATTATATTGTTAAACCCATTAACTTTGGACTCTTAATGAGTAAGTTAACAAAGTTTCTTAATTGATTGTCTGATTGTCTCTATTGATTGATAGGAGAGCTTGCGACATTGATAGTATCTACTCGATTCTGTTTTACAGGAAAGTAGCCGTGAGTGATGTAATAAGCGTCACCCTAGGTGATGAAAATTACATTTTCACGGAATAATCGATTCCACGCAAACTATTAAAAAGGAATTGGAAAGGCACGATAGACAGCATCAATTTCACTCATGATCTCCGATGAAAGCTCAAGATCAAATGCATCAATATTTGATTTTAATTGCTCCATTGTGGTCGCTCCAATAATAGTCGAAGTAACAAAATTTTGTAGATCACAGAACTTTAAGGCCATCTGACAAACATCAAGCCCATATTTTTTAGCAATTTTAAGATAACCCTCCACAGCATCAAGGGCTTGCTGTGTACCCCTGTATTTAAACGCATTTGTGCCCATAGTTTCTTCAAGAGCCCAACGACTACCTTCAGGTCTGGCATGATTTTGATACTTGCCGCTGAGCAATCCTGTTGCCAATGGGGACCAGGGTAAATAAGCAACATCTTCACGTACACAAACCTCAGCTACATACGGATCATCGGATCGATCCAATAAACTGTATTCATTTTGTATTGACTGCATTCTAGGGAGTGTATGTTGATTTGCCAAGGACAAGTATTTCATAATACCCCATGCTGTATCATCAGAGAGCCCTACGTAGCGCACTTTACCTACTTTAACAATTTCATCCAAAGCCGTTAGAATATCTATCAAATTATCTTCAATCTCAGCCGAAGATTCAGCTGCAAAATCAATCATACCTGCATGATTACGACCAAAGTGAGGAAAAACTCTTTCAGGCCAGTGTAATTGATACAAATCAACATAATCTGTACACAAACGCTTTAAGGAACTATCTATAGCCCTACGAATATTTTCACCATCGAGTTTATTACCACCACGCACCCAAGGTAAAGAAGACCCAGCCACCTTGGTGGCCAACACAATTTGATCACGAATGCCTTGCTTTTGACTCAACCAACGACCAATAATTTTTTCGGTATGACCATAGGTCTCTGTCCGACAAGGAACCGCGTAGATCTCAGCTGTATCAATAAAATTAATGCCACGCTCTTGTGCATAATCAAGCTGCTGATGGCCCTCTGCCTCTGCATTTTGTTGCCCCCAAGTCATTGTACCCAGACAAACACGAGAAACGTTTAAACCTGTACGGCCCAATAGTGAATATTGCATATCTAAAATCCCCTTAAACCTTTGATTTAACTATGAGCCACTAGGAGTAACCCAATGAACACAAGAACCGAGCCTAGCACTCGCGTGATCGACAATTCGATTTTAGGATAACCAAGCGCTCCCAAGTGGTCAAATACCAAAGATGCTATTATTTGACCTGTTACTACCGATACAGCCAATAATAGAGCCCCAAGCCTAGGTGCTAAAAAAATAGAAACAGCAATGTTACAAGCTCCTAAAAAACCACCTAACCAAGCCCACCAAGGCAGAGAAGCCAATCTACTCTCAATGAACCACCTACCCCCGTTCAAAAAAACGAGCACGCCTAGAAATAGAGTCCCAATTAAAAATGAAAAAAAAGCTGCTTGAATGGGAGAATGTAAGGCCATTCTTAAAGTAGCATTTACACCTGTCTGCGAAGCGATCGAAGCTCCAACACACAAACCTAAAAAGATGAATATAATAGTGTCCAAGCTTTTCATATTCATGACCCACAAAAGTGATTAGTATAACTCAGCAATAAAAAGACAGAAATCAAAGTGGCAATATTGATCAATATTGAGTACGCTGTGAAAATAGAGTGAGCAAATTATGCTATGAGAATTCATTAAAATTGTTTTAAAGGCCGCAGTATGCAGTTAAAAAACGACCGCCTGTTAAAAGCACTACGAAAACAAGCCGTAGACACCACGCCCATTTGGATCATGCGTCAAGCAGGGCGTTATTTACCTGAATATAAAAAAACCAGGGCTCAAGCCAACGATTTTTTATCTTTGTGTCGTAATGCAGATTTGGCCTGTGAGGTGACCTTGCAACCACTAAGGCGCTTTGATTTGGATGCAGCTATTTTATTTTCTGATATTTTAACCATTCCAGACGCAATGGGGTTGGGCTTATATTTTGAGGCGGGAGAAGGTCCGAAATTTAAAAAAGTCATACGCTCAGAACGTGATGTACAAACACTGTCCGTACCGAGCTCTGGCTCCTTAGATTATGTTTACAAAGCCGTCGAGACGATTTTATCAGCATTGGGTGGTCGTGTTCCCTTATTAGGATTTTCTGGAAGCCCATGGACACTGGCTACTTACATGGTTGAAGGTGGCAGCTCAAAGGATTTCAGACACATCAAATCTTTGCTCTATACCCAACCTGAAACACTGCAACAGCTCCTTACATTACTAACAGAAGCAGTCACTCAATATTTAGCACAACAAATAAAAACGGGCGTACACGCGATTCAGATCTTTGATACCTGGGGAGGCTTATTGACGACACCTCATTACTTAAAATTCTCCTTACTTTATATTCAAAAAATTGTGGAAACCTTAAAGGCTAGCTATGACATACCCATTATTTTGTATACTAAACAGGGAAATTTATGGTTAGAGTCTATGGCAGAGATAGGTGTTGACTGTCTTAGCTTGGATTGGACCATTACTTTAGAGCAAGCTCAAACACGAGTGGGTTCTAAAGTAGCTATACAAGGCAATTTAGATCCAGATGTTTTATTCGCTGACAGCAATTGTATTCGTCAAGCAGCTAGATCAGTGCTACAGCAGTTTACGGGTAACACAGGTCATATATTTAACTTAGGTCATGGTATCAGTCAATACGTTAATCCTGATGCAGTCAAAGTGCTTGTGGATGCGGTACATGAATACAAAAATTAAACGGTCTTGTTTTGAGCACAGCATAATTGTTTATATGTAGAATTCAAAAATATGCGAGTGTGATATAGGTGTACAAAAAATCGTCTCTTGCCTCTATGCATAGGGAATTTATTTCGTGCTCGTTCCTAAGGTCATAAAACGAATGAATCTTTTTATGGCGTACTTAACCGATTAATAAAATATCTCCCTTTACTGAGTACCTTATTTAAGGATATTTTGTAAATTCAAGTATGTCTTTTAAGTAATTATGTTAATATATAAAGCTGTTCTGTTAAAAAAAGCACAAACCTGTACTTTGTAATTGTATTAGTAACCTAATAATAATGAAATATAGAAAAATCATGACGGCTATAAACATAGCGGTTGTAAAAACCTTCTATTCAATCATAATATTGTGTTTTCTTGGCATAAGCCGCTTTGTTTTCGGTTATGAGGTCATACCTTGTGGTATGGATGATACGGGTAAAAGAGCCAGTTTGGTACACTGTACTCTAGAGGCAGAGCTTTCAGAAAGTGAATTATCAATCATATATAAAAAAGGTTTATATGCTGCCGGGCTCTTAGAAACAGCATTGGAGCTTTATAGGGCGCTTAATTCGAAACAGCTCTTTAAGCCTGCCTCTTTGATTGATCCAAAAATTGTAGCTGACTTATTAAAAATAAAGCCATTGCCAGATACTCATTTACGTATCTATAAAATCATTTATAGAACACAGCGCCCTCATAATGAATTTTCTCTACCTATTCAAATTAATACTATTTTAAGCTCAGGTTTAATCATAGTACCTGTACGATCCGATAGTACCCGCTCTCCAATAGCCAACTCACCGATTAATCTTTATCATCGTGGCATTTCTTTTGTAGATGATAACCAATTGACAGAAACGCTTAGCCTCTTTGGCTTTCGATTTCCTAAAATCGGTGCGGGTCACATCGATTTGATTGCTTTTGCTTCTGCTAACCAAGGTTTCATCACCTTAATGCCGGACAGTATCGGTTTTAATGCAAACATCAAAAGAGATCTCAGTAATGTTGAAAATCAACTGTATGATAAACATCTTTATTTACACGCTAGGTCAAATGCAATAGCTGCCACCGACATGCTAAGGGCTAGCCGTACTTTTTGCGAAAGAACCGGCCACTGCCTACCCAGTAATGAAAACCTGATTACAGGTTCTTCTGAAGGAGGGCAGATCGGTATTGCTACCCATAAAATACTAGAGCAGTCACACCCAGAGCTACCGATTAAAGCTGCTGCATTCCAATCTGGTTTATACAATCCTGCTGATACTATTCTTTACTTTTTGAAGCATGAAATGATGGCAGAACAGTTGGGTGTAGAAAGCAAATTGCGTTCATTAATCTTCAAAGCCACACTGGCATCTGCACTGAGTATGACTGAAATATATAATATTGGACCAAAAGAGCTGATTTTTAATACAGAACAAGGGTTATTATTTCAAGGTTGCAACCCCACAGAGATGACAACAGAATTTTGTCAAGCTGTGAGCGAATGTCGTTTGACCGGTTGGCAGCAAGGCAATAGCCCTCCTCCCTTGGCATGTACCTTAGCAGGCATTGCAGATAAGTTAAAGTTTCCAACATCAAGAATGCAAATTTTTATTCTACAAAATACCATCAAGCAAGCAACAGGACAAAAAAAAGCGCGAATAACAGATATTTTCAACAAAGCTTTTTTACATGCATTTGTGAATTCATTAGAGAACCCTCTCTTTATTTCAAGCCAATGTCCTTTAATATTAGCAGCCTCAAACAATACAGCAGAAAACACTCATGCTGATATAGCAAAAGCTATACATTGTGCAATGATATCTAATCGTGTTGATATCGGCTATAACCCTCAAGCACCCACTAGAATTTCAGGGTGTAGTGGAGATGAAATTGTGTTAAACAGCGAAAATTTTAGTAAGGCTAAAAAACAAATGGGGCAGAACGTAGAGGCTATATTGATAAATACTTTATTTGCTAGTGAAGAGTTAAATGCAGGTGATATGTGGTACAACAATCACTTTGGTTGCATCATTGCAGCTCACACATTGGATCTAGAGTGGTTCAGTGATATGCAAGCGCCCAGGTTATTCGCAACGCCCTTTTCTTTATGGTGGCTTAAAGGCGTTCGGCTTGAAGGCTGGAAAACTGATAAACATGCCGTCAATTTGTATATAGATGGAAAGCTATTGCGTTCAAACATTAGAGCTGATCAATTCATACATTTTAATACAAACAACAGCAGTGTCTACCAAGCTTGCTATACCCAATCGTATCATAATAATCATGAGTATGCTCGTTCTTTAGTAAGGGTCAACACATTATGCTCCAAGCCTATTAGCATTGCACCTTACAAGTAAGGCCTTAGGTAAGGCACAGGAAATAATCTACCCACTGTTCGCTTCTGAACTCGCTGTGCTCAAACATGCATCCGCTCAAAATGGGTAGATTATTTCCTGTGCCTTACCTAAGTACAACGCAGATTGCAGCAATTTGTCACAGAAACCCATAAATATTTAATTTGACGTCCTAAAGAATCTTGCAATATGATGCCTCCTCTTGAGGTTAAAGAGGTTAAACAATTTACACAAAACTTAAGAGAGATCGATCATGATCATTATCACAGGTGGTGCTGGCTTTATTGGTAGCAATCTTATTGCCAAATTGAACCAAGCTGGTCATACTAACATTCTGGTTGTAGATAATTTATCCAATGGCCATAAATTTGAAAACCTTGTAGACCTTAGTATTGACGATTATATAGACAAAAAAGACTTCATCCAGTTACTTAACAAAAGTGGCTTACCCAAGCAAACAGAAGCCATTTTTCATCAAGGTGCTTGTTCCATAACCACTGAGTGGGATGGTCGTTATATGCTCAAAAACAATTACGAATATTCCAAAGAGCTGGTAACAAAAGCAGTTTTGCATAAAGTGCCTTTTATTTATGCGTCCAGCGCTGCTGTTTATGGTGCCAATCAAAGCTTTACAGAAGCACCAGCAAATGAATCTCCTCTAAACATTTATGGTTATTCAAAACTGTTGTTTGATCAATGGTTGCGTAAATATTACCTCAGCAACCCTAAAGACTGTCCCATACCAATAGTGGGTCTAAGGTATTTCAACGTTTATGGCCCTAGAGAACAACATAAAGGCAGTATGGCCAGTGTTGCTTATCATTTTAATCGACAAATTCAGCAACATAAATGCTGCAAATTATTTGAAGGCAGTCATGGTTATGCCGATGGTGAGCAAAAAAGAGATTTTGTTTCCGTCAGTGATGTTTGTAATGTCAACTTGTGGTTTCTAGATAAAAATGCCGGTTACAGTGGTATTTTTAATGTTGGTACAGGCAGAGCGCAGAGTTTTAACGAAGTTGCCCAAGCCGTAATTGATTGGCATGATAGTGGAGAAATTGAATACATTCCTTTCCCTGAAAACTTAAAACAAGCATACCAAAGTTTCACTCAAGCAAATATCAGTGCTCTACGTAAGTGTGGATATGATCAGCCTTTTCAAGATGTAGCTACAGGTATTAAGACATATCTAAATGCGCTTCAGCACTCTCTAAAATAATATCCTAATCTAATGGGTTGGTTAACATCCGCTCTAAATGTTAAAGTTATTTTGTGACCATTCCTAAGCTGCTGATATCAATGTTTGGCCGGTTCGGCGCAGTGCGAAGGTGAGCCCGTGAGTGTATGTGAGTGTATAAATAATGCGTGATATCGTTGTCGTTAGGACTGTATTTGATATAAGTCAATTTTCACCTAAAAATGTTCTCTATTGTTTGACTCAATATTTTCTGTAAAGTAACCTTGCCAATATATTATCAGTTAATCTTGATGATCAGTCGGAGACAATTTCATGATCACAATCAAGCGCATTCTTGTATTAGAAGATCTTGAGCAATCTCAGCACATCGCTTTACATAGAGCTGCTCAATTTGCTGAACAAAATAAAGCAGAGTTAGAAGTTTTTAATTGTGGTTATACTCCTATTATAGAAACAGCTATTTTATTTGAAAAAGACATCCAAGCTCGTGCTCGACAGCAATATATTAAACGCGCTCGCGAAAAATTAGAGGTTTTGGCTGCACCTTATCGAGATCAAGGTCTTAAAATCAATACGGATGCTCAATGGGAAAAATCTGTTCCTCAAGGTGTGCTTAATAAAATCGAAGCTTACCAACCTGATCTTGTGGTTTTACATAATCATCACCGCGGTAGGTTATCACGTTTTTTGTCCAATTATACCGAGTGGCAATTAGTTAAATACAGCCCAGTACCGTTATTGTTGGTTAGACTTGAAACAGAAACACCACATGCACCAACTGTTGTAGCATTAGAAGCTTTGACGGAAGATGAAACCACAGAGCATTACCAAATCGCCAAACATAGCTTGGCAGTAGCTCAATTACTTGCAAGTACAACAGCAGATGCAAAACACCCAGCACATCTAATACACTGCCATCAGAGCCATGAAAGCATGGCAGCTTTTCTAGAAATTGGTACAACTGACTATTTAACCAAAGCTCGACGCACACAAGAGGCTTTGTTACAAAAGTTTGTCGCTGAACAAGGCATGGATACAGCACTTTTACATTTTGTAGAGGGGCACCCTGTAAAAGAAATTGTGCGTTATGCTGATAACCATCAAGCTCAGATGATTATTATAGGAAGCTCCGGAAAATCTCTAATGGAGAAAGTAGTGTTGGGATCGACTGTTCAAGAGGTGATAGAGCATGCCTCTTGTGATGTTTTGGTGACAAAGCCCTACGCTTCATATCATATGGCGGGATGATGGATGATGAGAGCCGGATGACGTGAGAGTGTCACACTTGGTTCTGAGAGGGGCTTTAACAGTTAGCTTGAAATGTATCTAAATCTATTCAATAATACGCAAAATGGATAGATTATTACCGATAGGTGTAGCCTCGGAAACCTTGGG
>JANQJO010000015.1 GCA_028281605.1 Pseudomonadales bacterium
AATATTCTAAAACTCGTTCACTACTTTTTATCTTTGCCATAAACACCTCTTTCACGCGAAGAAAAAAGCGTCTACCTTATGGGGGGAAGTTCAGAGTCCAGCGCCAAAGGCGCGATTTTGGCTTGCTTTGTTATGACCATGCTACACCTGCAATTATTGTTAAAGGGTTTATTACAACTTTTTCTTGTTGCGGAAAACCCCATACGGACTCAAACTCTCTTCGAGCTTCTTCAAAGAACTCATGACCAATGTCATCCATACATCTTCGTGTGCCGGACCAAGTGTGAATGTAGTTGAGAAATTGATCCAAATTCCAGCGATTTTCCAGTTTAATATCTGGAACTTTAATGGGCTCGAAGGGTAATTCTAACGAGCGATACCCCTCCTCTGCTAGCTTATTGTTAGGAGCCCAATATGGTTCAATAATATTTCTAATATACGTTTTTAAAATCTGATCTATTTCATCGCTAACTTGTGGCCATACATATGAAAATGCAACAAACGCGCCATCTGGTTTTAGGACACGAGCCACCTCATTCCAATATTTTGAATAGTCAAACCAGTGCAAAGCCTGAGCAACATTTACGATATTAAACTGATTATTTTCGAAAGCCGTTGACTCACTGGGCTGAACTGAGTAATTGATTTTTGCAGAAGAGAATGCATTTGAAATCTGCTCTTCACTAATATCAGTCGCCTCAACGTGTGAGAAATATTCGGCTAAACCAACAGCAGCCTGCCCATTTCCAGTTGCACAGTCCCATGCTTGATCATGGGACTCGACCAAAGAGGCGATAAAATTGAATAGCTCCTTTGGATACATTGGTCGAGATGACGCGTAGAGTTCAGATTTATCAGAAAATAATTTAGTTGTTTCCAGAATATTCTCCTAAGTCATAACGCCGCCAGAACGCGTAGCTTTGTAGTTGATTTTTTTGTGGTAGCGTAGCGTTAAGCCACAAAAGGAGCAACGGAAAAGCTGTCGCTGTTGCTGGCCTTGTTAACTCTAGCCCCTCATATCTGAATATTTATTTGGCTATTTTTACGACTTTGCCTTTGATATCCTGTTTTGAAATAGCACCAAAGTGCCTACTGTCCGCGCTATTATAACGGTTATCACCCATAACAAAATACTTGCCTAATTCAATATGGCTTGGCATGACGTCCTTGACGATTGCATTACGAGAATTATTGTAATAGGCATAATTCTCATTCAACTCAACACCATCGATAATTACTCTCTCGCCCTTAATTTCGATAGTTTCTCCTGGCAGCCCCACGACTCTTGTAATTATGTAAGATGACTTATTGTGAGACGGAGTAAAAATCACAATGTCTCCTCTTGAAATATCTCCACTCTTGTAAGCTTTTTTGTCGATTGTCAATTTTGACCCAACCGGGATAGCAGGCAACATGTTTTCGGTTAACGCTTCAAATTTACTTCCAGACACCGCATCACAAGAAGCAGTTACAATCATTACCGACAAAACTAAAAAGATTTTTCTAAATTTCATGACTCTTCCATATAGGAGTTAACGTTTTTGTAAAATGCGCGACGAAAGGAGCGTCATTTTGACAAATTTGTTAAATTTACTAGCTTCATAGTCATTTTTTGAACATATTTTACCGACTCCAAGAGAGAAAAATGATCAGGTAATATACCACCATGGACAACTTCATTTCTCAATTTTCTTGTAGCATCTAGCTTTTCAAATTCTTCTTGGTTTATGACCCCTTCGCTTCTTAACCACTTCAATAGCGTATAGGCTGGCCTTGTTAAACCTTGCTCTCTCGGATTTTTACGGTAAAAAACTCGAGTTGCAATCTTTTCAAAAGAAGCCCACTTTATAATAAGGTCTCCCAATTCAGTTTCAGGCTTTATATCTATTTCACAAGACTCTTCACCAAATAAATTTTCCAAAAGAATCCTTGCGATTTGTAGGTAGCCATCTACATGAGATGGATCAACAGTTATCCCGTTTCCATCATGATATAAAGTATTTCTAAGGCGGTGATACCATTCAATATCACCAAGCTCTATACCTCTTATCTTCTCTGAAGCAAACTCCTCTAACAGGTCCAGTAAATCAGGAAAACTATTACTTGAGTCAGAAAGTTTCTTACGTGACGGGCCATCTGATTTTCTTATTCTTTTGGGTAAGGCAAGGTAAGTTTTAATTGCTAACTCAACTGAGTTATCAATGCTAATAAGCGCAATACGATGATCAAACGCCGAACTTAATTTTATATGTTTTTCAGCATGATTTAACAGCTCGCATGGACCATTTAGCCACGGTTTCACAAGGCTAACCCTTTTAATTTAACGCCGCCGTAAACGGCGAGCCACGCAGGCGCGGAACGGTGTTTAACGGCCTTGTTATGTGCTATTACTCGTACGCCTCTAGTGTGCTGAAGACTTCCCGCGACAACGATTCAAATGCACTGTGAATAGATTCAGATAGTTTTTCCTTGTTGTCAAAATCTGGGTTGGTGAGTAGTGTGATTTCGAAGATTGAGTATTCCGGCATTGTTTCGCCATTTACCCACTTCACATCTTTTAGCTTTTCCCAGTAATGGACTTGTACATCTTTTGTTTGCCCAAGGAGCCAAAGTTCGAACTGTACTTGTTGATGATTCAGCACAATCGCAAGTTTTAGCTTGTTCTTTTTTAGGTAGTTGTTTTGCAGATAATAGTATGTGAAGTCTATGTAGCCGTGCAAAACGTTAGCAACCGAGTATTCGCCTTTATATTTCTTTGAGAATTCAGTTCTTAGATTTTGAACGATTCCGACAAGGCTTTGGTAGGTTTTTTGGATTTCTCCGCTGGCAAACGCCTTTTTGTAGGCCGATATCCGGGCATTTAAGCTTTCATCTGACATTATCCGTATCCTCAGACTTTCATTGGCACATAACACCGCGTTAACCGGCCGGAGCAGTGTTGATGGTTTTGCGGTAGCGTAGCGTGAAACCGCAAAACGAGCAACGCAGCGGAGGTCCAAGCAGCTTTAGCTGCTGATGGTTGAACGTTTTGTTATGCATTTTTTTCTAGCTCGTAATAAAAGGTAGTGCTACTACTACAAACCGATGATACTGACTTGAAAACCCAGCCTGAAACTGTAGAGATTACGTTTGTTTCTAGGAACCCATTAAAAGAGCGATTTTTTATTTGCCTTGTAGGGTTGTTTTTTGATTCTACGATTTCTATGTTGGTTACAGATCCATTTTCATTTACCAAGAAGGCAACCGTCACATACCCTTCGACGAATACATGAGTATATTGAGTGCCTCTTAGATAATCTTTAACCTGATCTGGTTTTGGGTACTCAGGTCTCGGCGTATTAACAGCTTCAAGATTTGAGCATTCACCAGCTAAGGCTATATGAGAACAAACCAACCCAGAGATTAAAATAATTGCTCTAATCATAGCTTTATGCATAACGCAGAGTCTTAGTTTTATACATATCTTTAGAGCTCCAAAATATCCGCAGCTTCGATATAATGCAATAATTTATCGTATCCCTCCCAAACAGTTTTAACTCCTGGTTCACCATCACCCTTGCGGCCTAAAAAACCACCTAGCCC
>JANQJO010000031.1 GCA_028281605.1 Pseudomonadales bacterium
GTTGAAGACACTGATGCAAGCTGCTCGAAGAGTTAACCAAGCAAAGAGAAACAATCCAAGCTGGTTTCCACATTGGAGCAGAGTCTGAGTAAAAAAAAAAGGTTAGGACAGGAAGAGCCGTATGACGTGAGAGTGTCATGTACGGTTCTGTGGGAGGCCAAAGGGGAGGGTCCTCTGGCCTACTCGACCCAATTTACCGGTGAGCGTGGCGTTAGCTGCCATATCTGACGAGAAATTTGCGATGGAAGAGTTGAAGGACTTTACCGAAGTACAAAAACCAGATGAAAGGCAAAAGAACTTTGTGGTAATGAATCATGTCTCTGGAGATTGTAGACCACGCACACTACGCGATATCTATGATGCTGCCGAGAGCATGAAGCTTCACAATGGTGTTCCTGAAAAGATACGAAGTCACTTTGCAACAGCACAAAATCTCTTGGTTTACTCATGGTTCTTTTACCCATTTAACGTAACCGCACAGTTTCTTGCGTTCGTGACGGTCGAATATGCACTCAAAGAAATTCTGAAGCCAAAAAAGAATTCTTCTTTTAAGAAGCTATTGTCTCTGGCCGTAGAGCAAGGGTTGGTAAAAGACGAGGGCTTCTCATATTTCCGAGAAAAACAGAAAATCAACGAACAGATGTTTCGAGAAACTGGCATGGAACAAGAAGTCGTAGGAAGCTACGTTAAAATCTTGAGAGAAACGATGCCGAACCTTCGGAATGAGTTGGCGCATGGAAGCCATATGCTGCATCCAGATGGGGCGTCATCAGTAAAAATCTGTGCTGAGTTCGTTAATCAGCTATTTCCCAAAAATGGCAGCTAATAACAATGTTAGCCTTAAAAACCAGGATGAATCTATGAAAGACGAAAAATATGAAAGTGAATTAATTGATCCAGAGCCGGTCTCAATCCTCTTGATCGCACTTGCTGCTGCTGGGTCAATAGCATCTTGGTGAGTGTTGCCAGAGAATTTCATGGAAGTAGGAAGCAAAATAACTGGGACACACACCATAAATAGATATCAAAAAGCCTTATGCCTTAGCGTCAGGGCAATCAATCGCAAAGTAATAGCCTTATAAGGAAGATATATGCCAGAAATAAGCAGGTTCCTTGGAATAGTTATCTACATGTATTTTAATGAGCATAATCCACCTCATTTTTATGCAGAATACAATGAATATAAAGCAGCTATATCGATTGAGACCTTTGGCGTAGTTGCTGGAAAGTTGCCATCGAAAGTATTGAGCCTTGTAGTCGAGTGGGCTCAAGAGCATCAGTTGGAATTGCTTGATAACTGGAATAGTATTCAAGAAAGTGGCCAATATAATAAAATTAACCCACTTGTTTAAAAGAGGCAAATATCATGTTATCTATAGAATATGCTAAGTACATAGGTGAATATAAAATTCATGTAAAGTTTAATAACGGAAAAGAGGGTGTTGCTGATTTAGAAGACATGGTAAAGCATGATCATCGTCCTATTATTGCTGAATTAAGGGATAGAAGTATATTTTCCAGTTTTAAAGTCGATCATAGCACTGTTATATGGCCTAACGAGGCTGATCTTGCTCCTGAATATTTGTTTTATCTTAGTTTCAAAAATGATTGTGAGCTACAGAGTCAATTTAAAGAATGGGGATATATCGCCAAGTAAAAAACCTGGACAGAAAAACCTGGACACACACCAGAAATAGATATGACAGACTGAACTGGGACATGTACCAGAACTGTATTGGCTAATGATACCGATGCTGATCATTATGTCTTAAGTGTGCAGTCAGCCAATGCGTTGTTTGGTATGGTCACTATTGAGAGTGATGGGTGTTTGAATTATGTATCGAGTCAAGGTTTTATTGGTACCGATACGATTAGTTATACGGTCATTAGATGGACAAGGGGGATCGGATACTGGGAAAGTTAGTGTGATTGTGACGGCAGAGCGAGATGTTGTTGTGTGTTGCTTGTGTGTTGAGGTATGGCGTTAATTTTTGGGGTAGGTTTGTATTGGGGGTGTTGATTGTTGTTTTAACTGCGGTTTGGGTTTGATGAGTATGATGTGGATTTTGTGGGGGTTGGGATTGTGTATAGTTTTGGGGGGATTTTTAGGAAGTGAGGCTTGCATCAGATGTATAGGTTTGACTTTAAATGGGTTTAGAGGTTAAGTTGGTGTTTAGTAGTGAGGTGGGAATACCTATCGTAATGATGTATATTGCTGATATAAGTTGATATCCTATCGTACCGACGGGTATTCAAATGTTATAAGGCTTGTGGTATATAAGAAATTAGCAGTATTGATAGGAGATATGCAGGTGACAATTGCTGAAGTAATTCCAATGATAGAGTCTCTTTCTCATGCGGAGAAATTTAAGTTGATGCAGCATCTTTTAGCTCAACTTGCTAAAGAGGATGGAGTGCTTTTAGATATTAAAGATGCCAAGAGCAATGATCCGCTATGGGGTATTGTAGGTATGGCAGAAGGGGAAGAGTTGCCTGTTGCCCGAAGCCATGATGAATACTTGTACGGTGAGAAGTAATGCGAGGTATTTTTGTAGACACAGGTGGTTGGTATGCAACTATCGTACGTAAAGATCACGATCATGAGTCAGCAAAACAATTTTTGACAGGTAACGATTTACCATTGATAACCAGTGATTATGTCATGGATGAGACTGTAACTTTACTACAGTCTCGTGTAGGCCATAGTTATGCAGTGAATTTTTTAGATGCATTACAGGCGAGTAAACAGATACAATTAATTTATCTGACATCCTCGTATATAGCAGAAACTATTAAGCTATTTCGTAATAGACCAGATAAGGGTTGGAGTTTTACAGATTGCTCATCATTTGTTCTGATGAATGAGTATGATATCCAGGTTGTATTTGGTTTTGATGAGCATTTCCAGCAAGCTGGTTTTCAGCTTAAGCCGTGTTAGTGTTTGGATAAATTCTAAGTATTTGTTGAGATTGTGCTAAGTTATAGGCTATTTGCAGTCGGATAGAAAAGGCTGTGCCATATAACAGGCGATGAACTGGACTCAAAAATCCGTTGCTTCTTTTGAGAGTGGGGTAGTCTGATAGGATGGTGTACTTGTTTTAGTTCAAGATGTAAGTGGTTTGTAATTAAGTGAGTCGATATGAACAAAAAAGCAGTAAAAAGGCCAAAAATTGCTGCAAATAAAAAATTAGACTTATCTGGGGTGCATGGGCAACAAATTGTAAAATCTGAAACTAAGCTTGCGTTAAGAGCGCACAAAAAAACATTTGAAAAATTGGCAGATATGTAATGGATGAAAAAACCTGGACACGCATCAGAAATGACAGTATCGATAGAAGACGGAGAACTTCTCGATGGTAAATTACCCAAGAAGAAGTTGAAGATGATACAGGCTTGGATAGCGATCCATGAAGATGAGCTAATGGCGAATTGGAAGCTTGCAATTGAAGGTAAAGAGCTTTTTAGGATAGATCCGTTACGTTAAGGGTGTGACATGATAAAGGTAAAGCGTGTATCCTATTACAATGATTATAAACTCTATGTTGAGCTATCAAACGGAATACGAGGTTATTTTGACGTGTTTCCTTATCTAGATAAAGGTATCTTCGTACAGCTAAAAAATATTGACTATTTAAAGATGGTTCGAGTGAATTTCTGTGGAGTATCTTGGCCAAGGGGGCAAGATTTTAGTGCAGATACGATAGAGCATGAGCTGCAAGTAGTAGGTGGTTCAGATCAAGAGAGTGCTGTATAGCTAATGTTTTAAGTGTTATCAGGGTTTGTTATAGGTAATGTAGTGGTCAAGTAAAACTGTACACCTGAATGAAAAGTTTTCATGCTATTTTTTCTGCAGCATTAGGTGATAGATAGTTATTATCTATAAACGTAGATGTTAAAGAAATAACACCTTTCGAACTTATAACCATAGGTAGCTGATGATCTTTTCAAATTTGCTTGAATTCAGACAAAGTGGCTTTTTGCAGCTGTTTCAATGCTGTTTTTGCTGATAGTGGGGGCAACAGGGGACAGGGACACAGAAGGAAATGGGGATACATACTATAGATGGATATCAAAAAGTCTTTACAGATAAAGGAGGCTGAGCATATTGATTAATTTTAATGCGTGTTTTGGCCGATTTTAGCAGCATTCGATGCTCTGTTCTTTAAATTCTAGGTATATCTTAATGCTAACTTGAGCTATCTGGCGGTAAAAATATCTGTAGAAATTAAATTAAGGTCGATTTGATCAAAAAGTACTAGGGAGCCCTGAAAATTCTGATTAAAGTACTAATTTAAATTGTAGCTTGTTCGTGATTATATTAAGATACTGCAACATAAATTATCCTAGATTCCGAAGTTGGGTATGCTTAATTTGGTTGTAAGTTGTCTTTCAGCAATGGTTTCAGAGATTGTTTTCAGTCACCCGTTAGGTGCTGGAAGAATGAGTGAAATCGCTGAAAGAAAGCCTGTGCTAAGTGGTTTGGTAAGATGTGTTTATTTTTTAATCGAGAAATTTAGGATTATTGACTAAAAGTAACTTAATTGTTGGAGATAGTATAATGAATACACCTGCTTCTACCGCTCCTCTCCTTCCCTCTTCCTCTCCTCTTTCAGGTGGAGGCGTTAGCTTACCAGTCCCCCCCTTCCCCCTGCTGCTTTAGTTCCCAATTTATTTGGGCCTGCGGTAGTTCCTTCTACTGTTGTCTCAGTAGAAAGAGGTGCTGGTCCTCCTATGCTATACCCGGGAGCTTTAGGTGCTGTAGAACACTTGCAACCTGTACCTGGAGAGCGGCAGCCGAGTGAGTATCAGCAATCAACATATCACTATCTTATGAGCAAGTACGTTGGAAGAGATAAAGCGTTGGAAGTAATGTTGGAAGGCGAACAATATGATGAAATCAGAAATAATAGCGATTTTCTGAGTGACTTTACCCAATCAGAGTTAAACTTATTGTGTGGCGCTCATGAGAAACTCTTAAGTTTACAACAGGCCCAAGGTCAAGTTAGTGAGTTAGCTCCGGCATCAAAGCCCTCTAATTTAATAGAGCACCTGATAGGAGGAAAAGTTTATTATGGTAACCAAGATGCGTTAAAGGGGATCTTCAGAATGCTGCTTTAAAGTCAATTGAAAGCAATGAGGAAACTGGGACACGCACCAGAAATGGATATCAAAAAGCCTTATATCAAATAAATAGTAGGGTCTTTTTTAATGAAATAAAAAAGAAGAAATAAAGAAAATAGATAGGTCGCGGCTGAGCCGTGACCTATCCTGTTGTTGAACAAGCCCATTCTGCATTGTACAGCGTACTTTTTATATAGAGAGATAAATCGGTCAAAGCTAGAGTGCTATTAATTAAAAATGCCTGTTGTACTCGGTTGTTTTTTTTATAGGTGAATGCAAGCCTTATTGAATCAGATGATGCTCAGCTATTCAGAGTCCATGCTAATCTATTGAGCAAGTAATATCTATATATTCTCCAGGCAAAGTAGTGCACTCTTCCCACTTGTAAAAAAGCGAGGAA
>JANQJO010000040.1 GCA_028281605.1 Pseudomonadales bacterium
TTAAGCTACATATTATCAAACGTATCAATCAATTACAAACGGATCTTGGTAAATGTTCGGTTAACCCGTTTAAGCAAAGTGCCATATAAGGCTTCCTAAGGAGGTGTCCCAGAATAAAGTTTACAATGTGAGCGGATGCATGTCTGAGCGCAGCGAGGTCAGGAGCGAAGCTTGTAAACTTTATTCTGGGACACCTCCTAAAGACTGTTTTCAAACTCTTTTAGTGTGATATTTAAACTACGCATAATCACTCTTTTATGTTTTTGATCTTTTGGTGGCGTTGATAGCAATTTTAGGATTACTCTCTCGAGACTTTTAATTTGATCTTTTGGTATGGGTGTTGGTTTTGCAAATAAATCAAAAGGTTGAAATTTACCAGAAGGTGATAAAGCCAGGTGCAAACTCTGCAGACAGGTTGTAAATAGAGTGTCTTCTTTGGCTGTTGGTTTAAAATAGACGCTTGATGATTTTTTTAAGAGTTGTGAGCAATATTGTGTTAATGCCTGTGCGGCTGATAAAGTTTTTTTGATTAATTGTCTTTTTATGTCGTGAGTAGAAGTTTTTTGTGTTGGGGATTGCCGGTGGTGTAGTTCTGTAATTTGATTAGTTTGTAATATAGCAATATCATCTTCTAAGATATTGATTAATAGTTTGAGATACAGCCTGCGCCGAACGATAATTTGGTGGGAATCATACTTTTTTTCTAATTGACTTTTTTTCGGTGCTTTTGGGGTGGGATTTGGTAGTTTGTAAAGCGTCAGGGCAGAGTGCTGATGATCAGGCCATAGTAATACGCCCAAAGCGTGTATGCCTAAGGCCACTTCTTCTGTGTGCCACTGTTGGTGTACTTCAATTAGATTTTCCTTTGAGAGTGATAGGGAAAAATCATTAACGATACCCGATTGTGAATAGCCTTTTATGCTATCGATATAGCCTCTTAAGGCTGGAAAGCTGGAAAGTCTGTTTGAAATGGTTTGAATGATCTCATGATGGCCAAAAGTAAAAGCTTTGATTAAGATTAAATTCAATAGTGTGGCGTGCCAATGTTTACGGCATTGCTGCAGTGTTTCTTCAGTGGGCGGGTGCTGTAGAAACACTTGAATACACTGATTAAGTTTTCTGCTGTTTGTGAAGGCTGCTTGTAGAGCCGTTTGTTTAGCAACACTGTATTCTTCTTGTAATGCCACCCAATAAGCGTATTCAGCGTCGACTTGAAGTGTTGCTGCCGACTCTGTGGGTTTTGTTTCTGAGCTAAAACAAAAGGAAACGCAAAGCATGGATGATAATAAATAAGTTGACAGAAGCTTGTTTTTAAATTGTGTTTTCATCGGTTATAGTCATCGGGTTTGTTGTGGGGACTATCAAGGTATGTATTTTCTGATTACACTGACTGCTGTCAAGTGTTTATTGTGCATTCTCCGTAGGCACAAATTTTTTGGCTTAGTTTATGTCTTTTATGTTTTTGACATTATATTTGTTTGCCTATAATGGTGTACTTATGATTAAGTTTTAACCGCTATTAATGTGAGGGAATGACTTGTGATTCAACGAACAACTGTGAAGATGCAGTCTTTGCCTATGTCCAGATTGTCAGTTAATAGAAGCACATCGTTTCTCGGTGGTGGTATCGGTGTTGTACGTGATCGAAGGAATTCAATTATGAGGGAGCCTTGGTCGATGCGAAATAATATCCCATGCCGCGCTTTACAATATAAATATTTTGATGCGAGCCTGATTTGTAAGAATAATTCTGAGTTTTCAAAAAAATTTCAGCAGGCATATGCTTCGATTGTTTTTCTGGAATTGGAAAAGGCTGTTCAAATGAGAAATTTCAGCCGAGCGTTTTTACTTATAATTGAATTGAAACATATTGGTTGTGAAAAACTGATTAATGCACCTGATGCGTTTGGTCGTAGAGCTTTAATGCGTTTGGCTTCACAAGATGAGAATAAGCCACAGAGCTTAAAAATATTAAAACTTCTGCTCGACAAGTCTGAAGTAGATCCTAATATGCAAGACTGTCAAGGGAATACCGCTTTACATGAGGCTGCCGCAAGGCAAAATGCCCGTATGATGATGTTGCTCAGAGCACATCCTAAAACGAATTTAGAGATTAAAAATAGTAAGGGGAACACGTCTACTGATGTGTTTTATAATCGCTATTTAGAGCGGATTGAAGAAGGTAGAGCGAATGGTTATTGGGAATAGTTGGAAGTTTATTTCTACTCCGACAGGGAATGGGCACGAAATAACTTTAACATTTTCCGCTGCTGAACTCGCTTCGCTCAGACAAACATCCGCTCCAAATGTTAAAGTTATTTCGCACCCATTCCCAGGTTAAGTCTTTTTACTTTTTGGGTTACGTGCTGGTTAAAGGCTTGATGTCTGAAAATAAAGAACTGATGCTTGTTTTTAAAGGTTTTTGTTTTTTTGCTATGCTTAGAATGATCTCTAAAAGTTTATCATTTACTTCAGGTGTGCTGATGCGTAGTATTACATATTGGTCTTTGATCAGCTCTCCTGTCATATAAATACCTTGTTGATCAAACTGCTTGAGTAGGCGTTCACATGGGGTGATTGGAGGTCTGAACGCAATATTAGCACTGTCCATGACGATGTACTCAATATGAGCCTCTTCAAAGGCAGCAACGATTCTTTTCTTCTCTTGAATAATGACTGTTCGAATATGAGAAATATAAGCTTGGTCTGAGAGTGCAAGACAGGCGGCCTGCTCTGAAAGTCGGCTGATACCAAAAAAAGGTTCTGCCAATTGTAAGGGTTGTATGGTCTTAGGGGAAGAGAAAGCATATCCAATTCTCAGTCCAGCTAACCCGTATAACTTAGAGAACGTTCTGACGCCGATGATGCAGTGATCCGTTTGTTTGATCAGTTCAGGGCTTTGTACAATGTTTTCATCATCGCAATATTCTATGTAAGCTTCATCAAGTATAATCGGTATGTGGTGAGGCACCTTGGTTAAAAACTCCATAAAGTCTTCAATATGAATGCCTATACCAACGGGATTACCCGGGGAGACTAAATATATTAGCTTGGTTTGTGGGACTATATTGTTTGCAATGTCCTTTAAGTGATGATTAGGAACTCTAGGATTTTTAAAAAAGTCAACTTTCCTATTGATTACGCCGAATGCATCGCAATGGCGATCAAACAAGAAATAGGTGGGGTTATTGGAAATCACTTCTGATCCAGGTTTTGTAAATACTCTTAAGATACGACCTAAAATTTCATCAGAGCCTGGTCCAAAGGTAAAGCATTCTTCTGGTAATTGATAATGTTGGCTTAATGACTGTCTAAGTTGCATGCTGTTTTGGCAGGGGGCATAATAATTCGCCTTTTCAGCAAGATCGGGGTTTTTTAAAAACTCTTTTACCTTTGGTGAAGGCCCAAACAGATTTTCCCCCCAACCCAGAAACGCATGGTTTGGATTGTTGCGGTCAATTTCTTGCTGGGTTCTGTCATAAATTAATAAATTGATGGGGTGCGCGTTTTGAGCATTCCAGTTATTTAAAAATATTTCTCCGTCTGCATTTGCATTGAAGCGATTAGTTTGTAAACTTTTTCCATGAATCTTATCATGCTCAGTTTGAATGGCTGCGATAATGCTAGGAACAATAGAATCTGGGGTCGGTACTATTTTTCGGACTGTTTTGAGATAGTTCTTATTCAACATATCACTGAAACTGTTGCTTAAAGGTGGCAGCTGAATGCCTACGACGGTAATGCCTTTGTTTTCTAGCTGGGTTGCTAAGGTTTGCGTCATGGTATTGATAGCTCCACTGTTAACGTAATGCATACCAGATTTGCCTAACATCCAACTGACAGCCTCTGAGTCGCTTGAAATATTGATGATTCTACCCGAAGTTTTATGCTTGAGTATCCACTTAACAAAGCCTTGGGTACATAAAAAGGTAGCTTGAAGCTCTTTATTAATTGATTTTTGCCATTCTTTGAGATTGTATTCCCATAAGTTTTTTTCAGCACAAGTACCTGTTGTCAAGTTGTTGATTAAAATATCAACTCGTGTAAAATGACCGATAGCTTTTTTAAGTAAGCTATCGATAGCTTTTGTGTGCGTGATTTGTAGGTGGGTAGCTAATATATTTAGATTAAATTCTTGTGCTTTACGCACGAAAGCTTTCTTCATACTTTCTTGAGAGAAATTAGCCACAATCTTGGCGCCTCGCATGGCTAAGCCTGCTGTGATAGACCAGGCAATTTCAAAATCATGAGCATTAAGCACAATCACTTTGTTGCTGAAATCTTCTGTAATCAGTTCTTTTTCTAAGTAGAATAAAGCTTGCCTGTTAATCAGCCGATTTGTACGATTTGTTTGATTTTTGCAGTTTTTGATTAATGCGGGTAACCATTGGTGGATAGGTCTAGTTATATTTTCTATGTTTGTCAGTTTACTGGTATTTACATACCAATCACGAGGCACTGAGTACGTAGAGAGGTTGTTTAGATGCTCTGTTATGGACAGCTTGATGGGATGTTCGGTATATTTTTCCAACAAATTAACGAACTCTCGTAAGGTAATGGGGGTATCAGAAGCCGCATTGATGGGGCCTTCAGCATCATTATCGGCTAATAACACCAAAGTATTGGCTGCATCTTCTGCTTCAATAAGTGAAATTTTGGCGTCAAGGTTTGAAAAGTACAGCGCCTCATTTTTAAATATTTTATCAACATGATATTGCAATCTTTGTGAAGGGTCATGATAACCGAGTACAACAGGAAAGCGTACCATGCTTACAGGCCAGGGAGCACATTGGGCAAAAACGGCTTCGGCTTGTTTTTTGGCTTCGCCATATTGTGTTGCCTTGTAAGCAAACTTGTAGGTGTTGGGATTAAATTGTTCTTCTGTTAGATTGCTACCCAGACCGTAAACAGCTTGTGTTGAAGTGAAGATGTATTTTTTTGTTTTTTGTTTGAAATAGTTGCAGGCTTGTTGTGCCTGTTGTGCATTATAACATGACTGGTCGTATATAATGTCCCATTGTTTGTTGTATAAAACAGCTTGCATACAGGTTTCATCGTTGCGGTCAGCACGTATTCTTTCTACAGCATCGCCCAATCCGTCATATAGATATCCGCGATTCAATAAGGTAACTTCATCGCCTCTGTCAGCCAATTTACCAGCCAGAATTTTTCCAAAGAAACCATTACCACCTAAAATTAGTATTCTTAATGCGTTTGTAGAGTTCATATTGTTTATGTATTTTAATGGTAGATATATTTGTCATTGTGAGAGGTATGATACCAGCAGCTGATTCGTCCAGCAACGTCAGTGAGGTAAATAACATTGTAACAGAGCCGTTGTGTATCCTCTAAACTTTTTGGCAATTGTGGATTTATGCTTGTGAAGGGTGTTAATCACCTTGCATACTGATCTTTTGTTTGATGAGTTTACTGTCTGTGAATTTTGTTGTGTTCCACGTAAATTGGTTCCATTTGTTGATTGATGGTAATATTTGCATGAGCGTGATCATTGTAATGACAAAAAATTTAGTTGAAAATGGATTTTTTCTTGCTGTTTCTGATGATCTAACTGCTTTGAACAGTTATTCACTTAAAATTTATGTTATTTAGGAAGCAAAAAAATATGTCATCCGTTGTTCGCCCTTTGTGTTTTGTTGCCATGCCCTTTGGTGGGAAAAGTTTTATGGAAGCAAAAAAAACAATCAATTTTGATGGGGTCTATACAGCTATTCAGACAGGGGTTGAACAAGCTGGTATTGACTGTCGTCGAGCTGATTATGATCGAGCGGGTGGTTTTATTCATCGATCTATGTATGAGTCTCTATTGGTAGCTGAGTTTGTCATTGCAGATTTAACATTAGCCAACCAAAACGTGATGTATGAACTTGGTATTCGTCATGGCGCGGGGCAAAAAAATACTCTATTAATCTGTGCTGAAAATTATATTGAACAGTTGGGGTTTGACTTTCGTCCTTTACGCATTCTGACATACTCTTTGGAAGAAAAATCTTTAGCATTGACGCGACAAGCTGCTCAAAAAATGGCCGGCAGTATTCGGGAGTATTTGACTTTGATGGCCTCAGATGAATTGCCCAATGATAACCCACTGTTACAAATTACTGGACAATTTTCAGAGCCCAGTCATAAAAAGACTGATCTTTTCATCAGTCGTATGAAATATACTGGGGAAACTTTGCGAGAAATTAAACAGGCTAATGATCTTAGAGAGAGTCATCTGGCAATTGAAGCACTTAATGGGATAGAGCACCGATTATTGCAAGAGCCTTATGTAGTGCAAGTATTACATACAGCTTTGATTGCCGTATATTTGGCTTATCGAGAGCATAAGGCCTATGAAGCAATGGTTAGTTTGCAAGCTCGATTGCCAGATGAGTTAAAGCATACCACCGTAATCTTAGAGCAATTGGCGTTGGCGCATAATCGTATTGCAGAAGTTCATTACAAACAAGGTAATCAACCCGCAGCGCAAATCAGTCGAGATCAAGCGCTCAATGCTATTAGGATGATACGAGAGACTGAGCTTAGCAGTGAAACCTATGGTATTATAGGGAGGATCTACAAAAGTCAGTATGACGCTTTCGAGGATAAAACCAGTTTGAATGCACAAAGTGCAATTACCAAAGCGATCGAGGCCTATGAGAGTGGTTTTAACGCTGATCCGAGAGATTTTTATCCAGGAGTCAATGCGATTACCTGTCGTTTGGTGAGGGCTCAAGAAGAAGATGAGACGCAACTGCAGGCTTTAGTACCAGTGGTGACCTTTGCTGTTAATCGACAAACTGAAAAAAAAGAAGTGAGTGAACGGTATTGGCAATTAGCCACAATGCTTGAATTGGCTTGTATTCAAAGAGATTGGTTCCGTGCGCAAAAGGTTTTATTGTCTATGCCGCTTGAGAGTCCAGAGATCAAGCCCTGGATGAAGGAAACTACTGTGAAAAACTTAAGCTTAATTCAACAGGCACGTGCTGATGAAGCAGAGACACTGTCTCATATAGCGCAATATTGCCAGCACTTACAAATTTAATATACCCTTCGCGAATGAATTTTAGAGGATACAAGGACAGTTTATGCTAATTGACCAAGAGCATTGTAAGCAAGCCGTTGGAAAACTCATCGAGGATTTGAATCAAGATAAATTTGATCGACTCAAATCCTTAAAATTAAAAGCTGACGTACCAGAGAAGCAGACAGAGGCTGCTAACATTTTACTGCTGCTGGATTGGCTGAAGGCGCAAAAAGCCTTTAACTTAGGGCATCAGTTATTACATTTCGCTCGTAAAGCACATCGAAGTGGTCAATTTGAAGCTACGCTCGAAGAGCTTAAAAAGTTTCGTCAACAACAAGCGCTTTGCACCTATAAAGACAATGAAATTGTGACAGAAGAAGGTTTGCAGGCAGCACTTAATATACTTAATTCTGATCAGAATGACTTGCTTGAGGAAACGTGTGATCAAGAAACACTTGGTATCGCTGGCGCTATTTATAAAAGAATGTGGGAGGTTGATCCACGCATACATCATTTAGAATTGGCTTATCAATACTACCACCGAGGTTATCTTATTTTTAAAACAGGTCAAAATAGTGGAGATGATAATGGTTACACCGGTATTAACGCTGCTTTTATATTGGATTTGATTGGCAGTCAGATTGGACCTTTATGGCATAAGTTAAATGAGCCTTGTGATGATCAGCTTTCATTGCAACAGCAAGCCGATGAAATTCGAAGTAATATTGTTACTATCCTGTCACACCGTGTTGAACCCATACTTCAAAACATGCAAGATCTTAAAAAAAATATGGCTGCCAACCTTTGGTTGGTGCAAACACTTATAGAGGCCTATTTTGGTTTAGAGCGTTATGATGAAGCAAAACCGTTGGTTGAAGCTATTAAAAAAGCTGATGTACAACAATCATGGCAGCGTGAAACGTTTATTAGGCAACTGGCTATTTTGGTGCGATTGCGTAAGAAGGTTACCCCCAAAGATAAAAATTTTTACGAAGATAGTGGTGTTCAGCTGATTGGTGAGTTAATTAATCCATCTGTAGACTCTATTGAAGGCCTTTTTATAGGAAAAGTAGGCTTGGCACTCTCAGGTGGTGGGTTTAGAGCGTCCCTGTTTCATTTGGGAGTTTTAGCGAAGTTAGCAGAATATGATGTACTGCGTCACATAGAAGTTATTTCTTGTGTCTCAGGAGGTTCAGTTGTTGGCGCGCATTATTATTTAGCGCTTAAAAAGCGTTTAGAAGCTTCTACAGGTCGGTTGACTCGTCAATGTTATATTGAGTTGGTTGATGAGGTGATTACCACGTTTGTAGCAGGGGTTCAGCAAGATATTAGAACCAAAGCTATGTTGCAGTTTTGGCGTAGAACGGAAAGGGCTGCTGAACTGTTTGAAGAATATTTTTATGCTAAGATAGACCCTTTGCCTAATCATGAACCCCATATGACCTGTGATTTAAAAATCAACCCTGAGGGTCAGGAAAACTTTAATCCTACACTGGATAATTGGAATCGTTATGCTAAGGTTCCTATTCTTATTTTAAATGCAACGACCTTTAATACTGGTCATAATTGGCAATTTACAGCTTCTTGGATGGGGGAACCTAAAGCTTATATTGAAGATGATATTGATGCGCTTGCTCGCCTACGCAGAATGTGGTACCAAGAGGCGCCATTACCTTATAAAAACAAAGGTATCAGTTTAGGCAGAGCTGTAGCTGCATCGGCCTGTGTCCCTGTGATTTTTAAACCAATTAAACTTAAAGGCTTATATCCAAATAAAGTAGTGCAGTTGATTGACGGGGGAGTACGAGAAAACCAAGGTATCTTTGGGTTGTTTGAACAAAGTTGTGATGTGTTGTTAGTCAGCGATGGTTGTGGTCAGTTAGATGATCAAAAGAGTCCAAGTAAAAGTTGGGTCAACGCTTTTAAAAGGGCAAGCGATATTACCATGCAAGCCGTGCGTTCGGCGTACTATAAACAGATTATGGATCGTAATCATAATGGTAAGCTGAGAGCCTCCATGTATGTTCATCTAAAAAAAGAGCTCGAAGCAGTACCTATTGATTGGGTTGGTTCAGGCAAACAGTGTTCTACTGACTCTATTGCAGATGTGGGTATAACCAGCTATGGCATCCCGAAGAATATTCAAAAATATCTAGCAGAGGCTCGAACAGATTTAGATAGCTTTGATGATGTTGAAATGTATGCTTTAATGCTCAGTGGTTATCGTATGACAGAGAAATCTTTGCCGAACTCGATCGATAGTTTGCCGATAGATGTTTGCAGTAGCAGTCACCAATGGCAATTTTTACAGTTAGAACAGAGTTTAGAGTCAGGTGGTGATGACGCAGAGGCTGTTGTTAAAGAGCTTGCTTACAGTCAATATTCGCATTTACGTGCTCAAATAAAATGGTGGGATAAGGCAAAAGAAAGGATTAAATCCTGGGCTAACAATAACATTCATTTCGTTAAGTCGTAAGGGTACTAACAATTTGGGCTTGGTCAAAACTAAGGAATGGTCACGAAATAACTTTGATTTATCACTGCACCCCCGTACCTAAATGTTTAACATCATCCCCCAGTAGTTGATAAGTTTGCTTTTGTAAAACCGTTATTTCTGGCGCCAACATCAATTCCGATGTCTGGGACCATTGCACCCATTTAAGATCTCGCAGCGTACCTATGGCGGCACTGATTAAACGTTTATCAAAAAACTCTGGGGCATTAAATTCTAATAATAAAGCGATTCTTTGCGCCGACAAACAGACCTCTCTCTCTAACTGCTGGCAAGTAATAGATTCACCCAATCTCTTTTGCAACAGTGCAAATAAAATATGATAACGTTCCAAGCTGTGATAGGCGCAAGCTGCAAGTAAGGATAATTGAAAAAAAGCCATCGAGCCCAACTCTGGCTTCACCCATTGCCCAGTCGAAACGTTTCTTTTTATCACACTAACCGTACAAAAATAATTCATAATCTCAAAGATTTGCGACTCCAATTCTTGTTCAGAGTATTTCAAAGTCAACTCTGTTTTCAATAAAGGATAAATTAATACTATAAATTCGATTAAATCCTCCTTAGAACAACGAACATGATTTAACACAAAACAAGCACATAAAGCAGGCAAAATCAAAGTATGCAAAACGTTATTACGAAAATAAGTCATCAGTAAAGCCGTGGCTTCATTTGATTTGATAATATCTCCTAATAAATGATGGTGTCGAACCATTAAGCCCAAACCAATACAATAGTCTATCACTTCTTTTGATTTTTTCTTGGTTACAACTGTATCACTGCTATAAGGCAATTTTTCAAACAAATCCTGATACCAAGCTATTTGTGCCGACATGGTGTACTCATCCAGCGCCAATTTTGGTGTAGCTAACAAGACCAAACTGGCTAAATTTACCGCTTCAACAATCACGCTTTGATTGATCCCTGAAACAATCAAATCACCTATTTCTCCCACACAACCTTTTACCCAAGTAGCTTTAGCCACGGCTTCATGAGAAAGCTGACGCCAATCAGAGCAATATTCAGACAAGATCGAGTCCAAACTAATCGGTGTACCAAAATTAACATGAACTTTACCAAATTGATTTTTGGTTTTCATGAAAGCGCGCAAGATATCTCTCCAGCTCTCTGGTCTTTTCTTTTTGCCTAACAACTCTTTAATGTATGTTTTACCTTCAAACAATTTTTCATAACCAATATACACGGGCACAAACATTAAAGGCTTTTCGCAATAAGAGACATAGCTCTTTAAAGTCATAGATAACATTCCATGCCTAGGTGGTAACAATCTGCCAGAACGACTTCTTGTCCCCTCTATAAAATACTCAATGGAAAATCCTTTGCGTAAAACCGTATGTACATATTCATGTAACACAGCACTGTATAGCGCATTATCTTTAAAACTTCTACGTAAAAAGAAAGCACCCCCTCTACGCAAAATTGATCCTAGAACTGGAATATTCAAATTGGTGCCCGCAGCAATATGAGGCGGGACTAAACCAGCGTTAAAAACCACATAAGACAATAGCAAGTAATCTACATGACTCCTATGGCACGGCACATAAATAATCGCATGATCAGCCGCTACCGTTTTGAGTCTTTGTAAATTATATATTTCAATTCCTTCATAAATTCGATTCCACAGCCACGACAAAAACACATCATAGAGCCTGATCACAGAATAAGAATAATCAGCCGCGATTTCTATCACGTACTCTCTGGTTTTATCTTCTAGTTTTTTCACTTCCAGATTTTTATCAGCCATTTCGATTTGTATTGACCGCAACACTTGACTGGACGTTAAAATTTGATTACTTAAAAGTCTTTTATGAGATAAGTCCGGTCCAATAATAGCCTCTCTTTGCCGTCTAAAATGTACTCTTAACACTCTAAATAGCTTACGCTGCATTCTCTGCGAAGAAGCATTGCTCTCCATTAACTCATTAACCCAAATAGGTGCACTGATATTTAACAGTGTCTCTCTCCCGTGAAAAACCATCATAAAGAGTTTGCGTAAAACACTGGGAGCGGACCAAGTATCACTAAAAATAATCTTCCAAAAAGAGCGTTCTTTATCTGGTGTACGCCCCCAATAAACACTCACAGGAATCAATCGTATATTGGATACAACCCCAGATTGCACCTGCTCAATCACTTCTTGTAATATTTCAGGGCTACGCAAAGGCAGTTTACCTCTGATAATATCAGGCATTTCTGGTCTTCTGAGAAAAATTAATTTGCCTGACAAATTGGTCGATAACTTTGAAGAAAGTGATCTCAATACGGCTGGTTTAGGCAAGCCTAGCTTTTGGTATTGCTCAGCAAACACCATGACATCACTGTACGATTTATTTTGAAAAACGTAACAGGTCGTAGTGCCATCTACGGCTAAATTTTCCGGAAATTGTGACACTTTAACCTTAGTCATAACACGCAAAAAACACACAATCAACCATAACCAAACTTTCAAACAAATAGCTTTCAATGATACATACAGCTTACTCAATGCTATATTTCCTCACTCATCAGTCGTCATGGCCATAAACAGCCAACCATAAGAACAAGCCTATTGATTAATCTTTTCCACTGGGTTTAGACAACGCCTCTGCCAACATCACTTTTTGCTTTCGGGTCAGTTTTTCATTGCCGCCCCCCAACATTTTCTGTGGGCTCATAAACCAAAAAAGTATCCCGATCAACCAAAGAGGCAATAACCAATACAACAAGTCCAACTCACGCTGCGTACTATAAGGAAGATCGGGCAACCATGCTATAGAGTTACAAAAAACAATTGCACTTGATCGCAAAATACCTAACCAAAGCAAAATACATAATAAAAAGTAGAGTTTTCTCTTTAAATATTTCATAATTTAGGATCTTAACTTCAATGAAAACACAAATATGGTTGACAAAGCTTTAAATAATGCCTGACATCAATAATGTCTTAATAGTAGGAGGTACCCATGGTAATGAGCTTACAGGGGTTTACTTGGTGCAACACTGGTTAAGCACAAATAGTGCCCCTAAACCTTTAACCTTTACACCTCACTTTATGTTAGCCAACCCCGAGGCTATTCGTCAAAATCGCCGCTATATTGAACGAGATTTAAACAGATGCTTTATTCAAGAGGAACTAGAAGACAATAGCAAAACACTGCTTGAAGAGAAGCTTGCTAAAAGTATCACGCAAAAATTTGGTTCTTCCTCTGACAAGCCTTCAGATTTCATCATAGATTTACATACAACCACCAGCAACATGGGCATCACCCTGGTATTTCATAGAAAAAGCTCGTTAATACAAAAAATCACACAATACGTTAAAAATCAAATACCTAACGTATCTGTGGTCTATGAAGTTCGAACGGAAGCACAAAGCCCTTATTTATTTTCTCTTGGCAAAGCAGGAGGTATTCTTGTTGAAATCGGCCCTACACCACAAGGCATGGTTCGAGCCGATATATTCAAAGCCATGCAGGAAACCGTACTAGTCATCTTGCAATGCCTAGATAAATACAATCAAAACGCTATAGAATTAGATGAGGCTTCCCCTCTAGAAGTTTACAAAGTTGTGGGTAAAAAGCAATTACCCACAGATCAAGCAGGCAACTTACTCGGTACAATCCACCCAAAGCTACAAGACCAAGATTACAAGCTATTAAAACCTGGAGACCCCATGTTTTACTTCTTTAGTGGTGAAACTGTTGTCTATCAGGGGGAACCTGTTTACCCAATCTTCACCAATGAAGCTGCCTATTATGACCAAGCCGGTGGTTTTTCTATGACCATTAAAGAAAAAATTCCTATAATGAAATAGGATTCATACCTGTATTTGCATTTAATTTAGTCGATTAATGACAAGCAATAAGTAAAGCCCTTTACAAGCGGAGTAAAGCCCTTTAAGTTAGAGCTTGACTCATACATAGTTGCTTTAAGTAGATACAAGGAATTATCTATGGAGAATAACAAAAAGGGGAACGCAGAAAAAGGTATACAATACATAGGATCTACACTGAATGCTGACACATACGTTATACAAGCCTACACGAACATCCTAGAAGCAGCCAGCAAAATCAGCAATAGTACTTACGCATTTTTATACGAATATTGCCAAGCTATTACTGATAATGATCTATACCCAGCTCTAAAAACCTGTATCGTTTTAGTCGCTGATGCTTTCGATCACCAACATAATCCCAACAGTTGGATTACAATCTTTTCAAATCCCCCTCTCCTCACTCAAGGACTCTTAGGCAATGCTCTAAAGCAAGGGCATTTAGAAATACATGAAGAACCCGTACCAGCCCACATTGTGGCTTCATTTCCAAGCAATCGTCCATACATTCAAAATACGCTTTTATTTCCTCTGCTTGAAAATGAGAAGCTCATCGCTCTCATTGTTCTAGCCAATTGTACAACAGCTTACACTGATACAATGATTCAGCAGATCACTCCATTAATTAATACTGAATACCAAGAAAAAAAAAGATCACTAGCACAAAAAATACCACCTTATGAAGGCTCTACTCAAGTGTTACAACTCAAAAACCAACTAGAAGAAAATTTACAACGATTTCAAGTCCTAACAGATTTAGCACCTATCGGTATTTTGCAACTCAATACAACCTGGGAATGTATTTACGCCAACAAGCGTTGGCTTGAAATTTGTGGAAAAACTTCAGCAGAATCAAAACACTCCAGATGGCTAGATGCAATACACCCTGAAGATGTTTACGACGTCCTCTCTGAGCTTCGCGAAAAAATCACTCAAGGTCAATTTTTTTTCAACAAGTTCCGACTGCAAAATAATTTAGGCCAGATTATTTGGGTAGAAGTACATGCCAGACCTACTTATTCAACACAGGGCTATCAGAACGGTTTCATTGCCACTTTTTCTGATATCACAGATCACCACCGAACCAAAGAAAAACTCAAGCAAGTCACACAAACTGACCTACTTACTGGGCTGGTCAACAGGCAAATTTTCATTCAATTTCTAGAAAATGCCATTAAATATGCGAAGCAAGACTATAAACTTGGTTTATTCCACTTAAATTTAGATGCCTTTAAATCCATTAATGATGCTTTAGGCCATATTGCAGGAGATCGGCTCTTACAAAAAGTAGCAGAACGCTTAACCAAATGTGTAGCCTCTGAAGCCATGGTAGCACGACTGGGGAGCGATGAATTTGCTGTTCTCATACAAGGTATTGTCGACGATAAAATCATGGCCACCGTTTCTGATAACATTTTAAAATCCATGGTAGAACCTATAGAAATCTATAACCAAGAAATCATTATTACCGCCAGTATTGGAGTCACATACACTTATAATCAGTCAGAATCAGCCGAAACTTTACTAAAAAAAGCCAGGCTGGCATTATATTTGGCTAAATCCAATGGCCGCAACAATTATCAATTTTACTCACCCGCTTTATTTAGATTACCTCAAAAAAGATTCAACTTAGCTAATAGCCTACATTCGGCCTTAAACAAGGATGAGTTTGCACTGCATTACCAATTACAAGGCGATATCAAAACTAATCAAGTTAAAGGCTTAGAAGCTTTATTGCGTTGGCAACACCCTCAAAAAGGCGAAATAAAACCTAAAGAGTTTATTCCATTACTCGAAAACAATGGTCTTATCCAAGAAATAGGCCGCTGGGTATTTGAAACAGCTTGTTACCAATTTGCATCATGGACAGAACAAGGGCTCATCAATCAAGACACACATATTTCAGTCAATGTTTCTCCACACCAACTACGTGATCGATCTCTATTACCTTTTATAAGAAATTTATTGAACACTACTAAGCTAGTACCACAAGGCATTGTCTTAGAAATTACAGAGTCCGTTTTATTTGACAACTTTAAACACACCAAACATCTCTTCAAACAGCTCAAAGATCTGGGTATACAAATAGCAATCGACGATTTTGGAACGGGTTACTCCTCTCTGACCTATCTAAAAAAATTTCCAATTGATTTTATTAAAATAGACCGATCGTTTGTCCGAGATTTACTGTCAGACCCGGAAGATACTGCTATTACCAAAGCTGTCATCGCGCTAGGCAACTCCTTAAACTTAAAGGTCATCGCAGAAGGTGTAGATAGCTTAAAAAAATTAAACTTTCTACACAAACTGGGTTGTCATTGGTATCAAGGATTTTATCTATCAAAACCTAAACCAGCCTCCATTTTATTTAAAGAAAGCATGTAGCTTGTCATAAAAGGCTTTGTCAAAACTGAGTCGATATGGCTGGCTAACTTGAGCGTTTTTTGATTATAACATTCAAGTTGCACGGATGATCCTATCATGAAATGTTCTCTTTGCTTCTCTTCAGAAACTCGTTTACTGAAATAAAAAACCAACCTTCTATTGATAAAAAATCAGAACTTTACCCTGCCATAGCCAATATTTTACCGTGAAAATGCGATTTTCATCACCTAGGGTGACGAAAATCGCATCGCTCATGGCTGTTTTCCAAATGCTATTCACCGTGATATAAAGTATAAAAACAACATCATTGAATCCGATCATTATGGAATAAAATGTCGCTATAGAGTGATGATAAGGGTTTAAGAGTCCCTTTACTGGATTGAAGTTGTGTACGATGTTTGAGGAAGTGAGAGAATTTTTATCTACGAAAAAAATAGTTTTGAAAAGCTCGAAGTTATCTTTTCTTGACTCAGTTTTGACAAAGCCCCAAATTTCACGTAGGGTGTGAGCAGTTACCCCTAAATGAATTGTAATGGATTTAGTAAGAGAAAGGTAAGTGTCTAAATTGCCAATTGGCCGGTTGTTTCGGCTCTAATATGAATATGTTATGATGTCAAGCATAGCTTTGATAGGTGATGCCATTTATGATTAGAACAAGATGTTTAGTATTTCTTTTGAGTCTATTTTCTTTTTCTGTATTTGCTGAAAATGTTGGGGATGTTGTCGTGCCGAATCAGCTCAGAGTCGGTGATGAGACTTTGATTTTAAATGGTGCTGGTATTAGAACTAAGTTTTGGGTAGAAGTGTATGTTGGCGCTTTGTATTTAAGGCAAAAGAGTAATGATTGGCATGCGATTATTGATGAGCTTGAAGAACCTATGGCAATTCGTTTGTACATTACTTCTAATAAAGTGACGGCAAAAAAGATGGAAGATGCCACTCGTGTTGGTTTTGAGAAGTCGACTAAGGGGGACATAGAACCGATAAAAAGTGATATTGATCATTTTGTTGGTATGTTTAAGCGTGATATTAAAGTCGGGGATTATTATGATATTAAGTATATCCCAGGTAAGGGTATTGTCGCTTATTATAATGGTGAATATGTGACTACAACACCTGGAAGTGCAATGAAGCAAGCTCTGTTTGGTATTTGGCTATCGGATAATCCTGTGCAAAAGAATTTGAAGAAAGCCATGCTTGGAACTAAGTAGTGTCTGATAGGAAGCAACATTCAGATAACCCATTTAGGCGGAATACAATAGTTCTAAATTAACCACCAAATGATTGAAGTTGCGTACGATGTTTATAGATGGTCTCTAAGCAAGCGATTTTTGACAGAGCCTCACAGTGTGATGACCATATTATCACGATGTATCAATTCCACCTCATAAACTTGACCTAATATCCTTGAGACTTGCTCACTGCTGCACCCCATGATTTTCTTCGCATCTACTGCATCATAATTAACTAAACCACAAGCAATACGGCGACCTTCTTCGTCCTCACAAGCAACCATTTCACCCCTTTTAAACTCCCCTGACACAGCCACCACACCAACGGGTAACAAACTCTTCCCTTGCTTAACTAAGACCTTGACAGCACCAGTATCCAACACCAAATGACCTTTCATTTGTAAATGTCCGACCAACCATTGTTTGCGTGCAGCCAAAGGTTCTTGATCAGGGTACAATAAGGTGCCTACCGGTTTTTGATCGACAATATCACGTAAAACATCAGGAACACGTCCAGAAGCAATAACAGTAGCCGCTCCGGAACGTGCCGCTAAACGTGCCGCCCTGATCTTAGTGATCATACCGCCTTGCCCTAAACCTGAACGACTCTCCCCACCATAATTTATCAATCCCTCATCAAAAGCACTGGCTTGAGTGATCATCTTCGCTTGTGGCTCAAGTCTTGGATCAGACTCAAACAAACCCGCCTGATCAGTCAGTAAGACTAACACCTGTGCTTCTATCAAGTTTGTCACCAAAGCAGCAATTGTATCATTGTCACCAAAGCGAATTTCATCAGTTACAACGGTATCGTTTTCATTAATAATAGGAATTACATTTAAAGATAATAAAGCAGACAGGGCCACACGGGCATTTAAATACCGCTTACGATCCGATAAATCATCGTGCGTCAACAATACTTGCGCCGTATGCAAACCATAACGACCGAAGCTGCTCTCATAGGCCTGCACCAAACCTGTCTGACCCACTGCGGCAGCCGCTTGCAACAAGTGAATAGCATTAGGTCTAGATTTCAGGCCCAATCGGACCATACCCTGCGCAATGGCACCAGAGGAAACCAAAACGACTTCAATTCCAGATTTTTTTAAAGCGATCAACTGCCGAACCCAATCATTAATCGCATACTCATCTAGCCCTCGGCCCTCATTAGTCAGCAAAGCACTACCAATTTTAATTACATAACGCTTCGCTTTACCTAAGCGTGCACGCTGATCAATCACTTCTGGTAATAACATTCAACGTTATCATCCTCTATTGTTCTTTCAAACTGAAAACACTCTGAGAACACAGAAGATCGATGGGTTTGTCCACTGGCTCTGACTTCTTCTGACATGCGTTGGAACAATGAGAGTTCTTGCTGCGCAAACGCTTCGTCAGAAACCACCCGGACTTGATAAGATTCTAAATACTGCATAGCCGTTTGCATTAACCCTTCAGTCCCTTGACCGGTCACCGCAGAAATCGAAAACACAGGACCTTGCCAATCAAGCTCCTCTACAATCGTTTGACACCATACGTCAAGATCAGCAGGATCAAGCAAATCGATTTTATTGAACACCAACCATCTAGGCCGTTGCGCCAGTACAGTACTAGCCGCACTGAGCTCAGCTTCAATAGCACGTATCGAAGTAACGGGGTCTTCTAAATCACTGCCCACATTGACCATGTGAAACAATAGACGGGTGCGGATCAAGTGTCGCAAGAATCGAATACCCAGCCCTGCCCCTTCATGCGCACCAGGAATTAAACCAGGCACATCAGCCATCACAAAACTTTGTAAACGATCCACACGTACAACCCCAATATTAGGAATTAAGGTCGTAAAAGGATAATCAGCCACTTTTGGCTTAGCATTGGAAACAGTACGTATTAATGTTGATTTACCTGCATTGGGCAAACCCAACAAACCAACATCAGCCAAAATTCTGAGCTCTAAACGCAGTTTTCTGGCTTCAGCTAAAACTCCCGGGGTCTTGCGTCGTGGCGCTCGATTAGTGCTGGACTTAAAACATGCGTTGCCTTTGCCACCACGACCACCGCGCGCTACCAGTAATGCCTGGTTTGGGCGCGTAAGATCACCTAAGCTTTCATCTGTCTCGGCATCAAAAACAACGGTACCTTTTGGTACCGCAACATAGAGATTCTGACCGCTGGCCCCAGTACAGTTACGGCCCTGACCTGCTTGGCCATTTTCAGCCTTGAAAGAGTGATGATAGCGAAAATCAACCAATGTATTCAGGCTATCAGATACCTGCAGGATTACATCACCACCATTACCACCATTACCACCGTCTGGCCCACCAAATTCAACGTATTTCTCACGCCGAAAGCTTGAACATCCATTTCCACCATGTCCGGCCTCTACCGTAATGTCAGCTTCATCGATAAATTTCATAGTGAGAGTTTTTCACACAGGTCAAGGGCTGATCAAGACTGATTATGTAATCATGAGTTAGGGGGCTGTTGGTAACACACTTACTACTTTGCGTTTGGGATAGCCTTTTAATTCAAATTTTACATGCCCATCAACTTTAGCAAATAAAGTATGGTCACGGCCTATTCCTACACCCAAACCAGGGCGAAACCGTGTACCACGCTGTCTCACTATAATAGTTCCAGGCTGAACCAATTGACCACCAAATCTTTTAACACCCAGACGCTTAGATTGAGAATCGCGTCCATTACGGGTACTACCGCCTGCTTTTTTATGGGCCATCTCTAAAATTCCTATATAATCAATATATTATTTAAAAATAATGCATAATCAAATCTTAGCCAGCAATACTTGTTATTTTCACTTCAGTAAACCACTGGCGATGTCCCATGGTTTTACGGTGATGTTTACGACGACGAAATTTAACAATACGCACTTTCTTCCCGCGAGCATGACTCATTATTTCAGCGGTCACTTTACAATTCTCTATATAAGGAGCACCAACGGTAGTATCCCCTTCACGTGAAAACAAAAGTACCTTATCAAACTCAAGTGTTTCACCAGCATCACCACTGATACGCTCTAAGCGCAAACGTTGCCCCTCTTTAACTTTATGTTGCTTACCACCACTCTCTATAATTGCATACATATGCCTAATATACCTCCTAAACCCTCACCCCTTCACGGAAAAAATCAAGAAATTATATCTGCAAGTACCTACCATTGCAAGCATGAGACATCGTAAACTCCCCATTTAAATTGAGTTTGGATGATGTAGTTGGGTTAATGTCATTGTGTGGCCTTAATATCAGCCATCAAACTGTTCATAATTGGGTACTGACTGTTTAACCCTATATTAAACAGTCAGTACCCAATCAAGTAGTGCTCCGATCTTGATAAAATAAATACCCGACACCAAAAGGGACTTATGCTAAAGTAGCACTCTGAATTTATATTTGTGACAAGTAAAATAACATATAAACCACTTTTTTCACTTGATTCAAGCCGTTATGAAACACTCAAACACTCCAAACACCACCTCCACAACCTTATCAATCAAGCACTTCATGCCCATCATCGGTTTTTCACTGATTATCAATAGCCTGTATCTGACTGGCCCTTTATTTATGATGCAGGTATATGATCGTGTATTAGCCAGCGCCAACATTCCCACCCTGATTGCCCTATTATTGATTGTCCTAATACTCTATGCCTTTTTTGGAACATTAGAGTATATTCGCACCCAAGTCCTAGTCTCTCATGGCGAAGCAGCAACTGAATCTTTAGCCCAAAAAGCTTATCATATTTGCATGCTTGAACGAACAATTCCAGAGCCCAACAAAGAAAAACTCAATGCTCTTGAAGAAGTTTCAACTCTGCGTGCGTTTTTAATTTCACCTACATTTTCAGCTTTATTTGACCTGCCTTGGTCGCCCATTTTCCTCTTTTTCGTGTTCAGTTTACACCCTGGGCTTGGCAGCATTGCCTTAATAGCAACATTTATTCTAACTATATTAGCAATTATTAATGAACGCCTGTCTCGCAAAACCATTGAAAGCGCCTCAGCCTCTACTCAAGCAGCCCATCAAAGCGCCCTAACAGCCCAACGCAATGCTACAACTTTACTGGCCAATGGAATGCTACAATCTTTTGGAAAAACTTGGCAACAAGCCGATCACACTGCACGCAGAAAAAGCATCGATGCAAGCACTATCAATAGCAGTTTCTCAACTCTAACCAAAACATTACGTTTAGCCATCCAGTCCATCATGTTAGGTGCAGGAGCTTATTTTGTGATTCAAGGGGAAATGAGCCCCGGAGGCATTATCGCTGGCTCTATTACTTTTGCACGTGCTCTGGCTCCTTTGGAGCAATTACTGGGCAACTTCTCACAACTTGTGAATGCTCGTAGCAGCTGGAAACACATTAAACAATGGCAACAAGCGAAAATCGATGATACAGACAAGGAAACCCTCCCCCCCCCTAAAAAGACATTGGAAGTTTCAAAGCTAACTATCATTGCACCTCACACCAAAACTGCAATTTTAAAAAACATCAACTTTTCACTCTCTGCAGGCGATATTCTTGGTATCAGTGGACCCAGTGGATGCGGTAAATCAACACTGGCCAAGGCATTGACCAATACTTTACCCGCCAATTTAGGTAAAGTATGCCTAGATGGAGCTGAGCTCAACCAATGGCCACGAGAAACTCTTGGGGCTTACATCGGCTACCTACCTCAGGAAATTGAATTGTTTGACGGGACCATCGCACAAAATATCGCTCGCTTCAACGAACAAGACAATTTCAATGCCATCTTAAAAGCCAGTCAAATGGCTGATACACACAAACTAATTTTATCTTTACCTGAAGGGTATAATACACGCCTTGGTATCCAGGGGATGGCTCTTTCAGCCGGTCAACGTCAACGTATTGCTTTAGCACGCGCGCTTTACGGAGATCCATTCCTAATCATTCTGGATGAACCCAACTCTAATTTGGACCGCGCTGGTGATGAAGCCATCACTCATACTTTACAAACGTTAAAACAAAATAAATGCATTACTGTTATGATTGTACATCGACCCAATACTTTAACCTTAGCCAATAAATTATTAATCATGGCAGAGGGAGAGGTTAAAGCCTTTGGCCCACCAGAATCCATTATGCAAGCAGCTAAAGCAAAAAAAACAATGCCTGTAGCATTGACTTAACACGATATATGACCATGCTAATCGACACTGATCAAAGCTCACCTTTTGAGAACCGTAAATCAAAATTTGAAAAGCTAGGCTTTGCGGTCAGCCTGTTTTTTTGCATCGCAATCATAGGTTCATCAGCTACCATTCAAATTTCAGGAGCAGTATTAACAGCGGGTAATATTATTCAAACAGGTGAAAATAAAAGTGTACAGCACCCTGATGGTGGGCCTGTTGCAAGAATCCTCATTGAAAATGGATCAGTAGTGAACGAAGGTGACACTTTAATTATATTAGATGATGCCAATATTACGGCTCAGAAAAAACTGCTGAGTAAGCGTAAACTTGAACTCAGGCTTAGTTTAGATCGGCTACGAGCACTCGAAAAACACCAAGATATCGACTTTTACAGTAGCAATTACCAATATGTTCAAACCACTTATCCAGAAATTGTGGCACGACAAACCTCACTTTTCTCAGCTCAAAAAGAACGTTTTTTAAAAACACAGCAACAGCTACAAACCCGGATTATGGGTTTAAGCGAGGAACTAACAGCCCTAAAAAAACAAATTAAGACCAGTAAACAGCAACTAAATTTTCTAGATCAATCTATCACAGACATCAGTGAGCTGTACGCAGAACGGTTGGTATCCAAATCACGACTAACCACATTACAAAGAGAGAAAATCGCTGTACTTACAGAAATAGATGCGCTTAATCTATCTAAAGCAAGGGCTGCTAATGCATTACACGATGCCAAACATCAACTATCAGTTACCAAAAAGGAAAATCAAGAGGCTCTGTGGCTAGAAATAGATACGACAACTAACGAATACTCTGAGACACTACAGTCTTTAGCTGCAACTAACGATGCATTTTCTCGACTAGTAGTAACAGCACCGGCCAGTGGGAGAATACATGAATTAGCCGTAAAAAATATCGACGCTGTGGTTTCACCAGGGCAAGTTATTATGCAAATTGTGCCAGCCTCAGCAAAACCTGTGGTCAATGCTCGGGTAGCGCCGCTTGATATTGAGCAAGTTTACGTTAAACAAGAAGCTCGCATTCGTTTTGATTCCTTTGATGCCAATACAACCCCTGAAATCAAAGGCATTGTAACTCGGGTCTCACCAGACACCAGCACAGATGAAACCACTGGTGAGATTTATTACTCAGTTATTGTAACGCTACCCGAGACTGAAATCGAAAAAATCAATCAACCACAAATCATTGCTGGTTTACCCGTTTCTGTGATGTTGACTACCAACAGCCGCTCTATTTTGAGCTACTTGACAAAACCAATTACAAGTAAAATGTTTGAAGCGTTTCGGGATGGATAACGGTGGCTGTGTCGCAAACGGAGGTCATGGGTATAGTCAGTAAAATCACTGCAATTTATAGTAATCCATTAAAATTTGGGCGACTTCAGGCCGAGAAAACTCAGGAGGTGGAGCAATACCATCTGATAGCATTTTTCTTACTTTGGTTCCAGATAATAAAATAAAGTCTTCTGGCTTGTGATCAGGCGCATCTCGCATCATGACGACACGATTAAGTTTGTTTGACCAAGCAGTATGATCTGCACGGTAAATCTGAATTTCCAGCGCACCTTTCGGAACATGGGTATCGAATATGGTTTGCGCATCGAATGCACCATAGTAATCTCCAACGCCCGCGTGATCACGACCGACAATTAGATGAGTACAACCACAGTTTTGTCTAAACACAGCATGAAGGACAGCTTCACGGGGGCCTGCATAAAGCATGTCAAAACCGTATCCCGTAATCTTAACAGTGTTTGGGGGGAAATACGTTTCCACCATCTTACGAATTGCTGCATCACGAACATACGCAGGAATATCGCCTGGCTTCAGCTTGCCCAGTAACATGTGAATGAGAATACCGTCGGTATTCAAATCTTTCATCGCCATTCGGCACAGCTCTTCATGTGCTCGGTGCATCGGGTTCCGGGTTTGGAAAGCAACCACTTTTTCCCACCCACTTTCGGAAATCGCTTCACGAATCTCAACTGCTGTGCGGAATGTATCAGGAAAATCCTTTTCAAAGTAAGAGAAGTTTAAGACATGAATCGGCCCAGACAAAAACACGTTACCCAATGCATGAAAAGCAGCTACGCCAGGATGTGCTTTGTCGAGTGTGCCGAAAATCTCTTCGATTATTTCAGAGACTTCATTGTCGCTAGCAATATCAATACCATCAACCTCCATCACTGCAATAACAGGATTATTTTCCACATTAGGGTCTTTCAGTGCGATGCGCTGACCAGGTTCAATACCTCTCGCGCTCGGAACAATATTCACAATAGGTACAGGCCAAAATAATCCATCAGTGGTTTTCAAAATTTTAGCAACACTGCGTGCATCAGCCAAATTCATGTAACCAGATAGTGGAGTGAAGTAACCAGCTCCAAGCATTACTGCGTTTGCTGCCGCAGCGGAGCTAATCAATATGGAAGGGAGGCTTTCTGCTTCAACGATTAACGCATTGCGTTTTGCGTCATCGTAGACAAATAGTGGTTTTAAATCGTCAGATGCATGTGGTTTGATCATTGTGTTTTTTCAACTCCAATTCATTACCTGAATAGTATATTACGTTCTCGAGATTAATTAATCAATTTCATCTTAAATATTGATTTACTCATCGCATCTCCTGATTACTTGTAGCCTCTCATGTTCAAAGGTTAACTCTTTTCACTCTTCCTCCATACGGATTCTTTCTTGAATTCTTCATATATATACCCGTCTACCGATATGTTAATACTTATTCATAATACACTTCTTTTCGTCAAATTTAGTATATCACTTTGCACACAAGAATAGTTTACATAATATGTTTTTATGATCTGTTTTGTTCATATTATAGACGGGTTAAAGCATCAATATTCACACATATCGATTTTCATTTGATGTCTGGTCGTGCATGAGCGACAATACCGTACCTTTTTTCACCAAAAGCAGTTTATATAAAAAGTGCTCTCTTTCTGTTTTAGACGCACTCAAATGCACAAGGAGATCAAAACAATGCCTGCAGCGCTGGAAATGGCTAATGCTATTCGAGCTCTTAGTATGGATGCTGTTGAGAAAGCTCAATCGGGGCATCCTGGCGCACCTATGGGAATGGCCGATATTGCTCAGGTGCTTTGGCATGAGTCTTTTAATCATAATCCTGCTAATCCAAATTGGCCGAATCGAGACCGTTTTATTTTGTCGAATGGGCATGGCTCTATGTTGCTTTATGCTTTACTGCACTTGACTGGCTACGATCTCAGTTTGGAAGATATTAAACAGTTTCGACAATTGCATTCAAAAACTCCAGGGCATCCAGAATACGACATGACTCCTGGAGTTGAAACAACGACGGGTCCTCTTGGTCAGGGTTTGGCTAATGGGGTGGGTATGGCGTTGGCTGAACGATTATGTGGTGCTTATTTTAATCGTCCAGGTTTTGATATGCTCAACCATTATACGTATGTCTTTGTTGGCGATGGTTGTTTAATGGAAGGTATTTCACATGAAGTGTGTTCTCTGGCCGGAACCTTGGCGCTCGGCAAGCTTATTGTCTTTTATGATGACAATGGTATTTCCATTGATGGCGCTGTTTCCGGCTGGTTCCGTGATGATACGCCGAAACGATTCGAAGCTTATGGATGGCATGTGGTATCTAAAGTAAATGGCCATGATCCGCAGGAAATCAAAGCAGCATTAGCTATGGCGCAGGCCCAAAAAGACCAACCTAGCTTAATTTGTTGTCAAACCATTATAGGTTATGGTGCGCCTAACAAACAAGGTAGTGCTGATGTGCACGGTAAGGCATTGGGGGAAGAAGAAATAAACGCTGCTAGGGGCCACTTGAACTGGCAACATCCGGGCTTTACTGTGCCAGAGGCATTATATGCCGCATGGGATGCTCGTCAAGCAGGTGCTGAGAAAGAACAAAATTGGATGCAACTGTTGGATCAATATAGGCAGGCGCACCCGGCCTTAGCTGCAGAGTTTACGCTGCGTTTGATTGAGAAAAAGCTACCCGATTCTTGGTCGCAAACGGTTGTTACTTTGCTTAATAATTTGGATAACATCGATGAAAGTCTTGCTACTCGTCAAGCTTCGGGACAGTGTTTGGAAATTTTGGGTCCAGCACTGCCGGAATTGATGGGTGGTTCAGCTGATTTGACTGGCTCAAATAACACGCTTTGGACGGATGCAGGTGATGCTCAAAAAAGTGCGACAGGTCGGTATTTATATTACGGAGTAAGAGAGTTTGGGATGTCGGCCATAATGAATGGGATGGCTTTATATGGGGGAGTTATTCCTTATGGTGGTACTTTTTTAGTTTTTTCAGATTATGCGCGTAATGCGGTGCGTCTGTCTGCATTGATGAAACAACGGGTCATATATGTTTACAGTCATGATTCTATTGGATTAGGAGAGGATGGACCTACACATCAACCTGTAGAGCATTTGGCAAGCCTGCGCGTTATTCCTCAATTGTCAGTTTGGCGACCAGCCGATGCTTATGAAACTGCCGTGGCTTGGCAGGCTGCTATTGAACGAATAGATGGGCCTACGAGTTTAATTTTATCTCGCCAGGCGCTACCTGTTTTAAAACGAACCAAAGAACAAAAGCAAGTTATTTCTAGGGGTGCTTATATTGTCTTGGAGAAGAGTAAAAAAGCACCACCTGATTTAATTATTATTGCGACTGGATCTGAGGTCAATTTAGCGGTTGCTGCTGGTATGTGTTTGCTTGAAGAAGGTCACGCTGTGAGAGTGATTTCCATGCCGTCAGTTGATACGTTTGAGCGTCAGGATGCTGAATATCGTTTGTCTATTCTGCCGATAGAAGTTAAAGCTCGTATCGCAGTGGAAGCAGGTAGTACTGATTATTGGCGCAAGTACGTGGGTTTAGAAGGTATAGTGGTTGGTTTGGATCGTTTTGGTGAATCTGCACGAGGGGATGAGTTGTTCGAATATTTTGGAATTAATGAAGATACGGTAGTTGCTGCAGGCAGAAGGTTATTAGCTCAATTTGAAGCAGGCATTTCCTAGAAGTTTAAGATAGAGGCAGTCCTATGACACTTCGTGTTGCGCTCAATGGGTTTGGACGTATTGGCCGAGGATTTTTTCGTGCTTGGCTTGAGCGCTTGCGTGCGGGTACACTCGTAGCAGAAACATTAGAAATTGTGGCTATTAATGATCAGGTGGATACGCAAAATTTAGCTTATTTGTTGCAATATGATACTGTTTATGGGCGATGTGAGCATGTTGTGTGTAAGACTGAGAAAAATGACAGCGTACTTTGTGCGTACCTTGCTGCTGATAAGCAAGAGGTTTTGCGAATTCCTTTGTTACAGCAGGCAAAGCTTGATGCTGGATGTTGGCAACAATTTGCTGCAGAATGGGTTGTAGAGGCGACGGGAGTGTATCGTGATCAAGAGGGATTTGAAAAGCACCAGTGTGCAGGGGCCCAACGAGTTCTATTAACAGCACCTGCTGTTCAAACGTGTGATCTAACCGTTGTATATGGCATTAATCATCACTCTTTTGATGTTAGAGAACATTACTTTGTTTCCAATGCTTCGTGTACGACGCATGCGCTAGCAGTTGTATTAGCACCTTTATGGCGTGCTTTTAAATTTCAAGCAGTCACCATGACAGAATTGCATGCTTACACCCAGGATCAATGTCTGTTAGATAGCGTGCATGATAATTGGCGTCGAGGTCGAGCTGCGGCTTCTAATATGATTCCTACGCAAACAAGTGGTGATAAAACATTGGGCTTGGTATTGCCTGAGTTGCAAGAACGTATTCAAGGTTACTCCATGCGTGTTCCAGTACTTAATGGAGCCTGTTTAGACTTGACCATACAATTTCCAAAGGCTGTTTCTGAATCGGAAATTATCGAAGCATTTCAATCCAGTAGTCAATCGAACTTGCAAGGTTTGCTGGCGTTAAATAAGGAGCCTTTGGTTTCTAGTGATTTTTGGGGTCATACAGCTTCTGCTATTGTGGACTTAACACAGATTCGAATTAATGGGTCCTTAGCGCAATTGTTAGTTTGGTATGATAATGAATGGGCATATGCTAACCGCTTGCTGGATTTTTTAGTATCAACGACTGAGTAAGATGAGGCGAGGTTAAAAAGCCTATGTTGTGTATGTCCGATATGGACTTAAAAGATAAAAGAGTGTTGATTCGAGAGGATCTTAACGTCACTTTAGATCAAGGTAAAATTCTTAGTGATGCGCGTATCAAAGCGGCATTACCTACATTGCGCCTTGCTTTAGAGAAAGGCGCAGCTGTTATGGTGATGTCCCATTTAGGACGCCCTAAAGAAGGGTTTTTCGATTCAGCTTATAGTTTGCAGCCGGTAGCTGATGCATTAACTGCTGCATTGGGTTTTTCTGTACCTTTGGTTAAAAATTGGATAGATGGTATTGCCTTACAATCGGGGCAATTGGTGCTGTGTGAGAACGTTCGTTTTAGTATTGGTGAAAAGGCCGATTGCCCTGATTTGGCAAAGCGTATGGCCGATTTATGTGATCTTTATGTGATGGATGCTTTTGGCACAGCTCATCGTGCTCATGCTTCTACTCATGGAGTTGCACTGAAGGCCAAACTGGCATGTGCGGGCCCTTTACTGCAAGCGGAGCTGAATGCCCTTGAGCAAGTGATGAAAAAACCCAAGCACCCATTGGTGGCCATTGTTGGTGGCTCAAAGGTCTCAACAAAGCTGGATGTGTTAACATCGCTGTCACAGTATGTCGATACTTTGATTGTTGGAGGTGGCATTGCCAATACTTTTTTGGCAGCTACTGGTTGGCCAGTTGGACAATCTTTGTATGAACCTAATTTATTAGAAACAGCAAAGTCAATTATGGCTGCGGCAAAACTGCCCTTACCCACGGATGTAGTGGTTGCCAATGAAATATCGACTAAAGCGAAGGCGCAAATTAAACCTGTTGCGCAGGTTACATCTGTAGATATGATTTTAGACATCGGTCCAGAAACTATAGCGTATTATACAGAAATTATTGAGGGAGCACAGACAATTTTGTGGAATGGGCCAGTTGGTGTGTTTGAGCAAGAGGCTTTTCGTCGAGGCAGTTACGAGATCAGTCGTGCGATTGCTCAGAGCCGAGCTTATTCAGTAGCAGGAGGAGGGGATACTCTGGCGGCCATTGATTTATTTGAGGTGGAAAAAGGCATTTCATATATTTCCACTGGTGGCGGTGCTTTTTTAGAGTTTGTGGAAGGTCGGGCACTGCCTGCTGTGGTTGCTTTAGAGGCAGCGGCAGAAAGGTGATAAAATTTGATTTGAATTTTCATGTTTGGACTTAAGGAGAAAAAATAATGGCATTAATCAGTATGAGACAATTATTAGATCATGCAGCTGAGCAAGGATATGGTGTGCCTGCTTTTAATGTCAATAATCTTGAACAAATACGTGCAATTATGCAGGCTGCTGATCAAACTGATTCGCCTGTTATTGTGCAAGCATCAGCAGGTGCTCGTAAATACGCTGGTGCTGCTTTTTTGCGTCATTTGATTTTAGCGGCTGCAGAAGAGTGGCCTCATGTTCCTTTGGCTATGCATCAGGATCATGGAACTTCTCCAGCTGTTTGTCAGCGTTCTATTCAGTTGGGTTTTACTTCGGTGATGATGGATGGTTCATTGCGAGAAGACGGTAAAACACCTGCTGATTATAAATACAATGTCGATGTGACAACGCAAGTGGTTGCGATGGCTCATGCTGGCGGTGTTTCAGTTGAGGGAGAGCTGGGCTGCCTTGGGTCATTGGAAACAGGTCAAGCCGGAGAAGAAGATGGGGTAGGTGCCGAGGGTACTTTAAGTCATGATCAATTATTGACAGATCCAGAAGAAGCGGCTGATTTTGTTAAAAAAACTAAGGTCGATGCCCTTGCGATTGCGATTGGTACCAGCCATGGTGCGTATAAGTTTACACGTCCCCCTACAGGAGATATTTTAGCTATTGATCGTATTAAAGCTATTCATAAGCGTATTCCGGATACACACTTGGTTATGCACGGTTCTTCATCTGTGCCTCAAAAATGGCTGGAAATTATCAATAATTATGGAGGCGAGATTCCGGAAACATACGGTGTGCCGGTTGAGGAAATTCAAGAAGGAATTAAACACGGTGTTCGTAAGGTAAATATTGATACAGATTTACGTTTATGTTCAACAGGGACTATTAGAGAGTTTTTAGCCAAGCACCGAAAAGAGTTTGATCCACGTAAATATTTAGGAAAAACGATTAAGGCTATGTGCCAGATTTGTGTGGCAAGATATGAAGCATTTGGCACAGCCGGTCAAGCACAAAAAATCAAGCCCATTTTATTAGAAGAGATGTACAAACGTTATGAAAGTGGCTCTTTAGACCCTAGGGTTTTATAGGCTCTATTTTGCTTGTGCGATAGAGTTTTTTGTCGCAAGATGCTGGTTCAGCTTGGTAGAAATATTATGTGAGACCGCATTAAATGCTTGACGATACTTAGTTTGAATGGGCTCTGCATCTGGGAATTTAACTTTCAAGGGGTTTTTGTGGATACCGTTGACGCGGAATTCATAATGTAGGTGAGGGCCTGTTGCCAGGCCTGAACTGCCAATGTAGCCTATGACATCACCTTGCTTGACTTTTTTACCTTTTTTAATATTTTTAGCATAACCTTGTAGGTGTGCATATAAAGTACTGTAACGTTGTCCATGCTGGATAATAACAGTACGACCGTAACCGCCTTTACGTTTGGCATGAATGATTTTACCATCACCTGTGGCCTTGATTGGCGTGCCTCTTCTGGCAGCATAATCTACGCCTTTGTGGGCTCTAATGGAATGTAAAATGGGGTGCTTACGGCGTAAATTGAAATGTGAAGAAATGCGAGCAAAGCTCACAGGTGAGCGCAAAAACGCTTTTCTAATGTTTTTGCCATCTGGGGTATAATAGCTGGTTCTGCCGTCTGGGTGTGTGTAGGCGATGGCTGTGATGGTGCGGTTTTGATTAGTAAAGCGTGCACCTAAAATTTTTCCAGGAAGTAAGCGATTGTTATTCAAACGGTTTTGTTCGTATAAGACTTCAAAGGAGTCTCCGGTACGTAAGTCCAAGGTAAAGTCGACGTCCCACGCAAAAATGTCAGCAAATTCCATAATTGTTTTGTCGGAGAGATGAGCTCTTTTTGCTGATGTGTAGAAGGAGTCTTCTATAATACCACTGGCATGGGCTTGAATAGTATCAATCGTTTTGGAGTGTTCTGTGGCTTTATAATCTCCTGCATTGTTTTTTGCTATAACAACACGGGTCAGAGGGCTTTTATCAAAAGATAAGCTTATAACATCTTTGGTTGAAGAATCCAGTGTAAATGTTATTTCTTGACCAGGGTAGATATACCGTAAAGGAGAGGCTGGGTCTTTATAACTGTTTGTGATTTTATGTAAAGTGTTGGGTGTAAGACTGTGGTCTTGAAAAATTTTAAATAAATTGTCCCCTTGTTGTACGGTGACACTGATTGTACTTAATTTTTTTGGGGTGGAACGGGTTATATTTAGTTCGGCTTGCTCTTTTTTTGAAGACTTTGTGTCTGCTTCTGTTGTTAGATGTGCTTGATTCTCTTGTGCTTGCTGAGTATGAGTAGCGGGTTCATTTGCACTGATTGGGGCGGGTGTGCCATCTGGCTTAACAAAGTCAAATTGAACAACTTGCCAGTTTTGTTCAGAGTGTACTTCGAGAGGATTGTTGACGATAGCTTCAACCGGAGTATTTTTCGTTAACAAAAGGCTAATAAATAAACAGAACGAGATACCAATAATGATGGCCCAAAGCTTTTTATCATATTTAACAAGAAATTGCGATTTTTCCATTCTAATAACGACCTAGACAAATTAAATAGATTCTTGCGTTGTTGTGCATATCATCCCAACATAAAGGGCACATGAATGTTGCCGTATAGCAATAATAGACTATTAATGAAAGAACTTCAGGCATAAAGCTTTATAATGTGCTGTATTTCGCGGTTCGTCCTTGATGTTGATAGAGCTGAATTTCTTAGAGTTGCCGTATAGGATAGTTACCGCTTTTAGCAAGGATTTAAATGATTCGCTTTAAAAAAGTGTTAGAAAATATGATGAAACCGGAATATGACGTTAGGATGAATTGTAAAATCAACACTTATCAAAATTAAAATGGTAATAACAGCGCAGAATCCACTTTAAGCAAATTACGCCGAAATTCCTCTTGTATTTTATCAAGTTGTTGTTCAGTATCTGCTTCAAACCTAGCAACCAAAGTCGGGGTCGTATTCGACGCTCTCACTAAACCCCAACCGTAATCATAATCCACACGAATACCATCTATAGTAATAACTTTACCCTCAAACTCACCGCTATACTGTAGCTCTTCTATAATTTTGAATTTTGAATCTTCAGAAACAGCAATACCAATTTCTGGTGTAGAAAACTTTTCAGGTAAACTGTCAAAAACATCATCTACTGATCGTGTTTCCATGGATAATAACTCAAGCAACCTTGCAGCACTATAGAGCGCATCATCAAAACCATACCAACGGTCATTAAAAAATATGTGGCCACTCATTTCACCTGCAATTAACGCTCCAGTTTCTTTTAATTTAGCTTTAATCAAGGAGTGACCTGTTTTCCACATAATAGGGCGTCCACCTTGTGAGGTAACAATAGCATTCAAGTCACTGGTACATTTAACATCAAATATCACATCTCCACCTGGATTACGTGATAAAATATCCTTAGCATATAGCATCAATAAACGATCTGGAAAAATTATTTTTCCAGATCGTGTAACAACTCCAAGCCGATCTCCATCACCATCGAACGCTAAACCTACATCCGCTTCTTCTGCTATAACTGTTTCAATTAGAGTTGTTAGATTTTCAGGCTTACTTGGATCTGGGTGATGGTTCGGAAACTGTCCATCTACCTCACAAAATAAAGGCGTCACTTCGCACCCCAATTGCCTTAGCAATGATAACAATGTAGGCCCCACCACACCATTTCCAGCATCAACAACCACTTTCATTGGCCTAGCTAACACAATATCTTGGGTCACTCGCTCTAAATAACTTGTTTCAATATCAACCTGTTCAATTTGACCTTGTCCTGCTTTATATTGATTTCTTTCAATGATCTGTTTAAGAGCAATAATTTGTGTTCCATATAAAGTTTCACCCGCTATCACTATCTTTAAACCATTATAATTTGGCGGATTATGACTACCCGTTACCATCACACCAGAAGCTGTGCCTAAAGTATAAGTACCAAAATAAACCAAAGGTGTAGAAACTTGCCCGATATCAATAACATCACAACCTGAAGCCATCAAACCTCTTTGCAATGCTTGACCCAAGGCCTCAGAAGAAAGACGACCGTCTCTACCTACCACAACCTTATTTTCACCTTTAGTTTGTGCGTACGTACCGATAGCCTGGCCTAACCACTGCACCACTTCTATTGTCAAAGCCTCTTCAACCACACCTCTAATATCGTATTGCCGAAATATTGTTGGTTCTAGCATAACTTCATTACCTTGTTGATTAGAGCTACTTGTCTCAAACAACTCTTCATCTTCCAAATCAAGGTCAACATCCAATAAGTCTTGATCTTGAAATAAAGAAGAACTTTCCCTTTCTGAAGGAGACTGAAGACCAATAGCTTGTTGCTGAGAATCGATTTCCTTCTTGTTTTCCGTAAAATTAGGCGATTTAGATTCATTAGAAACACGAGCCTTATTCGATAAAGACTCAAAAGTTTTCTCCAAACTACGGTGCGCCGCATCAAAACCAGCGAGACTGTAATCATGCAAACTGACTGCAGGGCGATTACTTTCTTTAAAAGCGATTGCTAGTTTCTGCAAGTTTTTCTGCAGTGTGTTCAATAAAGACCCAACAATTAACAACATCAGCACCGCTAAAAATACCCCAGCCACTCCACCATAGATAATTTTACTGGTCATTCCCTTATGATCTTTATAAGGCTCTTCAGTCAATCCTAAAGTAATACGCCATGTCATTCCAAATAAGTTAATATTTTTACTTACATGCTCAACTTGGTTGGATAGCCCTGATATCATCCAATCAACCTCTCGACCATTTATTACTTGAGCAATATGCAAATAACCCAGCTCTTGTGACATCTGCAAAAGTTGTTTCTCAAATACTTGGGTTCGATACGTAACTAAAACAGTTCCAATAATTTCTCCTGTTGCGTTTTTTATCGGAGAACCAAAAAAAATATTGTGTTCTCCATTTAATGTAACCAATTCTGGAAGCACTTGATCACCCTTTTCCAAGGAACGCAAAAGATCTAATTGAGCAAAACTAATCGATTTCTTATTTCTAGAGAGCTTTTTAACGGTTGATAAAGGAGAAATAATCACTTCTTTTAAATTTGAATCGGCACTAGTAAAGTAAGTTTCTAACAGAGCTCTCTCCTGCTCAGAGTTTATTTTATCTGTTAAGCTCACAATTTCACTTATGCTGGATACGTTTTTATGAATCCCTTCTAAAACCTGCTTAATTTTTTGTTCGGTTTGAGAAAAAATGTAGTCTTTCAACAAATTATAAACTTCTCTCTCAATAGTAGAAACTGTCATTTGTTGAACAAACAGAGTCAATATGACTGGAACCAACAAGGTAAAAAAACAAGCCGATAACATCAAACTCCGTGCAACATTAGCTGGTTTCTTTTTTGAAGATTTTAATGTGCTCACCTTCACTGTTTTCACAAACCTGAAGCCTTTTGCTTCTTGAATTTAGTGATATACTTTACCAAAGTAACGGCTAGATCTCTTTTTTCTTGCATAGGTAAAGGAATTTCCTCTTGAGGAGTCAATAAAGTCACCTCATTATAGTCACTATTGAAGCCAATATCACTTCGACTTACGTCATTAGCAATCATCATATCCACTTTCTTTTGTGTTAACTTACGTCTGGCATAGTGTAATACATTATCAGTTTCAGCAGCAAAGCCAATCACATAAGTAGATGTCTGTAAGGCGGCTACCCCTGCCAAAATGTCAGGGTTTTGTATCAAATTCAGCGAAAATAACTTAGTTTTCTCAGATTTCTTTACTTTGCCAACAAGAGCATTTTCAGGTTTAAAGTCAGCTACAGCAGCAGCGCCTATAAATACCTGGCATTGATTTTTTTGAACAAAAAACACAGCCTGCTCAAACATTTCCTGTGCGGTTATGACCTTAATACATCTAACACCCTCGGGTGTTTTCAACTCAACCGGGCCAGATATCAAAACAACATCGAATCCTGCTCGTACTGCAGCTTCAGCCAATGCAAACCCCATTTTACCAGAGCTGTAATTACTGATATAACGCACTGAGTCAATAGGCTCTCTAGTTGAACCTGCTGTAATGACCCAAAGCTCTTTTTCACTCAAACTTGCAGGCTCTATTGAGGAAGGTCTTAAAAACTGTTGGCAATGCTCAAGTAAGATCTCTGGTTCAAGTAAACGCCCAAACCCCAATTCACCACAAGCCTGATCTCCAGAATCAGGCCCAACAACAAAGCAACTTCTCTCCTTTAAAACACTTATGTTAGCTTGGGTAGCAGGATTACTCCACATTTTAGCATTCATCGCTGGTGCTATCATTAATGGCGCTTCTGTAGCCAAGCAAAGCGTTGTTAACAAATCATCAGCTAAACCATGGCTTAGCTTTGCTATGAAATGTGCAGTAGCTGGTGCAACTAACACCAAATCGGCCCAACGAGCTAGCTCAATATGGCCCATAGCTATTTCACCATGAGAGTTTAACAAACTCACAGAAACCAGTTCATTTGTCAGTGATTGCAAAGTCAGTGGGGTAATAAATGACGTTGCTCCCTCAGTCATTACAACTTTAACTTTAAAATTTCGCTTAATCAGTAAGCGAGCAAGCTCAGCCGCTTTATAGCAAGCAACTCCACCACATAAGGCCAGAAGAATGTTAGTTTTATAATCAGTTGTGCTCATATATTTACTTTAATTTATTCATCCACTAACGCTTGAACAAACAGATTTCAACCCTTCTAATTTATAAAGATTTGAAAACAAAAAACCTATAATTTCTTTGATACCAACTGAGTACTACAAAAATATTCTTCATGTTTTCATTAATTTTTGTATGAATTTCTCCAGGTGTGTATAGTTTTTTTGTCTCAGGATTAATCATATAAAACAGCCATGAGCGATGCAATTTTCGTCACCTCAAGTGATGAAAATTGTATTTCACGGTAAAATACTTTTTGATACTTGTATGCCTTCTTGACTACTACCAGCTTCTAACGCTCGGCCTACTGTATCAGTATACTGAGCCGTTCCATTAAACCTATCCAAAACTATCCAAAAATCGTAATGCTTCTCGCATCCTCACCCAATCTAAGTTGGGAATACGAATACTTTTGCCTTATTATAGCAAATTGGTCATTGATTATCGTAAAACGATCATGTATCCCCTTTTTACGAAATCTGGGATACTTTGCCCGACCAGAAAAAAAGTTTCCAAAGGCTTGCCCAAGCTGAATAATCGCCATTTGAGGGGCGTTCTTTGTCACTTCAAGCATCCACGGAAACTGCTCTCGTTTATAGCATTGAGCTGACGACGTAACGCCGCTTGGGAAGGCTTTGATAAACTATCATCTGTTTGACAGGCTTCATATTGTTTTTGCCATTCGTTCAATGCCCAATTATATGAAAACCGTGCCACACCACTGGCTTTGGCAAAGATAGGTGGCCTGTTTTCATTAATGGCTCCTGTATCGTTTGAAAAGTAATCAATAATACCGTCTGTGATTATAACATTATTAAATTTTACTGGAAGTGATTGATTCAATTCTCTTCCTCTGAGATTGTTACCCTTCTTATTTAAGCCTCAAGGAAAATGGATCATGAGCAAAATATCTAAGTTGAAAAAAAGCAGAGCAAACTGGAAAGGTAAGTCAATTGATCGTGGTAGTGAGAATCGCAAACTAAAAAAAGAACTCAAGCGCATGAGACGCGAGCGAGATCGGCTTAAACAAGAAAATAAAGAACTAAAAGCTCAACTTGACAACCAAACGAAGCCATATGGAAACATCAGACCTTATTCAGATCACCCTTCAATTGTTTGTCTCTGGTCGTATCAGCTTTCGAGCAACGGCGCGAGTCATTGATATCTTAGCACCGAGGCTTGGTATTCAAAAAGCGCCTA
>JANQJO010000024.1 GCA_028281605.1 Pseudomonadales bacterium
CAGTTTGCTCTGCTTTTTTTCAACTTAGATATTTTGCTCATGATCCATTTTCCTTGAGGCTTAATAAGAAGGGTAACAATCTCAGAGGAAGAGAATTGACTCAATCACTTCCAGTAAATTTAATAATGTTATAATCACAGACGGTATTACTAATTACTTTTTAAACGATACAGGGGCCATTAATGAAAAAAGGGCAGCTAAAAGAAATTATCGAAGTGCCTTGGATCTTATTAGAAACTGGCTTTTGGGCAATCAAGGCTACAGGCCAATATTTATATGGTCGTTATTTGAAGTGGAGAATTGGGCGCCTCGAAGACACAGAGGTGGTTGACGAAAAAACAGACAAAATACAATCTTCTAGATCGAAAAAGCAGACCCATTTCCTGGGCAAAGAAAAAGGTTAATTTAGCGGGGTTTTTGACGGCCTAATTTAAATGACTAAAACACAAAGCATATTCATATTTATAGCTTGTATATCATAATTAATCACCCTACAATGCACACTACTAAGCTTATGTTTTTCTCCATTTAAGCCCCCTATAAAAATACATATGAAAAAAACCATAAAAACAAAGCTTTCATTTTCAAAAAAAACGAAAACAAAAATATGGTATGAAGAACCTTGTCATAATAATCCATATCTTGCAAAAAAGTGCCGATTATACGGATACGAACTTACAGAACTTATCGAAAAAAAGTCATATATTGATGTTCTCTATTTATTATTTTCAGGCAAACTGCCTACTAAAAACCAAGCAATCTTACTAGAAAAGCTGATGATTAGCTGTATGAATCTTGGTCCTAGACACCCAGCTAATAGGGCTGCAATGACAGCAGGCATTTGTAAAACTAGAACCGTACACCTACTGCCTATAGGGTTAATGACATTAGGAGGAGAACATCTAGGCGCAGTAACAGTAGAACAATCAATGCAATTCTTAAATAATCACTGTTCTGACGACCCTGAAATATTAGCTGATCGTATCCTATCAAAGTCCTCACATCCAACAATAAAAGGTGATTGGCACATTGCACCTGGTTTCGGCTCTAGATTTTCAGGTATAGACCCTCTACCAAACACTATTGCCCTTCATCTGAGTAATATACTGAATGATACAAAGTGCGCTCAAACAATTAAGTGGGGGAATCAATTTGTCAACATTCTTCAGTCTCACCAGCTCGGCTGGTTAATGCCTGGCATCGCTGCAGCTACATTTGTGGACTTAGATATAGCACCCAGAGAAGGCTCTGCTCTATTTCAACTAATCTGTTCACCAGGAATATTAGCGCATGCTCTAGAGCAAAGCCATAAGCCCGTTACAGACATGCCTTTCGTTGAGGATGAAAACTATGTCATCACACAATAACTCTAGTCACGATACCTTTGAATATTGGGAACAATATAGAAAAAAAATTTTCAGTTCCAAAGGCGGTTGGAAAGCAGGCCAAGACGTCTATTGTCACGGCCACTCAATCATGCATGAATTATTAGGCAATATTACCTATATGCAGATGATTATCCTTAATGCTACTGGTCGCTTAGTCAAAAAAATATTGGCTGACATGTTCGATGCTCTTTTTATCTGCCTAAGTTGGCCAGATTCCCGTATTTGGTGCAATCAAATCGGAGCTTTATGTGGTTCAAACAAAACAGAAGTGGTCGCAGCGACAGTCTCTGGAATCTTAGCAGCAGACTCTAGAATATACGGTGGCAGCCAAACTTGTATTCAAGGCATGCAAACAATTAAAAACGCACTAACATCCTACAAAAAAAATCTATCAATAGCAGATATAGTAAAAAAACACCCTGTAAAGCAGGATAGGCCTATGGTCTTTGGTTATGTAAGACCTGTTAATGGAAAGGACGAACGCATTGCGCCCATGCTAAAGTTACAGAAAAAACTAGGTATAGAAATACAGGAACATCTGAGCCTTGCAACCAAAATAAGTGATTATTTAACTGAGCATTATGGTGAAGGTATGAATATTCTAGGCTATGCATGTGCCTTTTCAGCTGATCATGGTTTTTCTGGTGAAGAGCTTTACCGCATTAGAGCAACCAGTGTCTTAAGTGGTGTCACAGCTTGTTTTGTAGACACTGCAAATAAAACTCCTGAAACTTTTCTACCCTTACGCTGTGACGATATCAGCTATGAAGGGATAAAAAAAAGATCATTAACTTAACCTTGAAAAACCATTATGTGTGGCATCATTGCATTATACTCTCAGTATCAACCTGTAGATGAGAAAGACATTACAGCCGGACTTAAAGCCTTAAATCATCGCGGACCCGACTCACAACAATACTGGTTTTCCCAAAGCAAAAACCTTGCTCTGGGACACACTCGACTCAGCATCATAGACTTACAAACAGGCGCTCAACCCATTTCCGATCATAACAATCATACACATATTATTGTTAATGGAGAATTTTATGATCATGAAAACATTAGAAATCAATTAATAAAAGAGGGTTTTCAATTCAAAACACAGTCAGACAGTGAAATTGCTTTACATCTTTACAACAAACATGGTACTGCCTGTTTATCTAAACTCAGAGGAGAATTTGCTTTCTGCCTCTGGGATGCAGAAAACCAATTTTTGTTTGCTGCACGAGATCGATTCGGCATCAAGCCTCTGTACTACGGCGAACACAATGGAAAAATTTACATCGCATCAGAAATCAAAGCCATTTTAGCTGCCGGATTTCCTACACAATGGGACACGGATTCATATTTAACACGAGCATTTGCCTATAGAGACAGAACGCTCTTCAAAAATGTGCATCAAGTGCCTCCAGGACACTGCCTATTACTTACAAAAAACAATATCAGAACCGTAAAATACTGGGATTTTAACTATAAAAAGCTCAATCAAAATCAAACATTTGATCATCACACTGTAGAAGACATCAGACAAAGCATCATTGAAGCCGTTCGCTTACGTTTACGTGCTGATGTACCCATCGCCGTCTATTTAAGTGGCGGCATCGATTCCAGTGCCATATTAGGTATTGCACATGAATATCATAGTCAACCTATTGAGGCTTTCACATTATCATTTTCTGACAGCTGTTATGATGAACTTAATATTGCTAAAGAAACCGCACAGCATACGGGAGCCATATTAAATCCCGTCCATATTTCTCAAAAAGATTTAGCTGACAATTTTGCCAACGCCATATGGTATTCAGAAAACACTTTCATCAATGCTCATGGTATTGCAAAATACCTATTAAGCAAAGCAGTTCACAAAAGCGGCTATAAAGTTGTACTAACAGGCGAAGGCGCCGATGAAATATTTGCCGGTTATCTGACTTTCGTTCAAGACCAAATCAGTCATACACACAATAAAAAAGAACAACTACTCAAACGATTACGCAGTGAAAACATAGTATCTGAAGGCTTATTGCTAACCGACAAGACAGCACTGGGTATCGGTATAGATTTTCTACATAAAAAACTTGGTTTCACGCCTTCATGGCTCATAGCACAGCTGGAAATGACAGAGAAGTTTATCAGTTTATATAAAAAGGATTGTTTTGAACAGGCAAGCGCTAGCAGACCAATATTACAATTCATTAATCATTTAGACTTAATCGGCCAGATTCAAAATCGTGATTTCCTACATAAATCCATGTACTTAATCTCAAAGTCACTATTGGTCAATTATATACTGACAATACTAGGTGATAGAATGGAAATGGCCCATTCCATCGAAGGACGCACACCTTTTTTAGATCATCATTTAGTTGAAAAAGTCACACAAATTGCACCTGTATTTAAAATCAATGGACTAACAGAAAAATACATTTTAAGGCAAGCTGTTCAACCTTGGGTAACCAATACAGTTTATAAACGCAAGAAGCATCCATTTCTGGCCCCACCCTCCATACTTAAGCAAAATGACAAACTGTTCGAATATACTCGCGACACATTTAATAGCTCAAGTGCTATGCAGCAACCATTTTATGACATAAAAAAAATTAATTCATTTTTAGATAAGGCTACAACATTAAAAGCAGAAGACAAAATCAGTAGTGAACCCATTATTATGGAAATACTGTCTTTATGCGTATTACAAGATACATTCTTTAAAGACACCAAAAGAGGCATCAAAACATGAACTCCAATCAATCAACAACTGATGATGAAAAAATATGGCAAATCGTTTTAGGTTTTTCAGCATACCCAGCTGTTTTTGTCACATACGACTTAAATATTTTTGAACATTTAGCAAAAAATCCTCTATCTATAAAAAATCTATGTTACCTTCTAAATATAGATGAACGCCCCATGGAAGCTCTCATCTATACAAACATCAGCTTAGGTTTTATGAAAATCAAGAAAGACTTAATTGATCTAACAAAAATATCAAAAAAATACCTCATCAAAGCAAGTCCTACTTCTTTCTGTCCTTTGCTTGACATGCTGATTAACAACCCCTTTATTGGATCAATCAGCAACTTAAAAAGCGCCGTTTTAAACAACCAAGCTCAAACATATGCCAAAGATGAAAATGTTTTTGAAAAACATAAAAATGAAAAACAAAAAGCCAAATCTTTCACACAGTCCATGCACAGTATTGCTGTATCAACTGCCATACATTGGATAAACACTATAGACTTATCAAAACATAAAACACTTTTAGATATTGGAGGTGGATCAGGGGCACATTCATTATGCGCATTAGAAAAGTGGCCTCATTTAAGTGCTATTTTATTTGAAATAGACTCTGTTACTGAAGCAGCTAAAGACATTATGAAAAAAACCAAAAAAAATAACAGAATGAGCTTCCATGTTGGCGATATGTGGCAATCTCCTTTCCCTAATACCGACTTACATTTTTATTCACAAATATTTCACGATTGGCCTCCTGAAAAATGTCAATTCCTAGCCCAAAAAAGCTTTGAGAGTTTGCCCAAAGGTGGGCGAATTTTAATACATGAGTTACTGTATCACGATGATAAAACAGGGCCTTTCTATGCAGCTGCTTCCAGTGTTGGCATGTTATTATGGACAGAAGGCAAGCAATATTCTGGAAAAGAACTGAAAGACATTTTAGCAAAAGTTGGTTTTCAAGAAATTAAAGTGCACAAAACAACAGGGTTATGGCAAATAGTTGATGGCACAAAAATTTAGGAGACTTATTTAGATTACAGTAAAAAACGAGTTTCAACAAAAAAACTTCTGCCTTGCAAAGGGAAATCTCCAGGAACAGCAACACTGGGTGCTGGGCTTGGGTCATAGGCTTTTTTATCGAAAGCATTTTTTATGGACACAGAAAAATCCAAACCTTCAATAAAACCTTCAGTTCTAACTAAAAAATCAAATATTATATAATCAGATATCTCATCCCGAGTATCTGCTATCGATGATATATCGTTTGGGTTTTTTCTTAAACGTTTTCTATCGGCTATCCACTTAGACGATCCTACTAGAAACCATTGATTCATAAAGCTCCAAGATACATTCAAAAAGAATTGCTGCATAGGTATATCCACAATATCTTCATTGGTAATATCATTTTCTGCTTTCAACCAAGAAAAATTTGCGTATAACTTTATAGTTTCATTTATTCTGTGATCATACTCTAACTCTACTCCAGAACCAGTCTGACCTTCTGTATTTTGAGCGGTGCTCGTTGCCCCTGAAACATCACGAACAAATTGTATTAAATCTTCAGCATCGTAAAAAAAAGTATTGAGAGAAATTTGGGAATCCAAGGTCGGCCTATAATTTAACACTAACTCAATCAAATCTATAGTTTCAGGCCCTAACATATTATTACCTAAAGCAATAGGATTATTTTGTGAAAACTGATCACTAAAAGACGGTGCCCTAAAAGCCCTACCGTAAAGAAATTTAGTGGTTGAGTTATAACTGCTCTGCCAAACTAAAGCAAGTCTTGGGTTAACTGTATCGCCAAAATCAGAATAGTTGTCATAGCGAATCCCAGCTGTTAACTCCCAATCATTAGATATTAACCACTCATCCTGCAAAGAAACAAATTTTATGTTTCTAGATTGCGCACCATCTTTTATGTATATATTATCCGTTCCAGTAACATCAATTAAACCGCCATTGATAGGGCTAATTGTTCCATCAATAACACCAGGTCCAAAGTTTTGCGTAGAACTGGCATCCAAATCTTGCTGCTGAAATCCAACACTTACTCGAACACGATGCTTATCATATACATCATAAATACCAACGGTTTCAAATCGATAATGCTTTTCCTCCATATAAGGATTGCCCAAAAAACCATCAGGAAACGAAACAATACATAAAGGCGTCGCATTTGGCCCAATGGCTGGGCACGCAGATGAAGCTTCTGTAAAAAGGTTACCATCCTCTCCTATCGGCACAGTGGCACCTGGTGGCAATATTTGAAAATCTGGTTCACCTTCTAAATGCGTATAAGCTACTTTAAATTCAAGCAACCAATTATCAACCATTTCTTCATCATTATATGTCACATCCACCGTAAAAACACTGGAGTTAATTTTTCCAGTATTATCCAAAGCTTGAGCAATACCTGCACCCAACCCAGCATCACCAATATCTAAATGAGACAAACGGACTTTCCAGTGCTCATTGGATAAATCCATTCGAACATCAGAAACCGTATATTCAGTATTTAAACTACCTGGTGCCAAACTTGCTGCGCTTCCAAATAATGAATCCAATTGACTTTGCAAATCTGATTGAATAATACGATCATCATCACCATCTGTTGTTTGATAATCAAGGCCAAAATAGATACCCCAATCCCCCATCAAATCACCCCCATGCTGAAACCAAGACTCTCGCATTCCGAAAGACCCTACACGCACACCAAACTCAGTACCACTCATACTAGCAGCATCTTTAGTAATAATATCTATAACACCTGCATAAGCATCTGCTCCATACACAGCAGAACCAGGACCACGAATAATTTCAATTCTTTCAATATTAGAAACAGGCATTCGAAATGCATTAGGACGACCACCATTTAATGCCGTATCTACTGCAACCCCATTAATCAATGTTAATAACTGGCTATTAAAAGCTCCCCCAAAACCACGTATAATATAAGTTGATAAAGAAGGAGGCAACGCAAACCCAACATGCATACCTGGAACAGTCTCTAATATTTCATCTAAAGTTGCAGCTCCCATTAATTTTATATCTTCTGCAGTAATCACATTAGTCACAGCAGGTGCTTTATGTATTGCTTTTTTGGTTCCAGTAGAAATGCTCACCCATTCTTCATCACCAAAAATATCCTCAAGCACTTCATCAGCATAAACCAACGAAATACAATCAATGAATATTAATACGCTATACTTCAAATACTGTCTCATTATCGTAATACCTTGTTATTGATATATTTAATTATGGCTATTTTGTCATATGCAAGATACGCACTAATATTGAATGTTACAGTCGAAAGTTTAGACAATAAAGATAAAAGAATAAAAAATTATTCAAATAAATATAGTTATTTTTCAATATTAAAATATATAAAAAAATAACTTAGGCATTAAAAATCAGGGAAAAAATAATCTATATCTCACTTCATAATAATAATTGAAAAAAACAAAATCTAATGGCATACTTTGATTTCTAAAGCACATAGCAATCATGCAATATCATTATAGACTTTCAAAATAGAAAAAACCGTCAACCAAGCGACAATAAAACATTACCTAACACATTAACTACACTAGTTTGGATTTTAAAAATGATTATTTTAGGTTATAACGGTCTGAATAAATCAAAAAGCTATTTTGCTCACCACTTCAACCGACGTGGCATCGATAGAAACAGAGTTTTAGGCCATGATGCTTCAGCTGCCTTATTTGTCGATGGAAAGCTCATTGCAATGGCTGAAGAGGAACGTTTCACACGGGAGAAAAAAACAGCTGCCTTTCCCATTAAAAGCATTAACTTCTGCTTAAAATCTGCAAAAATCAGTATTAACCAAGTAGACTTGATCGCTTTTCCTTGGGATTTTAATGAAAAACTTGTCACACAACAATTTATTGAGATTCTTTCTGGCCCGCAACCGTTAGAAGAAAAACTAAACTCTTTAGAAAAACAGCAAAAACTCTACCTTGAACTCAGCCGGCACGAAGCAATCATACAAGAATTCAATGAACTCATGTCAACAGAATTCAAAAAAGAGAAATTTATTTTCGTACCGCATCATATTTCTCACTTAATGAGCGGTTATTTTTGCGCCCAATATAAAGATGCGGCTTTTTTTATTTCTGATGGCAGAAGTGAACATTTATCATCTATTATGGGGGAAATATCGCGAGACGGTTTTCATATTATTAATGATGCTTCAGTCCCAATAAAAGATTCTTTAGGTTTACTTTACGGAAAATTTACGCGCTTTCTAGGCTTCGTCCCAAACAATGACGAATACAAAATCATGGGATTAGCATCTTATGGTAATCGACAACGCTTTAAGCATTTGATACAAAATATCATTCAATTAAAACCTAACGGGGCCTATACACTCAACTTACCCAGTACATTTGCCGATACAGATGAATATTATAGTAATCTAATCGAATATTTTGGCTATACAAATGAAAATCGAAATAATGAAAGTTTGAAAAGAGATATAGCTAGCTTTATTCAACTGCTCTTAGAAACAGCAACACTCCATCAAATTCATCACCTTGAAAGTCAAACACGCTTTAACGAACTCATATTCGATGGAGGTGTCGCACTGAACTGCGTTAATAACAGCCACATATTAAAAAATTCTCGCTTTCATGATCTACATGTGAGCTTTGCAGCCAATGATGCAGGCATTTGTATCGGTGCTGCATTTTACTGCTTATATCAACAAAAAATGTTCGTTGATCAGAAAATCACACCTTATCTTGGACCTGAATATGATGCTGAAAATATTCAAGCAGCGTTAAAAGAGTTTAACACACAGGTGCGCTTTGAAGCACTTACAGATGCTGAGCTTTACTCACGTACAGCAAATACACTAAGAGACAAATGTATTATCGCTTGGTTCCAAGGACGTATGGAATTTGGTCCCAGAGCGCTTGGTAACCGTAGTATTTTAGCCGATCCAACCTATGCCGACATCCAAGATATCATCAACATAAAAGTCAAAAAAAGGGAAACTTTCCGCCCATTTGCTCCTATCATTTTAGACTCATATTTCAAAGATTATTTTAAAGTAGACAAAAAACAAAGTTCTGATTATATGACGTTCACTTTTCAAATCAATAAAAAATACGAAAAAGCCATTCCAGGAGTCGTTCACACCGACGGCACATCTCGTGTACAAACGGTATCCAAACAAAAGAACGCTCGCCTTTATTCTTTACTACAAAAATTCCACGAGGCATTTGGAATTCCATGTTTAATTAACACCTCATTTAATGTTCAGGGTGAACCTATTGTCTGCTCACCTAAAGATGCAATTCGATGTTTTTTAGGTACAGAAATTGATTTTCTTGTTCTAGGAAATTATTGGGTCGAAAAAAGTTCATAAAGCAGGTGAATAACACATGAGTAAATCGGTACTGATTACTGGTGGAAACTCAGGGATAGGGTTTGCCTCTGCAGAGCTGTTTAAAGAAGCTGGTTATGCTGTCTATATTGTTGGAAGTGATCGTAACAAAACAGAAGAGATGGCTGATAAGATAAAAGCTTATCCTATCGTTGCTAATTTAAAATATATAGATTCTATTGTAGAAATCGCATCAAAATTTCACAACGACAACCTAGATGTTCTGATTAACAACGCAGCTGTTGCAAAGTTCAATTATTTTTCTGATATATCTCTAGAAGATTACCAAGAACAATTTTCAATTAACTTTAAGGCGCCTTTTTTTTTAACTCAAAAACTAGCACCCAGCTTAATCAAGTGCAAAGGTTCAGTGGTTAATGTGTCTTCAATCATTACACGTAGCAGTGTACCCGGTTTGTCTTTATATGCTGCAACCAAAGGAGCTTTAGAATCACTGACAAAATCTCTTGCTGTAGAGCTAGCCCCCCAGCACGTAAGAGTCAATGCGATTTGCCCTGGTGGTACACAAACGCCTATCTTAGACAAAATGGATGTTCCAAACATTTCTCTGGCTGAATTCAAAAAGAAAGTAGATTATAGCCGTGCAATTAAAAGGCTGGCCACTCCTGAAGAAATTGCCAGAGTCATCTTTACTTTATCAGAATCGACCTATTCAACAGGATCAATTTGGACCGTAGATGGTGGCGTTAGCTCATAAAGCGTAGGGTCTTCAAATTTTTACCCCATCACTTCATGGCTGTTTTTCTTACTGAATCCTTATTTTGTTTAACATACGCTCCCTATCCTTATTAATTGCATCTAAAACAGACTTTCTGTCACTGTGGCTCAAACGAGAATAAAAATCTTCTTGACCTTTACTGATATCAGGAATTTCCATATCATCACGTGTCACCCTCGTTGATCTTTTAAGACCTTCTAAATTTTTATCATTTTCTTGTACACGACGTGTTAAATCTTTTAATTGTCTTCCTAAATCTTCTCTAATCTCAGCCATTGTTTGCTGAAACTCTTTTTTTGAATTTTCTAATTCTTTTTTGAATGATGTTTCCAACTCCTTGAGTGCCACCATGACTACACTGTACCGATCTTGAGTACACTTTCCTTCAGACACCCCTGTTGCTTTAGATGAAAATGCTTCCCACACATTATTGTTATTGGCCTGACTTAAATTAGACGCAGTTAAATAGTTTTTGTATTCTTGCACTTTCTCAAGCCTGTTTGGGGAAGTTGATGACCTTAAAGAAAGAGTACTGTCTTCCCGAACTCTCGAAGGAAACATAATTAGGGGTAATGAGAAGAATTTTTTACACACACGCAAAAAAGAAAAAATTGCTTGCTTACCTACATCCCCTGGTCTATGCAACTGTGTTAATTGTTGAGAAACCGATATTGTCATTGTTATGCCTCTATTTTTTTATAAATCTATGAAAATAATGGTTTTAGTGAATAAACTACCTTATTTGTTTTATGAATTACCCCCCCTTAAGCCTTTTCATCAGGTCAAATCTACCCTTTGGTTTCTGCTTGAGTCCACTAATATCTTCGGCATGACTATCAATTCGAGAACCTAAATCATCTATTTGCCTCTGCAATTCTTGCCTCAATTGATCCGTCTCTCTCTGACTAGAATTTACTTGCTCCCGATGTGCCCTCTCTAATTGTTGGCTCAACCTGTGAATAGCCTCCAAAACTACAGCCTGCTGTTCATCGACAACAGGGGGTGTATTACAATCAGATATAGAATCTGTTGGTATTATTTCAGCTTGCAGCAACCTTGGGGGTTCCGAAACTCTAGGTGGTTCCTCCTGCTGCTGCACACGGCTACCTTCATTCTCCCCTCTTCCAGTCTGCACTCGTTTTTGCATACTCTGCGCACGCTCTTGTTTCAACTGAGGCACTCTAAGAACTTCATCTGTACCAAAACCTACATCCATACGATTTCTTAGTTCACTCATTACATTAGCCAACGCGCAAGCCATAGGTATCGTGATACAATAACGCTGAACAAATGCGTGAACCAAAGAAGTCAGTGTCAAAACAACAAGCAAGCCCTTTAAATCGCTAAAAGCTGGAGAGTTTTCAATTAACATTCCCGCTAAACAGGTTACGATAACCCCAGACAGTATCTCTTGCTGGGAAGAACCGGCACTTAACATCAAAGTAGTAGAAACAATCGACATAAAATTAGCTAGGTTAGTTCGAAAGGTCTCATGAGGTGCTAGGCTACTGTCTCCCCATAAACGACGATCCAAGGTATGTATGCCTTTTAAAGCAACCCCCGTTAAAAGTGCAGCGCTCAAAGCAACAGGAGTAAGCCTAAAGGTCTGATATGCAACTGTACCGGCCAATACACACGGCAACCCAATAGTGAGGATATTACGGAAGTCTGTACCAATCGCATGCGAAACGGTCAACAGACCCGTCGCACACATGGCTAACCGCGGGTCTTTCGTTTGATGATACACAGTAATGCCTGACAACAAAATACTAAATAACTTCGAAACTGGACGAGCCCCTTGTACTGACTCAGGCAATTGTAAGGCTGTTTGTCTATTTGAGGTAAGCGCATGTGATTGTGATTGCATAAGTGCCCTTTCTCCCCTTTATTCTAGTTAGTATTTAAAATCACATTTCTTGATCATTACATTACATGCATGTAATGCATTACAACTTAAAAAGGCAACTGTAATTTAGATACCACTTCACTAACTTTTGTATGATACACCTTGTTCCACACCCATGTAAATAATTTATTTTAAAAGTATACTTTTTATATTTTAAGGAGTGAAACAACCATGAGAGATAACTTTTTCGCCACCCCAGGTGATGAAAATTGCATTTGCACGGTAAATACCAATAAGTTCTACTCATTAGAATCTTTGACTCTGATTATTTTTTCCTCAACAATCAGTGAGTATGATTCCATATACGATATGATTAAGCTCCTGCATAAATCTGTGTTCTAAAGCAACTTGATACTTTACCGTGTAAATGCAATTTTCATCACCTGGGGTGGCGAAAAAGTTATCGCTCATGGCTGTTTCTCTGAAGAACTGAATAAGATGTAACTGACACGTTACTTTCATTTCGATAAAACTGATTAACCTTTATCTCTCCAACAGGCAGGGCAAGCAAAATAAACTTGAGGTTGCATTGCAACCAACCAATGCTCGATCTTGTGAAATTTTTCTATCATTATTTTCTACAAGTCTAGGGGTTTAATCGTAGCTTCTTTAGCAATGCGTTCAGCTTCTTGCTGCGCTTCTACGGCCTTTGTAGTAGTGCTTGCTACTTCATTGAAGCATTTTTCACTTTTTTTGTTACCCATAGTGGAAAACGGAATTGTCAGTCCTAACCCTACCGGCCCTAGGGCATATGTTCCTGCAGTTTTTAATATTTTTTTAAACACAGAGTTTTTGTCTAATGAAAAGCTTGGGTCAGCAATATCCCCTGAAATACGGATATTTGAATCTAAAGTAAATAGCTCAATGTTTTTAGGTTTTGGCATTAATAATAAATTCAGTTTTTCTTCACCTAAATGAACAGAACCATCAGTTGTCATTACAATATTTTCTGTGTTGAGCAACGTTGCCTCACTTTTAAAAATACCCTTTGTTCCTGAGAACTGTACAAATAAACATTCAATCTTTGTGTTATCTTTTTTTGACTTACCTGGCATAAGCTCAACCAATAAGTTACTGGCGAGTAAGTCAATAGGCGCATCGACAAGTGAGCCTTCTGTCATGATGACGGTAATTTTTCCATTGGCATTATTAGCTATTTGTTGGCTAGTAGCGCCATGAGAAGTTACATTAATTGAAGCATCCATTTTACCTTGTAAAGCTTTGCTTACTTCAATTTCATTTAACAGCTTTCCAAGGTCAAAATTTTCTGTGTGTAGACTGTGAGAAAAAATCTTTTTGTTTGCATCAATTTTTGCGTTAGCAAGTAAGTTAGCATCTAGATAAGACAATGATTTTATATCGAGAACTGCGATGTTGTTTTTTGCAGTTATCGTAGCCATGATATCTTTTAAGTTTGCCTGTTTGTATATCAAATCATTGATGAAAAGTGAGATGTCAGTGTCAGCCGATTTAAGCCAATCCAAGTCAATTCTTTCTTCGGAAAATAGTTTGGCTTTTTCGTTTTTTTCTGGGTCAGAAACTTCTTTTTTATTGCTATTGTCTTGGAATGTAGCAAGGATATGTTCAATATTTAACGAGTCCGCATTGAGCCTGACACGAACACTCGGAGATGAAAAAAACTCAATTTCACTGCTACCGGCTAATTTAGTGTCATCTAAGGCTAATTTTAAGTCAGATAAGTGTAGTGTAGAGTCCTTGTACATTACGTTGCTGGCTAGTGAAAAATACTTGGAGGCAGGCAATGGCTGTTTAATGACACTTCCAAAGTGCTGTATGTTTTTTCCATCAATTTGCACGCTAAGGTTTATAAATGGATTGCTTCCTTCTGCAAGCTTGATGACTCCCTGCACCGAGGTGACAATGTCTTTAATAGCTATTTTTGATGCTAACTTTTCTATAGCAATAACATTCCCAGACTTTTTGATGCTAGCTTGTATCGAGTATTCATCTATTAGATCGGCGGCGATAGTTTGCTGAACTTCATTGAGCCAACTCGGATGCTTCCCTTCTGCATTAATTGATATTTTAACGCCAGAAAGAGTGTTTATAGCGTCAATATGTCCCTGTGCTTTGATCTTGGCATCTTTTAATGCAAGCTGTGTATTTAAGTTTGAAACATTTACAGCATTGAATGGCCCACTTACTAAAGCAGTGACTTTTAAATTCTCTGTATTAGGCAATGGTAATTCTTTTGTTAGTAAGAATGTGCTGATATCTTCTGCTTGAATATCAATACTCATATTGATATGACTGTTGGCCAGGTTCAAGCTGCCCTTAATATTACCTTGATACGGTACAGCATTAATTTGTGTAGACATTCTGCAATCTTTACCTTTGAGCAAGTGGTGTATAAGACACATTTCGCTGGTCAGCTCTAGCGGCTGATCATTGAAACGGCTCACAGCTGAAATGTGAATATTTTCTTTGTTGCTGGGATGCAAGCTGAATGAATCGAGTGTATAAACGAATGATTTTTCAGCTTGTTTATCCGTGTAGTTGATAGTTAGATTTTTGGCCTCAATATTAACCACATCAAGACGATTAACCACATCAAGACGCGCAGAAGACCTACCGCTTTCTTCAGTGGGTTCGGACAATGAAAGTTCTAAATTAGATAAGCCCTGCTTATTTCGCTTAATATTTATGACAGTATCATTGAATACGATATTTTCGATACTGATAATACCACGTAATAGCTTGGCCAAGGCAATCCTAAACTCAATTTTTTCTGCTTTAAGCAAATAAGGGCTTGTATCCCAGTCAGCACTGGCAATGCGAATCCCAGATGTTTGAAAAGTAGGGCGTAGAGAGCGTGTTAACGTGAAGTTACCATCAATACTAACTGTGCGTTGTAAAGTATTTTGTAATGCTTCCAACACATTTTTTTCAATGGTTTTGTCATCAATAAGTTTGTATGCAGCAGTAGCTGTTGACAGCAAAACAACGATAAAAATAGAAAGCGCAATTAAAATTTTTTTCATTAGTGACATAGAAGAGACCAATATAATGTTGTTACGAGCTTAAAACCTAAAGAAATTTTGATTAGGATAACAGTTCCTTGGTGACCATTCCTAACTCCTTACTATCACATATCATCATGTCTTAATTTACTGTATCTCATGCCGATGAGTATGCTGGATACTAATACGTAACCAATCCAAACTTTGCTGTAGTGATTCTGAATCCATCTTACTAAAGGCATTCATGCTGATACTAGGGTTTTGATCTACGCTCTTATTTGAGCAATCTGTGATGAAATCCAACCACTTTTTCTGTTTACTACTGATATGTTTTGTATCAATAGCTAGTGCATAAATATATTCTGTACGATTTTTATGGTCTAATTGATAAAGCTCTGAAAGAATAACACCGTTACTTTCAGGAAAGTATATTTTTCGTACTTGTTCCAAAGTACCTTGTATGTAACCTGCATCACCACATTTATTAGGATGCAAACGCTGTAAACCTTGCTCTGTTTCAGTTAACAAGTAAAGGCGACCGATGTTGTTCCAAACCAATTCCAGAGCAAAGCAATCGCCATCAAATAGCGTGTGCCTATCACTTAACGACCGCATTTGTGTCTCTATCAGTAAAACACTTTGAATGTAACAGGCTTTAGGATCAATAGGTGCTAACACGGAAAAAGAGCTGATTTTTGGATTTTGTATAAATACATCAGGATAAAAACAATACACACCAATGGCCATTATCAGTGCCACCAAAGGCGTCAGTATTATGAGTATGTATTTCCTAAAAACAAATTGCTGAAGTGAATAGATCCATTTTCGCCAATTTGGAGCAGAACAAATCTCTTTCGCAAGAGATTCAAGATCTTCTTTTTTTGATACATTCTCTTCTACTTCGTTTTGCACCTCATCCATCACACCAAATATTTCGAGCACATTTTGATTGCTTTTTCTGTTTCCAGCCTCGATAGCCTTTGAATCTACTTGGTTTGAACCTTGATTGCCTAAATTCTCAGAGGGTGTAATGACAAATGCCCCCTCATCTTGTATTGTATCTTGGCAATTTTTGACCGTATTTTCATGGCAAAAGTTTAAAAGCGCTTCTAATGTTTCTCCAAACCCTTCTGCAATTTGCTTGGGCATTCTTTCTTGCATCCTTCTCGGACTATCACCAATATACACTCCAGTAGACACATAATTTATGCGTCTTCTTTGGGCCTCATCAAGTGTGTTCCTAGTTCGTAGCCTAGTCATATTGACATATTTTTGAAGCAATTTTTGATGCTCTTGATTCTGGACATCAAACTCAAAGATATCAGGCATAGCAGACTACTTTCTATTCTAATTTCCGTAAAAATCATTATTTATTACGAAAAATACCATAAATTTCCTAAAAAGTCTTATTTATAACCTGCCATTATTCAGGCTAATTCCTAGTGAGTTTGTTGTAATGAAGATGAAGCAGTAAATAAATGACCAAGCGCTTGGTTCCTTCATCCACAAGTAACACTAGGAACCTAATTATGATTAAAATAGAATCATTTCGTGCACAATGCCTTTCATTCACAAAAAATGTTGGGCAAACATCTGCTGTTCAAAATTTACATGAACTACAGATTGTTAAATCCTGCCCTGCTAGGATAGACGGCTTAGCACAGCAGTACGAATTGAGAACAGCATCTTATGGTAAATTTTCAGTAGCTTGGCAAGAAACAAAACCAACGTTAGAGAAAATATTTAACTATTTTTCAAATAAAAGGACCGTAATGCAAGCTCTGATTCAGTTTCAAAAAAACTATCAAACAAAATGGGCAAATTGCTTGGACTGTATTCACTTACTACAGAATAAATGGCTGGCTTCAAACAAAAGCAGCTCAAGTCTCGTTTCTGTGTTGGATATCGTCAAAGACCTGCCTATCTTGCCACCAGGGGGAGCATTCGCATTGACAATATTCAGTAAATTATATTGCCATATGAAAGCAAATAAATTTGCCGACCAAATCAATATATTCAGCCAGCTACTGCCAACACATAAAAATGGTCAATTAATGCAGATTGGCTATGATTTCATTGAAGATGTCTCCATAACTGCTACGTTGGGAATTGCAGAACATATTAACAAATGCTTTGAAAAAAATGATAGAATAAATATTGAAGCAATCGTTGAAAAGGCATTTAAATGTTCTCTTAATGCTTTGTTAAAACTACCAAAGGAGGCTAGAGAGCGTATTTATTGCCATTTACATGCAAAAGACCGACTCATAACAATGATTAATCCGATATACAATGCTGTAACAACAGCATTTCATTAATTAAATTTAATCCAGTAGGTGAAGCATCTTGCTGCACCTACTTTGCAAAACAACATAATAAAGAGAGGCTCACATGCAATACCAAAAGGTTTTTATTCTAGAAAAAGAGTGGATACTACTGATAATATTAAATATATACCTACTCTCTGCCTGTACATCGTTATCTATACCATTACCTAAATCAGGTAAAAGAGTTGCGCTAGTGCTAGGGAATGCAGCCTACGAGCAAGCAGATAAAACATTGGAAAGCCCTGTCAATGACGCACAAGATGTGGCTAATCTTTTGACAGACTTAGGCTTTGATCATGTAATTTTAGAAACTAATTTTAAAACAGAAGACCAAGACGACCTACTTAAAGCATTCAGAAGAGTCATTTCTCCAGGAGACATTGCGCTTGTTTATTATTCTGGTCATGGCTTTCAATATCAAGGAAACAACTTTTTTGTGCCAGTGGATGCAGATCAAAGTCGTGTAGCAGAAATGTCTTTTAAATCACTCTCTCTGTCTCAGATTGCAAACGAAGTTGAATACAAGAAGCCTGCGTTAAAAATCTTTATCTTAGATGCTTGTCGCAGTTATCTTGATACCTCACAAGGACAATCAAAACCTAGCTTGCCAATAGGATTGAGCGATGAAGTTGAACTCTTAGGTCGTAGTTTTATTGCACATGCCACGTCACCAGGCAGTACCGCAGCAGATATTCTTGGACAAAGAAATAGTCTTTTCACTAAGCATATGTTAGAGAATATTCAAAAGTACCCTGTAAGAATCAGCGCATTATTTGATATCATCTCAGAAGAGGTTAGACGTGAAAAAAATGATCAAAGACCTTGGTCAGGAAAAAATTCAAATCCAAAGTTCTTTTTTAAAAAACCTGAATTTAGAATACCCATACCTGTTATTTAGCAGAAGACTAATACGAATACACACAAAACTGCCTATATGTTTGTTGTTCATTTAAGGTTTCCCGTACACTTCGCATATCAATTTTACATGGTAACTGGCAGCTCTTAAAGCCTTTACTTTTTTGGTTATCATCTTTATTTTCATGAAAGTTTGCATCACAAGTGATTATCGGGTAGACATACAGTTTTCTTGCCATGTCACTTAGAAAGTCTTGAGCCTCATCCTGATACAAGATAGTTTTCTGCTTTGTCAAAGTAGTTTCTTTCCATAAGTTTTTGATTTCTGAATATCGATGATCAGAAATAAAATAAAAAGTATGCATACCTCGATCATTGAGCATTAAGCCTTGCTTAGACGGCCAGCAGCGTTCAGACGCATCTGCTTTATCAAGAGGTTTTAATGCCCCATTTGGATCTTCCCAATATAGAAGTGTATGACCCACTTTGTTTGTTTCAGAGAGACAGAAACTAATATTTTTACCATATTCTATATAGTGTATTGGTACGGGTATGATCTCAGATTGGCCTGAACGAGATAAAACTCTTATTGTAGGTGTTGCATTAATCGTAGAAACACTTAACAATATAAACATCAATATCATTTTCTGCATCTAAGATTTCCTTACGTATCTTTGTTCAATGCTGGCCACTAGTCACTACATAACCCAAAAAAATCCCGCAAAAATTAGAGTGAAATTTTGTTCCCGATTAAATAATTCATTGGATAGATCGAGATTTCCTTCAAAACTGACCAATCTTTTTGGCATAAAAACATAATTGTTTTGTTTGATGCCAAATGAAAAATTAAGCGCTGAGAGGTCTTGATAAGAGGACCACCATTCTTTATTCCAAACTATCCCGTAACTTAATCCATTGGTATCACCTTTCAAGGTAAAACGAGAAAGTTCTGAATTTTTGCAGTCCCTTCCTCCCAAGAGCTTAGTATCATACACGCTTCCCTTTAACCAGGAATACGAGATTTTATAGAGTAATTCTCCATAACGACCATCAGATATTTTTTGAGCTAGAGTTGAACCAAGATACAAACCTTTTTCAGCATACTCTTCTGAAAAAACATCATCAGAGCAGTCATCTGAAAACCTTCTGGTGAATTCAACATCGGTAAGGGCGTCAATGTAACCCGCTGATAGTGAGTAAAGACATTGGTTGACTCCATTTCTTTTTTTCAAACAATAGTCAATTGCCAAGCGATATTCTCTTCTGCTTGCAACGCCTCCTACTGGTTGATCAGGCGTACCACCTTCGCTCGCTCTAAAAAAGTTAATAAAGCTGTCATCTTCTTCTAAAGTCCATTCGTAGTCTACGCTGAATAACACTCTTTTGTATAAGCCTGATATAGAGTAACGTGCTATAGGTAAAGTCACCTTTTCATCAAGTACATTATCAAATTTAAGCTGGCGTATTCCTGCCACGAAACCATGGGCTATCAGTACTTCTTCTGTAAAAATATCAGCCGGTGTGAATTGAGAAAAGCTCGATAAGACTACAAGCGAGCATAATGTTCGCATCAATCTACTTGACTTAGATAATGGAGCTGTGTCTTTAAAACGAACTATTAGCTTGCTCATAAATAAAGTTTCTAAGGTAAGTTAGATACAACAGGAGTTTTAAAAGTTGTTATATTCCATGGCCTTTGAGAATCTGGATTGGCCATCAATGCTGTCAATGTACCTTGTTGATAAACCAAGCTGGTAGTAGCTAAAGAACTATCCACTGGATAAAAATAAAGGTACTCAGGCTTTTGGTTTTCACTAATTTTGTAAACATCGATTTTGTTGACTAGATTGGCAACAAATAAATAGCCGTTTTCAACATCAACAGCTACATCAGAAAAAACAGAACTTAGGCCACCTAAATCTTCAGCAGATAACCAATCTTGTGGATCTTCTACTTTCAAATTTTCAGAAATATGAACTGAGTGGATGCAGTAGTTAGTATTAATAATGAGTTGATCGTTATATTTTATTAGGCTTGGTCTCAACCAGAAAAACTGGCCTATGCTTTCTTGAAGAGGGCTGTTACATTTTGACTCTGACAGTTGAATTGGGTCCTTAGAATTATTTTGGTCGTTTTTTGAATAAACATATAGCTCTCGTTCAGACTGCTTGATACTTGATAAGACATATATGATGTCTTCCTCTTCAAGTATAGCGTCTGCTTTCACTCCAGCAGGCAAAGACAAAGGTAAAACTTCTTCTTCGGAAAATCCAAAGTTTGAAACAGTAAAACGTTTTAAAGGCGGATCTTCTGGAGTTTCCACGTAAATATGGTTATCAGATATATGGAAACCTAAGCCCAAAAAATTGGATGCTGATATATTTGTTTCTTCAGTGTGAAGTTCTTTTAATATGCAATCTGATTCTGTGATTTCAACGGGTTCTTCTGATGGTATTTGGGGAGGAATATTGCAAGCAGTGATTTTTTGATCTTCTAGATTTGCATTCAATAATTTTAGTTTGCCTTCAATAAGTGTTGCTCCCATGTAATTTCGAAATTTATATGTCTCAAAGTTAGCATCAATATTGGATGAATTATTATCACTTTTACTACCCGTGAAAAGTTTAGCGTCGCTCATCGTTCCAGCCACTTCGGGCGAGCTTTGGCCATTTCTTCCGGCATCAGCCCCAATCACCTCTGAACCTAGATTGTTCGATTTTTCAGCGGTCGGAACGAAGAGTGAATTCAAAAGGTTATCAAAATCTTGCTTGTCAGGTATGTTTTCATCTAAAAACCGATCTACCATCTTTTTAATATCAATTTGTATGCCTAATAAAATAATAGGTTGGTCACAAGCACGTTCAGCTATCCAAGAAAAAAAAGAATCGAGTTTTGGTGTACTAAGAAATTTTTCTATTAGAGAGCCTAATTTGCCCTGCATATTTAGAACATCAACAGAGAGATTCCTTCTATAAGAAAGCGGAGGGGTAAATTCGGTGTTGCTCAAATGAAAAGATTTTTGGCACATGCTTTCTTCTGTCCTGCCGCATCGCATAGGATCACGACTTATGATTTGATTATCTTCACCTAAACGCACAGCGCTAAGACCATTCCCGGAAAGGTAAGTGTATATTCCAGTTTGAGTACTACTTACCACTCTAGGAAACTTATATCTATTCAATGACTCAGGCTCATTAGGGTAAGATTCTAGGATTTGATTAGTATTGTAGATAGAAAGTGCTCCTGAAACAGGTAGTGCTAAAGGAATTATTGGTGGGCGAGGCGAAATCGCTGCCGTGTTTTCTGATATAAAAACTTTTCCTCCAGAAATATTAATGGAACTAACGGCTCCTAATGTTCTCACTTTGGCCGTCAAAGGCAACACAGCATTAAACACATCACTCATCTCATAAACAGAGACCTTACCCGCGCCTGAGAAAGCATTTTCCAAATTAATGGACGCTGTATTTCCAACGATGCTAGCAGCGGGGATTCTGTCATTGTCTATTATTTTCGCTGAACCAATGTATAAATGGTTTTCATGAATAGCTATGTCTGTATTCATCCATCCACTTTCACCGCCATTGGTTTCTATTGGGCCAATATAAAAAATGTCTTCATCATCCTGGTCCTGTTCTACCGGTGTGATATCAAAAACATGCAGGGAGTCTTCTGTTAAAATAAAAGCATAACCATCACTCTCCTGTAGTATAATTTTATTTGCTTTTGGCCCATTTTTTATTTTATTGTCAAATAACTCAGAAAATCCTTGTGATAGCTCTATTTCAATAAATGTACCAAAACCGTCATCTGGCTTCTCATCAATAGAAAATATTTCTATTGAGCTTCTAGGTTTTATCAGATAACGCTCATCCAATGTATTCCAAACACAGTCAGTTGATCCGTTTTTTTCTATGGCAGCTCTAGTCAAAAAGGATGCATATTCAAATTCTGTTGGAAACACGCTATAGCCTAAGCCTTTACTGAGCCGATAGGGATAACCCGAGGCTTTTAGAGCGTAAATATAATTATCCGTAAAGTCGGCGCTGTAATAAAGCCCTTCGCTACTTTCCCCAGTACATTGTAATTTTTCAGGCCTTTCTGGACTACGAATGTTAAACAAGCAAATGCCTTCTTCATCACTGGCCACAAGTAGACGATCACCTTTAACCTTAAGATCGTAAATGGCTGTGCCGTTGAGTTCGAGGCCCTTGAACTCAGGGTTTAGTTTTTTTTCTATGCCATAAATTTCGATACCTCTTTGGGTTGCAAGGTAGCCAATCTTTTCATTTTCTGTAATAGCAAAAACACGACTACTATTATTTTTTGTAATAAAACTAAAAAAATTACTATCATCATCTTCTGGCAACTTATCCACAAAAGCAGAGAAGTCCATTTGTTCTTGAGTGGATTCATAATTGATTTTAGCCCGGTTTTGCTTCAACAAAAGGTCAAGAAAATCCTGATGAATATTTGAATTCTCTCTTTGTGTATTTGATTTATGGTTATTTTCACTGCCTTGCTTAAAAATAGTTTGTTCGGTTAACGCCTCAAGATAAGTTAAATTAACGGTGAGCATGTCTTGCTTGTCAGGCGTCCAAAGTAAAATATCATAGTAATCTATTTCATTATCGCCACTGATATCTTCAGTCAGCAAATCTTTCGCCAGTCCATTGAGGGTTTCTATGATGCTGTCTTTGGGCATATTGGCTAATAAAAGAGGTCTCACACGAGCATATAACATTTCGCTGAGTATAGTGACTTGCCACTGTGACTTGTTTTTTAAGTATTTTCCTTGAACCAGAGCATGGAGCTTTGCTTGAATTTTAACAGCATCATCGCTGCATAATTTTTGCGTTTCATCTGGGTCTGCACCAACCTCTATTAGATAAAGAGCATCCTCTTTAATATTCAACTGACCTCCTGCGATAGTAATTGAGCCTAGAGCATTGGTACCGGTACATCCAGAGCCAGTAAGAACAGACCCCTCTAAAGGGTAAATGGCTTCATCATAGCCCTGCTCGACATCATAGATATGTACATTAGCACCTCCAACCATCTTTCCTCTTAGTTGAACACGCCCTTCTATCGGTACATCTATAACAGGTTGAGCAGAGTCACCACCACAGGATGACAGGCTAAAAAATATTAGCCATCCAGTGCGCAATAAAATATTTTTTATTCTATCGCAAAAGCTCTTACAATATTTTGATGGTGAAAAAAAAGCCGTGAGTGATGTTTTTTTCACGACACGTAAAAGGTGCTTTAGGTAAAAGCTAGGCATGACTTTGAGTCCTATTTACTATACTATATTTTTATTTTTTGTTGTTAGCATCAGAAACGATGTTATGTTGTCGTTTGTATTAACCTACCAGTAATCGTCGTCGCCGTAAAGCTCAAATTAGAACATTTTAATGAGATACGTTTTTAACTTTGACACTACAGAGCAATTGCATCTAAGTTTTAAGAAAAATTCTAGATTATAGTAATGTCTAGTGAAACTAAAATTGATTAAATCACAATCTATTTGCTAGTATTTCTAAGGTAAAAATCTAACTGAAAGCTCAAAAAATAAGAGCTATTTTCCGCTGGGTTTACGATCTAGAATATGTTGTTGTCCATCGGATAAGGATTACTAAATAGTATTTCTCTTATTTTCCGTGTTTTTTTCAGTAGCAAAAACTTTGGATTGCCTACACCTTTCACTTCTTGCTCCAATGCTCTGTTGGTGAAATGCTAGGCTCTGGGCGCTTGAGGTCGCCTAACCGCCATTCAGAGGCTTGTACGCTGCAATGCCTGGTTAGTCACTGATATCGATATTATTTTCTTCACACCATTGGAGAATAGCAAGTTGTTCGCACTGCTGCTCATAATCATACCACTTTTGTAGTATCCCTTTGGATTCCAAGAAATCCTTGAATTGAGAGTATGCTCCTCGTTTTTTAAAAATTTTGTCTACCTTGATAGCATCATCGGGTATGAACTGGTCTACAAACTTAAAAACGAGATTTTGGCCTAACCCCAATTCATTTTTGTGGGGAATCTCTATGTGAATTGTAGGGTCATACTGCTCTTCGGCAAACTCGTCCATGTCATCGAGATCCCCAGACTCAGAGTTAAAGAAGATTTTCCATGTTGATTTATTCAGTAATGCTGTATTCTGGCCATAAACTGAAGAACTAACAAACATAAGAGCATCTTGGATATCACTGAATTTCTGACTTTTTGTAAAGATTGCTTTCTGGTTTACAAATTCGACAGGATTTAAACTGCATCCTTCCATATCGTATTCATCAAAAACAGTTTCTGGGATTAAATATGGTGGGCCGTAATAGTTTCTAGAGTCTTCCTGATTTAATTGGATTGCAATGATGACACGTGTGCCAATGTCAGTGCAACGCCAATGACCTGATGCTGTGAAAAAATCTTGCCCAATATGAAACTCTTCTTTTAACATAGTCCCGATCTTACATATGTTTCGTTGGTTAACGCCGCTATCACGGGTGTCATAACCAAAGCGAAGCGGTGGTTATGACACCCTGTGGATAGCCTGGTTAACTTCTATATTCTAAACCTTACCAAACAACAATTTGCGATGCTGAGTGTATGGTCGGGCAATTAAAGCTTGTCTTCATTCTCGGGAGATGAATCAGAGACTTTATTCATTGCCTGTGCAAATGCTTTTTTAGAGCTCTTAGAACCCCTTTGTTTTAAATACTTTTCAGTAAGTAATGCTGACATTTTCTCAGCAACAGCGGAAGAAATAAATTGGTTAATTGAAAGTAACTTTACGAGAACGTGCTTTATCGCTTGAAACTCAAGCAGCTTCGTTGATTTTTTCTTGTAAAAGCTGTTCAATTCGCTTTCGATAATTCCACGGCATCCACAGCTGTGGTCGAGCTGCAAGGTCGGATTGGTATTTTTGTAAAGCTGTCAGATAATCGGTGGGATTTTCTCTGGCTCTATAAGC
>JANQJO010000029.1 GCA_028281605.1 Pseudomonadales bacterium
GGCGCCGACGAGTGAGAGCCGCTGAGTGTATAAATAATACATGATGCGGTCGATCGAGGAAGGCAACAACCATCTAACCTTTCTGAAAGCCGCTATATGACTGAACAATGAAGAACCCATCTTGTATAAATCGAGTTTAAGAAATTGGCCTTATTCATATGCTACAATGCTTCTTTTTTTATATTAAGTGGAAAGAAAATAGGATGAAAATTGAACTTGATATCAATCAAAACAATCAAAAAGCGCTTATGGCTATTGCTGATGATTATCGCTTGAGTTTTGATGCGGCTCTCTCTGTGCTTATACAGCAAGCCATGATCAATCGTACTACTCAACTACAGGGGTTGCATCGGCGTAGGCATAAATTAGAAGCCTTTTTGGAGCAGTTGGCTGTAGAGAAGATTGCGATGTGAGAGTAAAATGATGTGTGGCCGTTTTAATATTGAAGAAGATGAGTTCGTCAATGCATTAATTCATGAGCTTGATATTCAGTGTCCACCGATACCGCCATGCTATAATATTGCTCCTACAGCAACAGTACCCGTTATTGTACAAGAAGCAGGTCAAAGAGCGGTGAGAGAGATGCGGTGGTGGTTAACACCGCATTGGGCTCATGAGATGACTACAAAATTTTCCATGTTCAATGCGCGGTGTGAAAATTTAAACGCCAGTAAAGCTTTTAAAGGCTCTTATCGTTACAGGCGAGGGATTATTCCAGCGAGTAGTTTTATTGAATGGAAAATGGAATCGGGTATAAAGCAGCCTTATTTGATTAAGCCTCAAGGGCAAGCTTTGGCTTTTGCTGTAGTCTGGGATTTATGGGAGAAGCAGGAGTATTACTTAGAGTCTTGCGCGATTGTGACAACGCAAAGCCATAGTACTTTTACGTTTTTGCATCAACGTTTTCCTGTTGTGCTGAGTGTGAAGGAGTGTGCGCATTGGCTGGATGAAACAGCAACGTTATCATCTTTTGAATGTTATTTTAAACCCAGAGTTGTCTATGATTACCAGGTCGCTCCGCTTTCAACGGATATTAACAATGCACGTGTTCAAAACCGGCAAGCTGTTAGTGCAACAGATAAGAGTGTGTTGATTTCGGCAAGTGAATCATATGATTTTTGTAAATGAGCCTAAGAATCAAAGAGGGCATTTTGGAGTATTACAAAATGCTGTTTGTTGATGCTGTTGAGTTGTGATTTCTGTATAGCTGTCCATCAACTCAGGTGATTTTGGTGACAAGCGTAAAGCACATTGAATTGCTAAAACAGCTTCTCTGTAACACTTTGTCTTTTGTAAACTGTAAGCAAAATTATTCCAAACAGCAGCAGATTGAGGGGCCTGTTTGATATAATTTGCAAAAAATTCACTGGATTGTTGATATTGCTGTAAAGCATAAGCTGTATTGCCCGCGCCAAAATACGCTAAGTTGTGGTTTGGCCAGCGTTCAATGGCTGCTTGATAAGCGGCTTGGGCAGCTTTGATCTCCCCTACTTGTTCTAATGCATGACTGGCCTTTAAAAAATGTGAGGCTTGTGCTGTTTTAGGCAGTTGATGCGGCCAAGTCATGACGACAGCCCAATTGTTTGCACGTGCCCAAGTTTTCTCGAATAATTTGAGGCTAAGAGTGTAATTTAAGTACTCACCCGTTCTGAGGGTTATTGTTTGCTGTGTTAAATCATAACCAATTACCACGCTAAAATGCCAACGTCTAAACCAGGCATAGCCTAAATTTTGCAAAACCATAACGGGGTTGTTAGCACTGACTTCTGTCAATAGATCCGACATGCTTGGCTGCAAGGGATATACAAGTAAGCCTTGTTGTCTTGCATAGGCCACGATCTCACTGGCCACAGCGCCTTTTTTCTTTGGGATGTACACTTTTGGTTGCAGCTTTTGTGTTGTAATGGTGATCCCTCTGGTATTGAGTAGGGTTGCCAGTGCAGCTGAGCCACACTGATGATTCTTTTGTGGGAAGAAAGGTACATTTGGAATGGTATGAGACTCAGGTAAAAGCGTGTATGCTTGAAGTTGCTTGTTTCCTTTTATGTGAAGCAAGTGTGAACAAGCCGTTGACAGGGTAAAAGCAAATACAAGCGCACAGGCTGTTAGCCATTGATGCATTTTCAGTGGCTTAATTGATGCATTTGACAAAGGTAAAGAGGTCCGTGGCACAGAGCATATCTGTTACCACAAAAAAAATAAAAACAGCGGCTAAAGTCCCTAAGGCACCGCCGGCAGGCTGATCTGCTAATGTGTTATTGAGCTGATGAATTTCATCTGGTGTCAAATTTTCAATGCGCTCATTTAATTGTACTGTATCAACACCCATGGTTTGCAGCTGATCTCTAAGTGATGCAGAGGCCAGTGCTGTCTGAAGATCTGCTTTTGTATATTTTGTTGTGTGTAAAGGCTTTTCTGCATTGATTAAGACTTGGGTTGGAACCATACCAGCGTAGGTGTGAGTGAAGGTGATTAATACACTTAAGCATAACAAGCAAACCACTTGCTTTGAAAAAATTCTCATGAAATGTGATTCCTCTTAAAAGTAAAGTTTTGAAAGCAAATTATAGAACAGGTTGCTGACCAGAAGCACTATAGTATCTTTTTGCTATTTTTTTCAATTTTTTAAGGTTGAGGAGTATAAGTGGCGCTATTTTGATCGATAATAACATAAAAAAGTAGCATTGAATTGAAATAGCTCACAATTTATATTACACAGTTATTGTACACTACGGGTTTTTGCAGAACTACTTTTATAAGGGAGAGATCAATGAAAGTTAAAAGCACTTTGTTAAGTCGTTTTACAATGGCTTGTATGTTATTACTTTTTCTGCCGACAGTTGTATTGGCTGCGAGTTACGAGGTCAGTTCTGTAAAAACATATTCGGCTCCAATGAAAGCAGGTCAGCCGCTGGATGTAGGTTTGGAAGTTAAGGGTGTTAAGCTAGAATCCATTTTCTTTGATCAAAACCAAGAGGCGCTATTAATTTTGTGGAATAAAACACCGACTAAAGTGAGGCCTGAAATAGGTGTGGCTTTGTTTGACAATAAAGGCCGTTTATTGGCTACAGGATACCGAACTAAAAGAGTGGGTGCTCAGATGATTCGCCCTGGTAAGCAGAAGAACTATCGTTTAAAATTTGACAAATTTATAGAAGACTACACAAAAGTGGCTAAATTTCAGTTGGTTTTTTCCTTGATCAATAAAGTCAGTAAAGAATGAGGACTGATTACTATGCTGAGACCCAGTATGGGCGGATTAAGGAACTTATTTCGTGCTCGTTCCTAAGTGGTTATCATGAGACGAATTGTGCTTTGCCTAGATGGCACATGGAATAGTACTTATAAAAAAGCTGAGTTGGAAAACAATGGTGAAATTGTCAAGCCATCTAATGTTTTAAAGTTTTCTCGAGCCGTTTTACCTCAAGATCCAACAAAAAACACGACACAAGTTGTTTATTATGATGCGGGCGTAGGCTCGATGTCTAGATTTTCAGGTTATGCCAATAAAATATTGCAAACGGCCGACAAGTTTTTGGGAGGTGTTTGGGGGGCTGGTTTTGAATCTAATATTGAAGATGCGGCCACCTTTTTGGTTTCAAATCATTCGCCTGGTGATGAAGTGTATATTTTAGGTTTTAGTCGTGGTGCCGCTACGGCTCGAGCTTTGACAAACTTTATCGATTGGATGGGTGGTATCCCTCTTAAACAGGATGCTTATTTTCTTCCTCACTTACTTCGAGCTTATATCAAGTGCAAAGGCAAACGATCGTGTTTTATGCAGGCCTATGATGAGCTGAATCTTATACATAACCAAAAGCTCAATGACATTGTACCACTTAAAATTACCTTTCTGGGTGTTTGGGATACGGTTCTTTCTTTAGGAGGCCGTATCATCAATCAGTCACATCGTAAGTTTCATCTTAGACAAACGCCGGCGTTCTGTATTCGTCATGTTCGGCAGGCCATCGCTATTGATGAGCAAAGATCCGATTTCTTGCCCAGTATTTGGACCTCTAGAGCGACATCAGATCAAGATCTTAAGCAAGTTTATTTCCCAGGGGTTCATGCCAATGTGGGTGGTGGCTATCGTTACGATGGTTTGGCCAATGGTGCATTACATTGGATGGTTGCTGAAATTGATCAATTAAAACTCGGCTTGGCTTTTGATAGACGTTTTTTAAATTTCTATAGAGCTTATGCTCAGGATGAAATAATTGAGTCAAAAACAGGGTTTTATCAATTTATGGATGCGATAAGGCGACAAAGTGGCCATCGACATGTAAATTCTCTTGAGCAAGCCCAATTGGCAATCCATGAATCAGCCCTACAGCGTATGCTCAGTGATCCTTTGGAAGTCAATAAAGACGGCACCGTACGTTATAAGAGGTTGGTAAGATATCGCCCCGGTCAGTTAATGACATTTTTAGCCAGCGTGAACAATAGAGATGATTACATAGATTGTATAGAAGGTACGAATCGTTTCAATGACCATGACGCTTTGCAGCGGGTGTTGATGGGGGGAGAGATCGTTTTTGATGCAAAAAGTAAAAAGAGTTTTACAGGTTATCAATTGGAATATCAGCGTCAATATACGGTTAGATTGGAGGTGGTCTCTCCGTTATATGATAAACACATTGCGTGTGATTTTTCAGGTTGGAATGTCAATGATTTGGTTCGACACAAATGGTTCCATAGGTTATCCAGTCAAATCAGCCGTTTTCGGGGTGCGAATTTGTTTACTTTGGTGGGGGAAGTTGCGGGTCAGCAGATAGATTTGGGCCGACTTTGGTTAGCTGCGGATAAATCTGACTTTGGCTTGTCACTGGCGAAATTGTTTCCCAAGACACCCGTTTCAGGGCCTTTATATGTTTATTTGAACGATGTAATGGGCTTTTATGGTAATAATAAAGGCAGTTATAAACTGAGTATTCAATAGCGAAGTGAACTCATTCGGCTGCATTGAGCGTTACGTTGGATGCCATAACGTGCACGTTCCTATGTTGTCCTTTTTATAGCGTGTGTTTGAGTGTAGAATATCACTTCTTAAACTTGAATTGCCTATCAAACAAAAAAACACACAAGCGTTTAATGTTATGTATCCAATGTCCAGAGCAGCGCCATCAAAATCTGATTCTGATTCTGATTATTATTCAGCGAATGAAGATGAAAAGGCGTTCTGTGATCCTAACTCCTTGGACTGTTTCAGAGAAATACGAGAAGTTTGTATAGCAGGTAGTGTGGGAGTAGCAGAATTAGCGGATAGCAAGGAGATGCGTTTTCCTAGCGATGGTTGCACTGCCTTGGCAAGTGATGAAAGTAGCAACATAAAGCAAACACTGACTTCTTTTTTGAGTGAAAACCCTACTTCTCAGGAGATATTAGTGTTTTTAAAAGAGAATACTACGGTTGGTGACCCTCCTTTTATAATTAATGTGATTTATAACCCGATTAGCATGGCTTTAAAATTCAGGTACTCTATAGAAGACATTAGAGAGTTGATAAAATATGATATTAATTTTCTCAATCATTCTTTTGTTGACGACCAAGGTTGGGCAGGTTGGGCCAGACCAATCATCAGTATAGCTCTCGACAACTATGAGCATTATTCTTTAGAGTTTATTTTAGAGTTGGTTAGTGCTGGTGCTAGCTTGGGCGCTGATTCTGGCAATGCTTACGAGTGGCCGCTTGTGGTAGCGATACGTTCAAATTGCAGCGCAGAGTTTTGCATAACACTCTTGGAGCAATGGATAGCTGTTGTGGGTCAAGAAGAAGCTAGCAGAGATACACGATATTGGTTTGAGATGATGAATGCATGTGTAAAAAGAGATGATTCTAATCTACTACTGAGGCGGTTGGTTGAGGCTGGGGCTTTAAATCATGGAAATGTTACATTATCACATTTGTCAGAATGTTTTGAACAGGCTCGAAAAAATGAATGGCCTATGGCTCTTGTTAATAAAATAGAAGATGGCATGTTACGTGTTTTGTGTAGTTCTGACACTAACTTAATGGAGGGTAAACTATCTGAACTAGGAACCTGTTTGGATCAAGCAAACAGAAGTAATCGTTTCTGTTCATTAACCAGTGGGTTGGAAAAGCAAGTAAGGGAAGAAAGCCAGTGGATTATACAAAAGCTTGAAAAGATTAAAATTGAAAATGAGAATAATTATTTTTTAGAAATTATAAGGCAGCTAACGCTACTGAGCAATAAAAGTTGCTTGAGTGAAATTACTGATGCACTTTGCGAAGAATTGTTTGCCTTTATAATGGAAAACATTTTTTCTCAACAACATATTGAAAAAGCCAAGAAGCAGTTGCGTATGTTGGCAAAAGAGTTGCCACAGTTGTTTGAAACTTTTTTTAATAGGTTCTTAAAATCGGAACGTTTTTTAAATGAGAGATCATTATCCATTCACAATCGCTTATCTCTTGATATTTTTGTTGATAGTATGCTGAAGCGCATGTTAGAAATAAAGATACCTGATTTGGGAAAAAAGATGTTGGATTTGTTTAGTGAGCAGAATATTTGTGGTGGTGGGCAAATCGATCAGAAGCAGTTTTCTTCTCTTGCTGATGAACAAGTTATAGCTTTCTTACAAAGTAGAGTGAAAAATCAATGCATAATTGCTGTATTAAACAGTGCTGAGATTAATGTCTGTGCAAAAGACAAAAAAAGATTACAAGGTCAGATAAAAGCACTTGAGAACAAGCTTGCTGTATTTGACGCTTTTTATACTATTTATAGATTAAATAGTATGTTGGTTTTAGTTGAAATTTTAGGGTTAGAGGGAGCTGGTAATATTGCAAGTATGTTTTTAGGTTGTTTGGATAAACCTGAACGTATTCAGAATGCTGTATTTTTTGATTTTTTAAACGGTATCGGTGAATTTGATAGGGAAGAAATAGCAGTATTGAAAAATATTGCAATCCAATGTGACAACAAAAAAACTAGTTTCAAGGATAAGAAGCTATGTCTTAAAATGTTGACTTGTTTTTCTAAAGAAAATCGAAAAAAAATATACAAACAAATACCTGAAGATAAATTTTTTAACTCTAAGGTTGATGTTGCTGTTTTTGTATTTAAAGACTTTATTCGAAACTATGCGATATCAAAAGAACAAAAAAAATATCTTGATTTTATTGATGGAAAAGAATTTTTTGATCAGTTAAGCTTAATGTTTGATGTACAAAAAAAATATATGTACCAATTCATTAATTTTCTTTTGTCTGATGATTTTTTGAAAGAAAAAATAGCTACAGTGTTTTTCTTTGTTGAAGCAATGTTTGGTACAGCTAGGCAATGGCTTTTTCCTGAGGGTAAGTCGTTCATTTTGCCCTTAGGTTTTTTAAATAGAGCAAAGAGTGATGTTGCATCTGTTGTGCGTGATTGTAATGCGAGAATATTGGGAAAATTGGAGGAAAAGAGGGTCAATATAGCAGCGTTACTGAATTATACAGAGAGAGTGGAGTTTGGTCTTTGTCAATCGATTAAGGATGGAGGGCTCGTTAAGGAACAAGGCCAAAAGTTTATAGTATCACTGTGGGATCGCATGAAACCTGAAGCCTGTTTGTTGGGGGGGCAATTACATTGTTGTTTGGCACCTGATGGTATATTTAAAGAGCGTATGATCGAAAGAATATTAGATCCGAGAATTTTTTCTATTGTGATTAAGAGTAATGAAAGAGAAATTGTAGCTGGAGCTTGGTGTTGTCTTTTATTAGATCAAGATGAAGAATTGAGGTGCGTGGTTAGTGGTTATGATGTGAATGCTAGAATGCACTGTTTAGAAAATAAACAGATGTATGTGGAAAGGTTTTTTACAGAGTTGAATAAATATATAGTTGGGTACGCAAGGGAATTGGGTATTAGAAAAAGACCGGTTATTAACCCACAGTTACACAATGCAAGTTTCAGATCAATACTTAAAAAGGTGGAGTTGAATTATGAAGTGTTGCAGTTCTCGTCGATGGAAAATAAACATTTGGCTGGTGATTATTATATTGAAGTGATTCGGGAAGCAGAAAGTTCTTTTTTTGTTATGTAGCCATAGAAATTGATATTGACAGTTGTTAAGGGTGTCATTTCTTTATAACAAAGGTGGCTGAAAATTTAGTATTTAGGAACGAGTACGAAATAGATGTAAGTTTTACGGTAACAATTAAGAGAGCCTATGTATTATGTATGTTGATGAGGTAAAATTGACAAACTTAAGGTGCTTTAGTTGTGCAGCATTTAAGTTGTCTAATGTTGATAGTACGATAGAATACACCAGTCCCTATCCTAATATTAATCTTATCTTGGGCAATAATGGTATGGGCAAAAGTACAGTGTTACGAGGCATCGCACTGGGTGTTTTGTCGAGCATTATTCAAAACTCGGGGTTTCATCCCTATTCGTTGGTCAGAAGAGTGGGTACAAAAACATCAACCAGCAAGAAGTTGAGTAAAGCGAATATTATGGTAACAATGCGTTTGCATGAGCAAGACCATAAAGGTGCGGTTGGCTGTACGATTGAAACTGGAATGTCTATTATCAGAAGAAATACCAGTGAAATGATTGAGGTGGACAGAGATGACAACCCTATTTGGGATGCTATGTTCGATGAGAAGTCCAATGCTTTTTTGATGGTAGGTTATGGTGCAACGCGTCGTGTTGAAGAGTCGAGTAATGTAGATTTTTCTTCCCGTAAGCGAGGTCGTCAGATTCGTTATCAGCGAGTTGCGAGTTTGTTTGAAGAACACTTAACTTTGATTCCATTGAGCAGTTGGTTACCAAAATATAAAGATCAAAACAAAGCTCGATGGTCGCAAGTGCGTAATTTGTTGAATGAGCTATTGCCTGATGATACGCAAATGACAGGAGATTTAGAGGACGGAGAGTTACTGTTTAAGCATCGGTCTCAGTTGGTTAGTTTTAGTGCGATGTCGGACGGTTATCGAGCTTACATTGGTTGGGTTGGGGACTTGCTTTATCATCTTTGTATGGGTTGCTCGAATGAAAAAAAACTGGTGCAGAATAAAGGTATTGTTTTGGTTGATGAGGTAGATTTGCACCTTCATCCCAGCTGGCAGAGAGAAGTGATTCCTAAGCTAGCGAAAGCATTGCCTAATATCCAATTTATTTTAACTTCTCACAGTCCTATTGTAGTGGGTACATTACACAAGCAAAATATCATTGTTTTGAATGATGCAGACAGTGGTACTCAGGTATCTGGGTTGGAACGAGATGTGTTTGGGCTGAATTCAGATCAGCTGCTGACCAGTGATATCTTTGGGCTGCGGTCGACGCGTGCACCAGAATTTGTTAAGGCAATGAATACGGTGGGGCAGCGTATGAGGGAGGGAGATGATGAAGCGGAATTATTGTTAAATAAAATGTTGGTATATGGTGCCAATGCTAGTGAAGATATGGAATTGACGTTTGAGGGACCTTCTAAATCTGCGCTTGCGGCTGCAAAGCGTTTGGGGGCGAAGAGAAGCCGTAAGAAAACAGCGCCTGTCAGAAAGAAGGCGTCTACTGGTATTGGAGCGACCAAAAAAAAGGCGGCAGTAAAGAAGAAGCTTGTTACGAAAAAAAAGCGCTAGAGTTAAAGTTTTTCAGGAGCTAAGGAGATGTCCAATTTATTTCTTAACACCTCCTAAGGAACAGGAATGATTCGATATAAGATAACTCTGCGTGAGCTTGAAAGACGGGTGGATAAGCAAAGTCCACAGTGGCGTAGCAAAGCTCGTGATCATGCAGTTTTGATGAAAAGCAAGAAGAAATACGAAAAAGGCGGGCCTTCTTGGAGTGCTATTAAGTCGGTCTACGCTGCACTTCAATACTATAAATGTGCTTATTGTGAAAAGAAGTTGGAGTCGACCAACTTTGAAACTGGAGAAAACGTAGGCGCGATTGAGCAGGATATGGAGCACTATCGTCCAAAAAATGGAGTAAAAACATGGGTGGTAGAGTCCGAAAAATATAATTTTGAGATAAAATCGGGTACTCAATCTGGTTATTACATGTTAGCGCACAGTTTGCAAAACTACTGTGTTTCTTGCAAAACTTGCAATTCAACTTTTAAATCGAATTATTTTCCGATTGCTGCAGAGCCTGGACAAGCTGGCGAAACAGATGTCAGCAAACTTTTTAAGCAAGAGCGGCCATTCTTAATTTATCCAATTGGTCGTATTGATGAGGACCCTGCTAAGATATTAACGTTCAAAGGGTTTCATCTGGTACCGAAGACTCGCCGCGGACAAAAACATGCGCGTGCTTTAGTGACGATAGATTTTTTTGGTTTGAATCTGCGTGAAAATCTTATTAGAGAGCGTTGTGAGGTAATATATAAGGTTTACAAGGCGTTGGAGGCATTTGGTTCTGCTGATGCTCGGCAGAGGGAGGAGGGTGAACTTGATTTGAATGCATTCACCCATGACAGCCATCCACATGCTCATTGTGCAAGGGCATTTAAAACGCTTTTTATGGAGAATGTTGACAAAGCCACTTATTATTTTGAGTTGGCGCGTCAAATTATTCGAAATCGGGTTGGTTTTAAATTGTTAATATAGTTAAGGAGGTGTAATAGTCACAATTTATGCTTTACTAGCAGATCCTCAAGATTCTGACTTATGAGGCATCCCAAATGCATCAGAAAATGTTAAGGCGATTCTGTGCACATGCGCTCAAGTAGTGTCTTATTAATCAAGCAGGTTTTAACAGTAATGTTTCTGCGGTATAAATATTTTCATGTGAACCCTTTAAGATAATAATATCGCCAGCCTCAAGGATAAAATCTAGATTGATGGCTTGTTTATCACCGCCTTGTTTGCGAATACCTTCTAACGTAACGGCAGGCAAGTCTTGACTCAAAGATTGCAAGGTTTGACCGATATAGTTGGATTCAGGAGTGAGTGTAATCGGGTGTAAGTAGATTTTCGTAGATGAGCCTATACTTTCAACGGGAACTCTTGCGCCTAAATAAAAACCATGCAGTTGATTATAATGTGCTTGGCGGGTTGAAGAGAGAAGGCTCTCAATACGTTGGTTGGGAACGTCGCATTGCATCATGACTTGTGAGACTAACATTAAGCTGGCTTCTAAGGTTTCAGGAATCACTTCGTTGGCTCCAGCTGCCAGTAGAGCTTCCAGTGCGCGACTGTCTCTGGTTCGGACTAAAATGTTCAAGTTAGGGCAGCGGGCACGCACTTGGTGTAAGATGTTTAACGTCGTATCTACTTGATCAAAACTAACAACCAGTAATTTTGCACGAGCCAAGCCTGCTTGTTCCAGTAAGGCCAGCTGTTGGCAATTGCCGTAGACAACTTTTTCTCCGGCTGTGATGGCTTCTGATACGCGTACTGGATCATCGTCTATACCGAGGTAAGGAATGCGTTCAGCTTGTAAATAGCGTGCTATGGTTTGGCCAATGCGGCCATAGCCGCAAATTAAAACGTGTGCAGATAGAGCAGGGATGCTTGTAGGGTTTGTTTCTGGTTGATCGGGTTGTGAAGATTTACGAAAGATCCATTGAATGAGAGGTGCGTGGTAATAAATTAATAAGCTGTTTAAAGCCATGCTTAAGATAATGATGGATAAAGTAAAGGCGCTGACATCCTCTGGTAGTAATTGGTACTGTTTACTGAGTGCTAAGAGTACGAAACCAAATTCTCCACCTTGTGCCAATAAAATACCGGTTCTCAGCGCGTTACGAGGTGTTTCGCCAAATAGACGTGTAGCTAAAGTGATTAAGATCAGTTTAAATAAAATTAAACCAAGAGTAAAAAATACGATGCGTAGCCAATATTCTTTAAGAATAGTAAGATCCAAAATCATACCAATGCTAACAAAAAAGATGCCTAATAGGACATCTTGAAAAGGACGAATTTCCGCTTCGATTTGGTGTTTATAATGGCTTTCACCGAGCAACATGCCTGCGATAAAAGCACCTAAAGACATCGACAATCCAACCCATTGGGTGAGGTAGGCCGAGGAGAGTGCAACCATTAACGAGGTAAAGACAAAGAACTCTTGTGAACCGGATTTGGCAATGCTTTGAAAAAGAATAGGCAATACCATGCGACCTACAGCCATCATAATTAATAAAAAAAATACAGCGGTGGTCAGTATGATTAAAGGGTGAGTATTTGATTGTTCGGTTGAGCCTGCTAGGGCTGGGATTAAAGATAAGAACAGCACGGCTATTAAGTCTTGAAAAAGCAAAATGCCAATACTCAGTTGACCGGTACGAGTCTGTAACAGTCGGCGTTCTGTCAATTCTTTACTGACAATAGCCGTTGAAGAGAGTGCTAGAATGACAGCAGCAATCATAGCGCCTGTTGTGGGAACCCCATAAACATAGGCGATCATAAAAAACAAACCTGTACAAATGGCCATCTGAATGCTGCCCAGCCCAAAAACAGTTTGTTTAGTAGACAGTAGTTTGGGTAGAGAAAATTCTAAGCCCAGTGTGAACAGTAAAAATACCACACCAAATTCGGCTAATTGATGAATGGCGTGCTCATCTTTGATCAAAGCTAAACCGGTTGGGCCTAGAAGAATTCCGATAAATAAATAAATTAAAATAGGAGGAATTCGAAAGCGCTGCAAAATGGATGAGACCAATACGATAGCCGTAATGATGATGAGAACTTGATCGAGCAAAGTGACGCCATGTGCCATTATGAGTGTGAGCCTCTAATTTAACTTTGAGTGATATAGTAAAGCAAACTGATATGGGTTAAGCAATAATATAGGGTTGTTTGCGCTCTTTTTTTCATTGTGAGGAAATTTCGAGAGCTTACGACAGGTTCACTTGATTTTTTTATTTTTAAGCCAAAATGGCCCATCCTGGGCCACAGTTTTACGTAGTGCTGACATTAGCTGTATCTTTAACCTGAAATGCTTTGTATATTTCTTTCAGTATGAAAATATCATCATTGAATTGTGAATCAATCCATTGGTTATAGTGATTTTCAATAACTGAATTTGGATAATCGTCAGATTTGGAGATAAGATGAGCGATCATTATCCCACTCATTAGAGCTTTCAATATACCGTGAGAAGAGCCTGGATCTAAAATAAAAGCTGCGTCTCCAGCTAAAAAACAATTTTCTTTACAGCATGTTTTTGCTTTTTTCCATGTGACATTTACTGCTTTTATTGAACTGGTTGATTTCCCGTCGGCCAGCCATTTTGGAACCCAGTCAGCTTTAACTTTTTCATGTTTTCGTAAGTTTAAATATACCCAAGCTGTAAGATTATCCTTTACCTGAGAAATCCATGTCCAACCTTTTTCATCCCATATAAGTTGAGGATTTTCGGGCCTTAAGTTTGAGTCGCTGACATAACCATAATAAGCTATTTGTTTTGGGGAATATTCTTTAAACCCAATATTAAAGTTATTAGCTAACCAGGCTCTCCTTCCGGTAGCATCGATAAAATAATCTGCTTCAAATTTATCTGTAGCTGTTTCTATTGAGCTAATACTGTCAGCAACATAGTTAACCTTAATTGGCGTTACGCCACTATGAAAGCTTGCTCCAAGTTCAATTGCTTTGTTGAGAAGTAGAGTGTCAAACTCCTCTCTAAACACCTGAAAACCTTTCCAGTTTTCTTCTGCGTTATAGGCCTTATAAGTTGAAATACCATTTCTGATATTTTCTATGCCTTGGTGACGAATAAAATCAGCGTTTAGCACATCATCTAAGGCACCTAACTGTTTTAGTAAAGGTTCAATACCTGGATGAAGAGTTTCACCAGGCGCATGTCTGGGGAGCTCAGTGCGATCTATAATACTTACCGCATGGCCAGCTTTGAGTAGCTGAATAGCACAAGAGGAGCCGGCGGGACCGGCTCCGAGCACTAGTATTTTCATCATCAGTTAATTTTAGCTTCGAACCCATTATTTAAATCGTACTGTAGCTCATACTTGTTCTTCACGGGGGCGATTAGTCTTCCGAATTCTTGACTAACATCGGGAGCACCTGTTTCCGCAAAGATAAATCTGTAACCGTGCCCAATAAGCTGATTGCCGATTCTTTGCGGATAGTTACCAGACCAATCTTCAACTTCGTCAAAGGTGACTAAGTGAAGCGAATCCATGCTAAATTCAAAGGGGTCGTTCTGGTTACTCGCTTGAAATTGATCCAATCGCAGGTATGCATCACGCAGGAAAATCATACGCTCAATTAACTTCGCTGTTCCTATTTCAGCTAATAGCGAAACATCAAACTTTCTTTTAAGCATATTGTCACAATAGTCTGAAAAGAAAATTGATGAAAAATTAACGAATTCCTGACCATTTAATTTTTGAAAAAATGGGCCGAATTCACCATCCCACCCATGATTACTCCCTCCTAAATCATTCTTGAAAGGGTGTTGATTATGGACGCCCACTTCACGTTCAGTGAGTGGCTTCACAGTCATCCCATGTGCGAAAGTTCTCGATGCATCTGGAGCAGCAGCAGGCCAAAATGAGTTTAGTGCCGCACACAGTTTAGCGTCTTCAGGAAACGGGCTGCCTAAACCAGAAACAGATAGAAATTCACTATTCGCATCAGCTGCTCTTGAAAGATCCCAACCAGGAGCAAAGATATTGGCAGCAGCATCACTCAAGAAACTTGTTGAGACTTCGTCGAGCTTAACTGCCTCTGGCAGTTGGCTATTTAGAGTATCTGCTGCTGACATTATTGCAGTAAGTGTATTGTCATTTGCCGCAAAAGCACGATTATTGGTTTCGGGGTTCAGGATGGCAGGATTTACCAAAATTCTGCCGTTAGACAGCGGCGCTGAACCACCTTGGGGGAAAAAAACTCCCAATTGATTGGCACTACTATTAATGAATTTGTCTATCTCGTACTGATCAACTAAGGGGAAAAAGTCAATGGCCGCAACTACAGAATACCCTGGCAGAATTTCAAGGTTGAGATCTGGCAGTTCCTGAATACTTACTGCCCCTTCACAAGTATTATCAATAATGTGAACTGGTTTTGAAGCCATGTTATTGATTTTGACTACATAATCTCTTGGAGTTAGAGCTTGATCAGCATAACTTATTGGAGCACCATTTTGGATTTCAAATCGCATGTTTACATATTCAGGTGCTAGCCGTGATCCATTGACTAATGGAATTTGCAGTGAGGAGTGAAAGCGATTGCTTCTGTTTCCAATTGTTCTACGTGGATCAGCATCGTAAACAACGAATTGGCCATCCTGTTTTGCAAACTCAATAATTGGACGCGCTTCGGGTACGATTTCACAAATCGACCCATTTTGCCTGACATTGACCAAATTATCAGTCAATGAAGTTCTCACAAATGGAGGACGTGTTAAATCATAGACGGTGCGATCAATTTCAAGGCCACCTTGAGCAGCTGGGAGTTCATGACATTTTTTCAATTTTTCCTGCAGATGCAGTTCTGAATACACTAAATTCAAATTAGGCATGCTTTTGTCCACTGAAATACATTCCTGTCCTGAAAAGAGTTTGTGAACGGGAAAGCAAAATTCATTGAATTGGTCAGTATGAGTATCGAGCACAGCGTCACTATTTTGAATTCTCCGCTTAATACAAATGAAAGCATTGAATTTGGAAGGCATGACGCTAATGCTATTCCCGTCATTATCAGGGTGAAGCCAAAAACTTCTACGGTGATCATGATATGTGGCAGGGCTATCACCAACTCTGGATAACCCCGTTCTGCAGTAAACGACATCAGCATGACGCTTGTGAGGAGTTCGTGCTGCTATCCTGTATTCTGAGGAAAGCAGAGCAATAAAAAGGTTCTCTTCACCATATTTTGAAATAATATCTTCAATGGACTTGTTGCTAAGACTGTAGATATAGTTTTCGATAGTATCTAATTCCGTTAAAGTTGGGTAACGGGTAATGCTAGAGCTTTGCACAGCTGGGCTGGCCAAACCATGAAAAAGAAGGCTTTCTGCTGGAGAACTAGGAACTATCCCATGTTTAGCATTCGGATGAAAGTCTGCGAACCCATCTGTGCGTTGAATAGTCAATTCCTTATCTAAAAGTTCAGTGGCCAAGTCATTCGCAGTAATATCTAATCCATGTATCGCAAAAAGATTGCTCCACCCATGAGAAGCTAGGTCATTAAGAATACTTTTTACGTCATCTATAAGTGCCATTATTTCTAACTCCCTTGTTTGATTAATGTATTAATTGCCACATGAGGCCATTCAGTATTATTGAATTTGATATTAACTTTCTGGGCATATTGGAGAATTTCAATTTCTTGTCCTTCCAATACTCTTTCCCCAACCCAGAAATCACTTAATAAATTACCAATTCCTACAGGATGGGGCACTCTCTGTCCGCTTGCCATTTGAGAAGGTTCAGCATCTTCTTTAAAAGAAAATACCCAATCCAGTGTGCCAGCTTTTATTTCGCCCAGTTGATTATTGTCGACAGTTTGAATATGGGATATCAACTCAAGGATATTAGGGCCGTTTTGCTGATTAACTTTGTCCTGTACTCTTGAAATCTCAGCATCTATTTTCGATTGTAAGCTCGGATTTACTACTGCCGATTTTGCTTTTGGTGAATAAAATTCATTAAAGTCATTTGTTGAAAGGTCAGCAATTGAGCCAATATCAAGCTTGCCATGAGTCATAAATGAGTTAGCTCGGGGTATTGTTGCTTGCCTGATGATAATACCTGATACGTTCGAGCCTCCTACTTCCTCAACGTCTACTCGACCATTTTCATGGGGTATTGCTTCAGGGCTCTCCTCACTTTTTACTTTAAGTAGAAAGTGCCCCATTTCATGATGAATGCCTTTTCCATCAGGGTGACTATTATGATCATTGATATTAGGGTTGCGAATATCAATTTCATAGGCGATGGATTCCCAAAAGCCTTCTTCGCCTTCTACCCCAATGTTTCTTGCAACCCCAATTTTCTTAAACTTGATGGTTTCTCTCATAACATCTGATCGCATGTGGAAATCAGATGGTCCGGGTTGGCCACTGTTAGGCTGGCTAATAAAGTCCCATCCCCATTGATCCTGCCAACTACCATTTAATTTATTTTGCCAAACGCCTTCCGTAAGGTCATTAGCCAATAATTTATTGAAAAAAATATTTGCTGCTGCCATGAGAGTTCTCCATGCTTGGTAGATATACAGTAACAATGTCTGCTTTGAACACTAACCAGTCACACATATTAATCAACCAAAGCTTGACTAAGTTCTATTACTTGAACAACTAAGGAATACAATTTAACTTAAACATTACAATTAATTTTTTGAATGATGTCATTTTCTAGAAGGTCACCCATTAGGCATTGATCGATATGATCAGTAAACCTGAAAAAAATGTGCTAAAGATGTATTTTTGTTTTGATAATAGCTGTTGAATACTAAGTTTATTACTATGTGACATTGTTCCAGCTCCTCAAATGCTATTAGCGAAAAAATGGAGAGGATAATTCGGAAGGGTAATGACTAGGTAAATAAGATTCAGTTAGCAACAATAACTGGATAGTGGATCAATAGCTGAAGAAATCCTTACCCCTAATATTGCAAAAGCATCCATTCCTCATGGGAGATTTTATACCCATTTACTGTTAAATAATATAAGTAAAACAACTTTTTTCTAATTACACCCGACAAAAATAAATGGAACCGATAGTCGTTGACAATAATCAAATGTATGTTTTATGCTCTCTAGTCACTATAAGCTGCTGATGGCTTAGCATATGCTGTGAGGACCCATGATAATGATATCAATTTTTAACTACATACATTGGTTTCATGTTGACGTTAGCTTGTTAAATGAATATATGAAAATGAAGCTACCCATTTCATCGTGTTTTTTGATGAAGCTTCTGCACTATTAATCGATAGCTTGGGTACGGAACAATGATGAAGTATCACGAGAGTATATTGGAATTAATTGGTCAAACCCCAATTGTAAAGCTGAGAAAAATAGGTGAGGAGTTCGATGCTAATATTTTTGTGAAGCTTGAGTATTTTAATCCCAGTGGAAGCATTAAAGATAGGATGGTTCATTTCCTCTTAAAAAATCTAGAATCTGAAAACAAACTTTCTACTGGCTCATGTTAGGTTCTTATGAAAATAAAAAGCTCATCGCCTCGGTTTGTTTAAGAGAGCGTAGAGATAATTCGTTATGTCTAGATATGTGCAATGCTTTAGAATCTTCCAGTTTATTTTCTTTGTTGGATAAGGTAATTAATACTTACAGCCACAAGCGCCTGGAATGTTTTGTCAAAACTGATAGTGATCTTCATCATTATCTGACTCTAAAAGGTTTTTATGTGCCCGATTTTTTTACCAAAATTGGCCCACTTGTTGAGCTGAGAAATGGTGAGCAACACAATATAGGATCCGGACAATATATGCGGACACTCTCATGGATTTAAGAAGATGATATATACGGGCCTTTTTACAATAAAAGATGAAAATTCATTTTCATGGTACAGAGATCGGTTAAAGAGGACATTCAATAATGGATGGAGATCATTACATTCGTGCTCAAGAGAGAATACTTAGAGCTTATAGCCCAAAACAATTCAAATTAGACGCTCAAACTGTCTTCGAAGCAATAGCTACATTCTTGATGACGTCACAGCTCAGTGAGGGTAGTGTCTTAAATTGGCAATCTATGCATGCAAATATGGGACGTGCTTCCAAATTACTTAACGAAAATAGTGGTATTGATGAACTTATTAATGTAACGCTTAAACGTGGACAAACTATTCATGATCCTAGATATATGGGACATCAGGTACCACCCCCAATACCAATCACAGCTCTTTTTGAAGCTGTCAGCAGTATTTTAAACCAAGGAATGACTGTATATGAAATGGGTCCTTGGTCCAGTGCTGTTGAGCGGGTAATGATCAAAGAGTTAGGAGAGCAACTCGGATTAAAAGAGGGGTTTGGTGGCATACTTACATCTGGCGGTTCGCTGGCTAATCTCACAGCACTTTTAGCAGCACGAAATACTTTGGATAAAGACGTTTGGAGTAAGGGAGTGACGTCATTACAAAAGCGTGCGGTGATTCTATCCCATGGAGAGAGCCACTATTCAATTGAACGGGCTGCAGGTATCTTAGGAATAGGAACAGAAAATAATCTCAAAACTAAATTAGATAATCATTCTAAAATGGATCCAATTGCTCTCGAATACCAAATAAAGCAGTTAAAAAAAGCCGGGCAGCCCATTATTGCGGTTGTAGCTTCTGCCTGTTCTACTCGCACAGGAGTCTTTGATCCAATCAAAGATATTGCTGCGGTTTGCAAACAACATGGCATATGGTTACATGTTGATGCAGCACATGGTGGTTCAGTAGCTTTCAGTGAAAAATATTGTTACCTTCTAGAAGGAATAGATTTAGCCAATAGTATTGTGTGGGATGCACATAAAATGATGTTTATGCCTGCACTGAGTACTTATTTATTCTATAGAAACTCTCAAGATCAGTATCAATCCCTAAATCAAAATGCAACATATTTGTTTGACGCTAAAGGTTCTGAAACTCTAGCTAACGATACAGGTCTAGGTACAATAGAATGCACTAAGCGCGCTGCAGCACTTTCACTTTGGGGAGTTTGGGCCATTTATGGAAAGCAGCTTTTTGGCGATTTGGTTGATATGACCTTCTATATGGCAAAGAGATTCTCCGAACTTATAGAAAAACATCCAGATTTCGATTTGCTGAATCAGCCAGAATCAAACATAATTCTATTCAGATATTTGCCTCCAGAAGTACGCTATTTAACTGAAAGGAAACAAGGAGAATTCCAAAAAAAGGTTCGAAAATGTTTAATTGAATCGGGAGAAAGCTATATTGTACCCGCCATTGATAACAATATTAGCGCACTAAGGATGGTAATTATGAACCCTCTAACCACAGAAAGACACTTTAACATCCTTATTCAGGCCTTACAAAAGTATTCGAAACAGTTTATCGAAGAACTAGCTGGAAATGCTCTTATTTCATAAGAGTTTTAAAGGTTGCAAGTCCAAAAACTGTATTCAGCTTATTGCCAGGGAAATTAAAAAATGACATTAAACGGTTTGGCTCATTTCATAACCAGGCACAGGTATACTCTTCTATTTTTTTCTCTAGTGCTATTTTTTACTTCAATTATCGGTGTTAAAAATTTAGAGTTCAACTCCGATTATGAGGTGTTTTTCTCGGAAGATGACCTCACGCTGATTACATTTAAAAAGTTCAGTAGCACATATAGCAAATTTGAAAATGTTGCTATTTTGCTTTCTTATGCTGACGGTGGATAGGGACAATTAAACTGTCACATCTAGCGGCCAATTAAACTGTCACATAATAAACTTTGTGCAATAATGCCCATTTGGACACATTGAGGGCAATCAAAGGATGATTAGGATGGTAGATTTTCAACAGATTATTCAACTAAGGAATAGCGGTAGGACTCAAAAAGAAATCGCAAATATGCTGGGGATCAGTCGAAGAAGTATAGTTCGTTATCTCAAGCATGGCAGAATTCCAAAATACTCTCGATCCGTTAAATCCAACAAGCCAGACCCAATAGAAAAATTTTATAACTTGGCAACAAATAAATTGGAAGAAAATCCTCATATTCTGTTGTCTGAGCTTTATGATTTTCTGTGTAGCGCTGGATACACTGGCAGTGAAAGAACC
>JANQJO010000034.1 GCA_028281605.1 Pseudomonadales bacterium
TAAGGTAGTTTGATCCCAATATCTGACTACTGAGATCGAGGGGCCCTCCCTCATCTTTAGTACAGCAAGAAAGATTTTCATCTTTCGTCATGACACACAAGCAAAGCGTAGGTGCGTCCGCTTGCAGCCGTTTGTTAGGCATTAACCTTAAGTGGCTTTATTAGATAGGCTATCTAATAAATTGTTTACTACATTAGGATTGTGCTCAATTAATAGAAGTAACGTTCTTGCTGCACCAGCAGGTTGTCGCCGTCCCTGCTCCCAATTTCTAAGGGTAGCCACAGAAAATCCATACTTGTTAGCAAATGCATTTTGTGATAAATGAAGACTATTCCTAATAGATGCTACATCAATAGTTTTTGGTATTACTGAAGTAACTCTAAATCTATCATCATTTCCTTTTTTAAATTCTACAACTTCACTTAACGATTTTTCCAAATTTATTAATTCACTCATTTCTAATCTCCTAAAGAAGACCTGATATTTAATACACACAAAAATAATTTAAGTTTAATCACCTTCATTTAAATAGGTTCAAAATAATTTCTATCAATTCTTTTATTCCTATTCCTATTCCTATCCTCTTTAAAGATCTAAGGCGTTCGTTTACTTTTTCGCTTCTATACCCATCTGGGTCATCTGGCCCCAGCCTGGTTATTGCCACCAAAAAAATCTCGGTCAAGTCTTGTGAAACAAGATAGAGAATATTTAGGTCTTTTTCCCATTCTAGAGAAAGAATTTCTTGGTGCGCTTCAACCGGTAAACCCACCGCTGGATCGGAAGCTAATAAATGCCGTACAGCTTTTAGCTGTACATCAGTTAGATGCTTTTTCGCATCCTCAATAAACTGAGGTGTTTCTATGATTTTTATTGGTTCTTGACTCACAGTGCCGACTCCCAATTTTGGTAGTATATGAGTACAGTATACGCCAATGGCGTGGTGCGTCAATGGCGCACAAGACAAGTGGTAGTTATTCTTATTTGAAGTCAGGAAGGGGCAATGTAACCCATTGTTTTATAGATATTTTTTAAATCTATCTATTTGGGCGAACAGTGCTGTATAGGATTGCCTAACGTTCTACTCATTTGCATCCAGGGTCTGGGGTCTTATGTGATAAAATGAGCGGAGCGAATTCACATAAGACCCCAGACCCTGGATGTCAAATGGAGCAGTTTGTTAGGTGATAGATGACCTTAAAAATTCCGGTGCAAAATCAGCACCATTATCCCAACTTAATGTGTGTCCAACTATTTTAAATTTCTTGAAATAGTTAACATCTCTCAATGGCTCAAAAACTTCACCATATATTTCTGAAGACAAATCAATTTCTCCTTCAGCTCCATCATTGAAAGACAACCATACTTTATATTCATCAATGTGTCTGGCATCTATTACCCACGGAATCACAATAGACATGATACATCACTCCAACGGCTCAATTTTGTTAAACGGTTTTCTCTTTAAGCTTCTTTCCCAATTTTCTGCTAATTCATCTTTGTGAAGAACATACCAATCCAATACAGCATTTAGTGCTCTTCTGGGAAACTTACCCTGAACTACTCCTGTTTCTATCTCAACTGTAATAGTGTATTCACCATATTCTGCATGAAAGTGTGCAGGGGCATGTTCTCTATAATACATATAAATTACAATACCTAAAAAACGACTGATTTCTGGCATGTTTATTCCTCATATTTCAGGCACCTAACGCCACCCCTGCTGGCTGGCCTTGTTAGGGTATGATACTCGCACGATATTCCGACCACAAATCACTTGGGCTGCCATGATAAACTGCATGAAAAGCCTTTTTAAAGCTTTTGCCAGACTCAATATAGCGCAGCACTTTATGAATGCGACCCTCTGTTGATAAAAATGCAACAAACATAGCACTTTGACGGTAATTCATATGTTGCTGGAGCTTATTATCTTTACTTGCTTTGTAGTTTAATGGCCAGCGATTAGAGAAAGTGCCACCTTTGCCAAACAATCCCGCTGAATCAATAGGAACAACATTTTTATTGGCCTTAATGGATTCCAGCACTTGAGCTTTACTCACAAGATGTCCGCCACCACCATTTGACGCAAATGTAGCGACACCATCGTGAAACCATTGAGGAATATAAAGTGCCCGCAATATTGAAATTTGTTGGAATAAATGCAGATGAGATAATTCATGCGCTAGATAAAGTTGGTGCTGATTTTCGGAAAATGCGCGAGGCGACAAAAACAATCCGTACTCACTAACTGCGGCTGCGATTAAAGGATGTTTGCCCGTGTAATTTGAGAAGCAGTCGGGAGTATCACAGACATGAACAAATACGTTTTTTGAAAAGCTTTCACCGTGAGTTTTTTCTACCAGTTTAATTGATTCATCTAACTCCTTGGCAACCAACTTGGCGTACTCTACCGCATCTTCTTTATACAAAACTCTAGGGTCTGAACTTAGAGAAGAAAACTCACTCTTAACCGGCGATTCTCCATCAAGCGGCTCAAAAAGGGAGCAACCTACAAGCAAAAATAACAGTACTGATAAAATTAAATAATTTCTCATGCGCTCAGTTGCTTATACCCTAACGCTCAATTCATCGGCGCGCTTTTCAGCGTCCAATGGAATTGCTTTGTTAGACACTTTGCACACCTGGTATTGGCATGTAGATGATGGGAATTCGGTACTTTCGCTTCTTAGGGTCTGGATGAGGCTCGGTAATATTTAGAAAACCAATATGATGAAGATACACGATAAAAGCGACTATTTTTTCATCATCCAATCCGATAATCGACTTGACCCAGCTAAAATCAATGGTCTTCTTATTTGATCGCTTTCCAAGGAATGTGGAGAAATACTTAGTCCACTCATTACTTACCTTAGATATGTTACGAATATATACTTTTTTTGAATTGCAGTATGCGTCATATACGCACCTTTTCTTAAACAGTTCCCACTCCCAATCTCCATTAATGTTTTTTACATGAACTTCTTGATCAGGGTTTTCTTCGTAGTACGTGGCAACGACAATCGCAACCTGCTTTAAGAAAGTAAGCAGGTTTCTGGGTGTAACTTTTCCGTGTCCGTCCTTGAAGTGCGTAAGGAGAAAATCGAAAATACAAATTTCCGTTTCATTTGATGATGCGTCTTTATGAAAGATCTTTCTTGGGAATACCTTTGTAATAAGAGCTTTGTTTATTCTTTCGAGAAGACTGGCGTCTCTCTCCTGATTTATCATACTGAAATTGAATAGTCTTTTTCTTATCTTGAGAGGTATTAATTTGGTTGTTCTAACCCATGAAAGCCCAGCCAAATGATATTCGCTTAAATCGGTTGATAGAAGAACATCACCTTCTATGAGCACCTTTTGTTTTTTAAAGGCTGATAGTATTCTATTTGCAACAAAGTATATGAGTTCAAAATCCGTCCATTCTATCCTAAGTGTATTATCATTGACTTTGTCGTAACCAAGTGCTTCATAATCTAATCGGGAAAATAAATCGGCTCGCAGAAAAACCTTTCGGCCAATAGATGCATAAGAAGCATCTATGTCATCGTCCACCTCAAGTAAAGCCTCAATAAACTCTCTCTGAGTATCATAATCCTCACCTGCCACAAAAGTATCTATACGGTCAATGACAACCAGCAGCCGTCCTGAACTACGCTCGCCAATAGCCCCTACCACACAGCGATAGATGCGATCGAGGTTAAGCTCAGTCTTTTTTGACTCACCCCCGATATTGCCGTTTAGTTTTGCTTCGATTGAAATAGGAGACTTGGAGATCTTTGTTTTTATTACTAATGCTGCGTTTTTCAGAAGCCCCTTGAGCTTACCGATAATAGATTCATCGAACTCTTTAGACCGTACCTGACCGAGATAATCACGAATCTCTTTTTCGTGTTGATTCTGAGGAAAACCAGAAAGCTGATAAATTTCCTCACACATCCTGTTAAGAATCTGAAACTTCCAGATTAGCTTATATATTAGTTTTTTGTCGTAACCAGAAAACTCTTCTGCAATAAATAAGCGCAATAACTGGAAAGATATTGCTTCTTCTATCGGTATGATCAGCCGATTTCTATAAGCATCAAGTTTTTTGCTTCTGTTTTTCAGTAATTCGAATAGAGCACTCTTGCCTGAACCTATTTGGCCAACAATTATGGAATGTCGATCTTGTAAGAATTGTTTAATAGACGTTGTTGGAACGAAGGACTCTTCCAATGACTCGTCCTTCCTTCCATCGGCTGAGCCGAAATAAAGAAGCGGAAGCACCTCGGTAGGAAATGGTTCTTTTAACGTGTTTACTCCATCCATATCATTTTTTTGTGTCTAACATTTGAATCTGCGTCATATAAGGACGCATATATTGGTGCATATCTTCATTAAGGCTGGTATCACCTGAATGAAAGTTTAGCAGAATACTCTGAAAGCCACGTACTATAAAGCACACAAAAGGCCCTTTACAACTGCAAATCAAAAAATAACAGTCGCAATCACGCTATGGTTTATTCGTACCAAATTGCTGCGTGTAATTTTAATATGATATCAAAGAAAATAGGTCAAAAAACGTCTGTACGTCGATTACTGCCATTGACCGCCTAATTGGCAGTATGAGCTAACGCTGCCAGCAGGGGCCGAAAAACCAGAGCGAAGCGGCGGTTTTTTGGTCCCACTGGCTGGCCTTGTTACATTTGTTCCACAACTGTTGTTAGCAAATCATTTATGACAATATGACCCTCAACCGGCTGCAACTCGTATAAGGCATCATCTATGCCAACGAGATACGTTTTTGATTCCTCCGGGGTATCGTTTTTTATAATATAAGCTGAAAAATTATGAACAGAAATAGTCTTTAGCTTTGTTTTCTTTGACATAAAAAAAGCTGGCCTAATTTCTAAATATTTATTATCTTTACCTTCGAATAGTGATGTTAAAAATTCGGCATTGCTTTGTTTCAATTTTCTTGGAAGACTATTAAACGCCTTGTCTTGATCAGTTTTGCTAATCAATATTAGTCCGTTTTGTAACCTCAGCAAGAAGCTTGTATCACTACCTTCAAGAACATTGATAGACATCAATTCCTCATCTGGAATACACATCGACAAGTCAACAATTTGAACTTGAAGGGTCTTATCGGGACAAGATACTATCTCATTAGAAGAGCATGAACTAGATATAAAAAAACAAACGAGAAATAGAAATTTTCTCATGCTATCCACCCAATGACGCGAGGCGAAGTCGCGTTTGAAATTGTAATATTCTAGCTTTTGCACATGTAATTGAGATGTCATCTTTAAACTGCTGAATAATAGATCTGCCAATGTTTTTCGCTATCCATTTTATTGTTGCTGGGCCACCAGTGGGCTTTGGAACCCACTTTAATGCCAATGTACAGCGTCTTATCTCAGTCAAAAGCTCACCGAAAACTTTTGCAACTTCTTCATTTACTTGTCCTGTAAACTGAGTCTTGATCCCAGCACCTTCGTAAAGGGCATTAATTGCATCTTTAACTTGTTGTTTATCTTTCACCTTATTGACTCCTTCTGATTAAATGTAACGCCGCTAGCAGAGGCTGCCGAAACAGAGCGAAGCGGCGTGTAGGCAGTCCTACTGACTGGCATTGTTAGGCTTGTTATTACAACCTTTTTTCAGTCTTGGTAATACCTTTCCTACAAATGCCCACAGCAGCAACCCGATAATAATAACTGGAAACGCAGCATAAATGGTTGAAAAATAAAACCAAGCAACCAACGAAGCTAACAAAATACCCGCAGCAATAATCTGACCAATAAACTCTTTAGTAATAAAGACTATGCTATTAATTAACCATTTTGCTAAATATTTCACCAACAAACTCCCTTTAAATTTATGTTCTCGGGACGTGAGCAGAAATCTTTGAGTGGAACTGGTGATGGTGACATTTGCGTTAGAGAAAAAGCTTCAGTTACTGAAACTGTGATGGAATCTAATAAGTCTGCTTCTTCACTAGATAATGAGCTTTGGCCAGAAACTTGAATGTCAATGGATATTTGCTCTGGCCGACCCGTTAATATAGATTGGATAACAGCCTGATATGTATGCATGCCTTGAACAATTGCTTTTATGGCAGCACCATAGCTCGCAATTCCCAGGTTAATTATTGCACGAACCCTTTTGGCATTACTAGACAGTCTCTTATTGCCCAGACGGCCACCTGTGCTAGCATAATTTGTAAAAATACCACCGGCAAATCTTCCAGTAATATCGGCTTTGCGATGCTGAAGATTGTATTTTACAAAGGCTTTTAATATTGGTGTAGAACTACCAGTTGCAAAACCTGCTAGCTCATCCCGGACAGGCTTACTGACTTGCCAAAGTAGACTGGCACGAGTCTGTGCTCTAGACTTTTCATGGAAGCCCCATACACCCATTTGCATCTGCAGCTGAATTATACCAATCCACCAAGTAATTGGATGATTATACGCACCCTTTATAAAACGATGCCATGCAGCTTCGTTGCCGCGCGCGAAATTGATTGAAAAATTGTTAATTTCATTTTTTTTCGAATTTTGAACATTATTCAAAAGTATCTGCACATCTTTCTTTTCGGAAACATTTAAATTTAATGAAGTCATAAAGTTTTCCTATATCCCAGAGTGGTTAACAAAGCCTAACGCCTCAATAACCGGCGAGCGCCGACGAGTCCGACGCTCGCTTTTTGTGCGCGTAGCCTATTGATTTGTTATGTTTTTGTTTCAAAGGATTTCACCGCTTTGCTTTTTGAAGAAGCTTCTATTTCACCGATTTTTTTGTAACCCCTTATTATTAACTTCTCGGTCCTCCATTTGTTACCAATCCAACTATAGAAAATACCCAATGGCAACAAGATAGCGCTAGCAATTAGTGGATAAAAAAACCACAAAACATGTGCAGCTAAGGCGATTGCGCCTTGAAGCCACAGATAACAGCTAAAAGACCAAAAATCTGGAACGATAAAAGCCCAAACAGATAACCCAGATTTTACATATTCATCCGGATGATCAACAGCTTCTTCTTCGATCTCCCTTTCACTTCTCTCCCGGTAACGATACACTGAGTAAGTTGCCATTTTTCCTTCTCAAACATAACGCCTGAAGTCACCGGCGCTCAAATCCAGAGCGGAGCGGCGGGTTTGAGCGTCCGAGTGGACTGATTGGTTATGCGGCACCACAAAGATATCCATAACTCGGCCAACTATTCCCACCCAAAGTACCGAAAAACGTTCGTTTTTCGGTATTTTGAAACTTGAAATGAGTTTTTGAGGCAATACTACTATTTACGGGTCAAACACCCAATATTGAGTTGTGATGAGCTGGGATCTTCTCACGCTGCTGGGTATCTAACGTCCTAATAAGATGGAATAATTTCTTTAGGTATTTTTAGTACATATTGGCAAAAATTTTGTAAACTTTCAGGATGTGCATCCTTTTTACGAACTTTTAACAAAACAGCCAAATCTATGGCACATTTATTGTGTTCGTCTTTAATTGGTTTTATAGCCCTTCTCACATTGAATGCTGTCCAAATGTTAATTATCAAATCTATCGGTCTGTAAATAATGGCGTATAAAGCAATGAAAGATATAATATAAACAAAGAAAAATAAAAATAATGAAAATAGAACACCCACTTCTTCTCCAGAAGCGAAGAGAAACCTTAAAAATACCACTGCTGCTATCAGTGGTACTATGAAAGTCAACACTAAAGAAATACAACCTAACACATTCGAGCTTGTTCTATCGGCATAACTATCAAACAGTGGTTCTAGTTTAGACCAAACCATATCGGAGTCGGAATGATCTCCATCTGACCTTAGTTTGACTAACTGTCCACAGTAGTACCATCGTTTACTAGTCGTGTCGAAGTGCATATTGCCTTGTTCACTAGCCATAGCTCTAATACGAAAATCTGATTCAGCAAAATCAAATGCACCTTCGTAAACGCTGGACGCCAAAAAACTGCTGGAACAATAAGAACAAGTTGCAGTTCCGCCTATACCAGCAAGATCATCTTTAATGAACATCGTGTCCTTGGGTTTTTCGAGAATACCTCCACAATTTGGACATTGCCACATGCATTTGTCGGAACTTTTCATTAATGGTTCACTTTTGATTTGCCTGTTTGTAAAATTTTGAACTGGTATTAAAAATATTCTCCTATATAACTTAGTTGTCCCGTCAAACGACCGTTTTATGACGCACCAGTCAATTAGCTCAGTTTGTCGCTTCCAATAGTATAAAACCTGTCCTATTTTGCCATCTCAAAAAAACAAAATACCAAAAACTCATCAATGCTTTTGTTTTATGGAACAGACTCAGCGAACAGCAGCTTTAAGCACTGAGCAGGCATAAGATCATAACCTATCTCTTAAAAGTCTACAATGACCACTGAACTGTCTTGCTGATTTAGGAAAGCCTTCTCGTACCGCATAACGTCAAGCTAAGCGGCGCGCTTTTCAGCGTCCGCTTGAGCTTTTTGTTAGGTTCGATGCGCTCTCCGAATTAAAAGGTTTGGGAGCTCTAGCTACAACTTTCCATCCCGATTTTCTTTCCTTTTGTTTTAAATCATGGAACATGGCATCTAGATTATAATCAAATTCAGATGCATATTCGTCTCTGAGTTGATGAATTTCTTCTATAATTGGATCATTCTTCATAGCTACACCTCTAAAAGCTCTTCTGGCGTACAAATTGTTGGTGGTGAAAGTTCTTTATTTCGGCAAAAATCTTCAATTTTGGGACGAGTAAAAGCATTAGCAATGTGTTTACAGTTCCATGTTAATAAATAATCCATGCCATTGGTAGCTGCAACCGCGATATGTAATGCATCAGCTAATGCTTTTTCTGGAACTAACCTTGATTCTATTAATTCATGAGCGAAGACTTTAGAATTTTCAGTTAACTCAAGAAGTGTTATACCACGAATAGATTCAATTCGAGACTGGGCTGCCTCTGAATTACCTCTAGACACTTCATTCAGCACAACTTCTGATATAAACAAACTGAACCGATTTCGAGACTGCCACCATTCTTGTGTAATTTGTTGATGGGCTGCTAATACTAGATCTCTACTTGTCCTAGCAGTCAAGTAACTCACTATCGAAGTTTCTACATATACATTTTCCATTAATTTTATCCAACCTCCTCAATGTACTACCTAACACTCAATATCAGTTGCATACTGTAGTGGTGCTTTACAATACTTCTTTAGTTCACCTTGCCTTTTTCCCCAGTGATGTGATTAGTCCAATGCTGATTAACATAAGTACCATCAGGAAGGCGATCATATGAATAGTGAAACCCTTGATCTCTATTTATAATGGAGGTATGTGTTCCGCCACTTCGTAGGGAATTTGATCTTTGCAAACTTCCATCTGGATATGATGCTTCCCAAGGGTCAGCTTTATGAAAAGCACTCCTAAGAGTTTCAGACTTGGTGCTCGCAAAAGCGGGTATACTAATAATAAAGCATAATAATAACAATGAAACCCGTGTAAGACAGGCAAGATTACAAAAACATTTCATAGCTAAGCTCCTCTCTCTCAAATATATCACATCTATTTACATAAGATAGCCAAAGCTTACCTTCCAAGCAATAGATGTACCCCTCCCCCAATAACCATCCCTTGAACCACGCCATTTATAACTTCTGGATTCGGGTAACCAGAACTTTTGGGTGTCCATGTGTACTCATATATTGCAGCTTGAAGCCCTTCATCAAGCATTGCTACTGTAAGACTTCCCAAAGACCTTTTAGCAGTTTGCCTAGCCAACAGTTTCCACAAAAGCCTAGGGCTAGTTAAACTGCCTACGAAGTCAAACGTTGTAGAAAGATTTTTATGCCGCTCATATTGCTGAGCCCTCTTCCGTTTTCTCTTTTCAACACAAGCGCTATCCCTTTGATGAGTAGGTTTACCCTCCAATTTTTCACCTATCGCCTCTCCCGCACAATAAAAATAAGGCAGCAGACCAAATGTTACTCCATTCAACCCAGCTTTCACGGCCGCACTGGATGCATCCTTCGTTGATTGTCTGTCGTCTGGACAGGCTGCCCCCTTCGCTCCATCTCCATTACAGAAACTTCATCACTATTACGAAGCAGTCCGCCCCTGTGCCCTGCATTGGTACTCTCATTTCG
>JANQJO010000137.1 GCA_028281605.1 Pseudomonadales bacterium
ACCCACTGCTACCGCTCGACTTGCATGTGTTAGGCTTGCCGCCAGCGTTCAATCTGAGCCATGATCAAACTCTTCAATTTATACTTCTTAACTCATATACCGCTTAATCACATACTTCTCACATACTTCTTATGCTTAAGCCTTATAATTGACTGAGTGCCCACAAAATTTCTTTAATTCTCATCTTTATTTTAAAAAGTAACCCTAATGCTTCTCGCTGATAGGGAGGAGTAATTATAGTCTTTCAGTTGATCATGTCAATTATTTTTCTTAAAAAAATAAAAGCACCTATACAGACAAACTTTAAGCCTTATGTCAACCACCTTGTTGGAGTTGAGCTTATGTTTTCGTGTTAAACTTGGATACAACATATTTCCATCATCCTGACAATAACAGGAAACTACAGATGTATAAAGAAACCATTGAGCAAGCCTCTGAATATTTAAGACTTATTCTACCCTTAATGACAAAATATAAAGTTCCGCCACACCCTACCAACTATGCGGTATGGTATGAATACGCAACCAAAAAAAACAAAGCCCTTACAGATGAAATAGATCAAAAAATAAACAGAATGGAGAATTTCACAGAAGAAGTCAATCACAAACTATATCAACACCATTTAATAACTCTAACACCAAAACAAACCAACAAAATACGTGACAAACTACAAAGCATATTTAACGAGCTATTGAATACGCTGAGCAACAAAGATGGCGAATATTTAAGCTATACAACAATCTTAGAGGAAGCCGCAGAAAACCTAGTAGAAAACCTAAACCCTACAGTCTTGCGTAAAACCATTATTCAAATTCTTGATGAAACCCAACACATAAAAAACTCCAATAATGAACTCAAAAGACAACTAGAACTCGCTTCCAAAGAGTTAATTGTATTACGTACAGAATTCGAACGAGTTAAAAACGAAGCCACCAAGGACCCTCTAACCAACTTATTTAATAGAAAAGCCTTCGATGACGCTTTATCACTTGCCATCAAGGCCGCACAGCAGACACAATCAAACTTAAGCCTCTTGATGATCGATATCGACCACTTTAAAAAAATCAATGACAGCTTTGGACACTTAATTGGAGATGAAGTACTTAAAGTTGTAGCTGCGATTATTAAAAAAAACACAAAAACTAACGACATCACAGCACGCTATGGCGGGGAAGAATTCGCCGTCATTTTACCCAGCACTGACATCAATCAAGCCATACTTTTTGCCGAAACTGTTCGGCAACGACTCAATGCCCAGGAAATCAAAAGAAAGTCAACCATGGATAATATAGGCAAAATCTCTGTATCTATTGGTGTAACCAAATTCAATGCAAACACAGACTCTATAGATTCTTTTATCCGTAGAGCAGATAATGCCTTATACGAAGCAAAGCAAGCTGGAAGAAATAAAGTCATAGAAAAATAAGATTAAAGGAAAAAAAGAAGCTCTAAACATTTGAAAGCAATACTAAAATGAAGTATTTATTTCAAAACAAATTACTTAGAAAAGGTTACATGATACATCTTACCCTTAATATAAACAACAACTCCAGAGCAAGCATAAGTAAGAGACATCAACAACAGCACTTTAGGAGGATCTAAAAATACAACCACAAACAATAAAACCACCACCAAAATAGCAACAAAAGGCACTCGCCCTTTATAGTCAATCTCCTTAAAGCTATAGTAAGGAAGATTACTGACCATCAAACAAGCCGCAAATACCGTTAATAAGATCACCCAGCCAGCTAAAACTTGACCATCCCACCCCATATCAAACCCAACCCAGACAAAAGTCACTAAAAGCCCAGCAGCTGAAGGGCTTGGTAAACCAACAAAAAAACGCTTGTCTTGACTAGGTATCTGACTATTAAAACGCGCCAACCTCAAGGCCGCACAAGCCATGAAAAAGAAAGAAGCCATCCAGCCTATCTTACCAATCCCCGATAATGACCAAGTATAAACCATCAAAGCTGGCGCAACCCCAAAAGCAACCAAATCTGAAAGCGAATCATACTCCGCACCAAAATCACTCTGAGTATGGGTTAAACGCGCTACTCGCCCATCCAAACTGTCTAGAATGGCCGCTAAAAACAACGCCAAGGCACTTTTTTCAAACAAACCATTAATACTGGCAACAATGGCATAAAAACCACAAAAAAGAGCACCTGTTGTAAAAAGATTTGGTAATAAATAAACGCCCCGCCTAGACACACGACGCCCATCCTCCATACCCTTTTCGACAACTTCAAAGGTAACGCCCTGCTCTAGCTCGACTTCTTTTTCCTTCTGTTCACTCTCAGCATCCATATCCAGTTCACATTTATTCAAATCAATCAGTTTTTTTCTTTATCAATAATTTTATTGGCCTGAATCCAAGGCATCATTTTACGCAGCTTCGCCCCAACCTGTTCAATAGGGTGCTGTCGAGCCAAACGTCTGCGCGCTTTTAAAGTTGCAGCTCCGGCCTGATTTTCTAAAATAAACTCGCGAGCAAATTCACCTCGCTGAATTTCATCTAGAATCTTTTTCATTCGGTCTTTAACACCCTCATCGATTACCCGAGGACCACGCGTAAAGTCTCCATACTCAGCTGTATTCGAAATGGAATAACGCATATCTGCGATTCCACCCTGATACATCAAATCAACGATCAGCTTAAGCTCATGCAAACATTCAAAGTAAGCCATTTCAGGAGCATAACCGGCTTCTATTAAGGTTTCAAAGCCTGCCTGCACCAATGCAGTCGCACCACCACACAAAACAGCTTGCTCACCAAACAAGTCTGTTTCAGTTTCTTCACGAAAATTAGTCTCTAAAATACCCGCACGTCCACCACCATTGGCACTAGCATAAGATAAAGCCATTTTTTTAGCTTGGCCACTGGCATCCTGATAAACTGCAATCAAAGTAGGGACCCCACCTCCTTCCAAGTAAGTAGAACGCACCGTATGACCAGGCCCTTTCGGCGCAATCATAATAACATCCTTATCTGTACTCGGCTGAATTTGCTCAAAATGAATATTAAAACCATGAGCAAATGCCAAAGCAGCCCCTTCGCGCAAGGAAGGCTCTACTTTTTCAGCGTATAATGAAGGCTGATGCTCATCAGGAGCCAAAATCATAACCAAATCGGCCCAAGCTACAGCTTTCTCAATAGGCTTTACTTCCAAACCAGCCGCACCGGCTTTAGCGATCGAACTGGAACCTTCACGCAAACCCACTACGACACTCACACCGGAATCTTTTAAATTATTAGCATGTGCATGACCCTGAGAACCATAACCAATAATGGCTACTTTCATCTTTTGGATCACAGACAAATCACAATCTTTGTCATAATATACTTGCATAATCAAACCCTTTTAGTTAATTGTTCACTCAACATCGCAAACTCCATTCACGAGAATGCATAAGACATGTCATAAGGAAAGCACTTTCTCACCTCTAGCCACACCAGAAACCCCACTTCGCACCACCTCTAGAATAAGCGTCTTACCAATCGCTTCAATAAAGGCATCCAATTTATCACTGGCACCGGTCAACTGCACCACATAAAAATTAGCGCCAACATCCACAATTTGACCACGAAAAATATCAGCTGTACGCTTAATTTCAGCACGCTGAGCACCACTCGCTCTCACCTTCGCCAACATTAATTCTCGTTCAATGTGAGGCCCTTCAGTTAGATCCAGTACTCTTATCACTTCAACCAATTTATTGAGCTGCTTGGTAATTTGCTCAATCACTTTTTCCGTACCACTTGTCGTCAAAGTCAAACGTGACAGTGTTGCATCTTCAGTCGGCGCCACTGTTAGTGTTTCAATATTATAATTACGCTGAGAAAACAACCCTACCACCCGAGATAGTGCCCCCGCTTCATTTTCCATTAAAACAGAAATAATTCTCCTCATTTTCAGGTCCGCTCCGTTTTGCTCAGCCACATATCACGCATAGAACCCCCTTTGATTTGCATAGGATAGACATGCTCATGAGGATCAACATAAACATCTAAAAATACCAAACGATCACGCTGATCAAAACACCATTGCATGGCTTCTCTTAATTCAGATGCTTCACGTACAACTCGACCCAAATGACCATAAGCTTCTGCCAACTTCACAAAATTCGGTAAAGAATCTTTATAAGTCGACTCTGAATGTCGCCCCCCGTATTGCATATCCTGCCACTGTTTTACCATACCTAAAGCTTGATTATTGATATTAATGATCTTGACAGGCAAACCCCACTGTAAACAGGTGGAAAGTTCTTGAATATTCATCTGAATACTCCCTTCGCCAGTCACACACGCAACAGTCGCATCAGGGCAAGCAAACAACGCCCCCATAGCCGCAGGAAAACCAAAGCCCATAGTGCCCAAACCACCAGAATTAATCCATTGTAAAGGGTGCCTATATTTATAATATAAGGCCGCAAACATTTGGTGCTGCCCTACATCAGAAGTCACGATAGCTTCACCCTGAGTCACTTCATATAAGGTTTCAACCACACTTTGAGGTTTTATAACTACAGGGTCACTTTTATCATAAGCCAGACAGTCACGTGATCGCCAGCCTTGAATTTGCTCCCACCAAGCAGCTAAAGACTCTTGTTTAATCTTCTTCTCACTCTTAAGGTATAATGCTACCATTTCCGTCAATACTTGCTTAGCGGGCCCAACAATAGGAATGTCGCAAGCAACCGTCTTAGCAATTGAGGTTGGGTCAATGTCTAAATGCACCAGAGTTGCATTTGGACAAAATTTTTCCGTATTATTAGTGACACGATCATCTAAACGCGCACCCAAACAGAACACAACATCACTATAATGCATAGCCATATTTGCTTCATAAGTTCCATGCATACCTAACATACCTAAAAATTGTTGGTCATCTCCCGGATAAGCCCCTAACCCCATCAAAGTACTAGTAACCGGACAACCCACTAAACGGGCAAACTCAACAAAAACCTCACTGGCCTGCCCTCGAATAATACCTCCACCACTATAAAAAATCGGACGTTTTGCATTCATCAAGACTTCTAAGGCTTTTTTAATTTGCCCCAAATGCCCTCGCGCAACCGGATTATAAGAACGTAACTTGACAGCCTCAGGGTAGTAATAAGGGTATTTGTCATTCGGATCTGTTTTGTCCTTGGGAATATCAATGACAACAGGACCTGGACGACCTGTTGTAGCAATGTAAAAACCCTTTTTGATAGTACTGGGAATCTCTTCAGTGGATCTGATCAAAAAGCTATGTTTAACAACAGGCCTTGAAACACCCACCATATCGGTTTCTTGAAAAGCATCATTACCAATCAGGTCACTAGCAACATTACCCGTAATAATCACCATCGGCACTGAGTCCATATAAGCAGTTGCAATACCAGTAATCGTATTAGTAGCACCTGGGCCAGAAGTAGCAAGTACCACACCAGGCCTACCACAAGCTCTAGCATAACCATCAGCCATATGTGCCGCTGCCTGCTCATGACGCACTAAAATGTGGCGCACCTTATCTTGTTGAAATAAGGCATCATAAATATGTAAGACCGCACCACCAGGATAGCCGAATACAACCTCCACCCCTTCATCACTGAGGGCTCGCATCACCATTTCAGCACCAGATAATAATTCCACAGATCATTTACCTCAATTCGGATCAGCTATACAAAACAAGCAATTTTTACATGTAGCTTGAAATTGTCAATCATTACTGTAAATTCACCCAATAGAAAACAACCTTTCATCCCCAAAAGACCAACTTTTGAGCAAGCTGTCTCACCTAATCAGTCGCCATCCTTAAAATTTGGTTATATACTGTTGATATTACATTTACACTGATTAATATGCAGCCTTTGGCTAGACCACAAAGATAAAGCTGCTTTATAATCGCAAAATCGATACATAATTAGCACAATGTTAAGATATCTAAAAGCCATATCATACTTTTTTCTATACCTTTTGATGATGGGCACATCATCACTAACTGTTGCTGCCAGCACATATTACAAATGGGTCGATAAGAATGGCATCACACATTACACTCAAACCCCCCCAACAGAAAAAGGCTTTACTGCGACCAAAATTAAAGCAAAATCACAACGCCCCACAAATCCAGAGGAAGCACAAAAACGCTTAAACCAGAACCGAGAATCCTTCCACAAGGCCGCCACAGATCGTGAAAAATATGCCGACATGACCGCAGAGCAAAAGCGTCAAGCCAAGCTAAAAGAAACCATCAAAAAAGATTGCAACCAAGCTAAACTAAATCTTGACACTTTGTCACAAAACAGCCGCGTTAGAGAACAGGATGCCGAAGGCAACTTTAAATATCTGTCTGAAGACGAGCACGCTAACCGCATTAAGCAAGCACAAGAGTATATCAGTAATTACTGTAATAAGCCCTAAGGAACGAGCACGAAATAACATCCCGTTCTTCGCTTCTGAACTCGCTTTGCTCAAACATGCATCCGCTTCAAAACGGGATGTTATTTCGTGCTCGTTCCTAAATCTACGCCACTAAACCTAACTGTGTCTCCTCCTTATGCTGAACAACAACATTCTGTTGTGCATTTTTTACAATCTGATCAATTTCTCCATAAGCAGTCGCATCCCTACAAGCCCGATAATGACAACCATCTATATAGTGGACTTGCACAAGACTACCAAACATTTTTTCCAGTCTAGTCTTTGCAAGCCCAGAATCTACAAGATTATCGTCTCTTGCAAACACAGCAATTAGTTTAACCTTTTCCATATTCCGCAATGATTTAGAAAAATCACACTTCTTCATTTTATCTATTTTTTCAAAAGTCTCTGCAAACAATTTTAATGTGGTCCGTCCATTTGCTAAATTAAAGCTAACAGGATCCCGCGAAATCAAGTTTTTGTGTCTCTCATCGTAATATTTTCTCCCTATAGGGCGTATTTTATATTTACCATTTCTCTCATCATCAAGTTTTGCCAATTTAATTTTATTATCCATACCTTCCAAAGCCAGCGCTGGCATCAACAACACCATTGTCAACTGTTCAAGGGAAACAAGACTCTCTGACAACAACCCATTAAATAAAGCCATAGCTGCTGCAAGGCCTGCTGTACTGTGCGCACAAAGCGTCACCTTACTCCCCATCTTAGCCGCATGCGTTACAGCACCAGCAATCGATTGCCAATAAACTTCTGCATCCTCAGTAGTACCTGGCCCCATATCCGAATGCAAAGGATTAAAGCCATGGCCAGGCAAACTACACAAAATCACCGGTCGCGGTTCATAGCCGCTTTGACCTTCAAACTGTGGTCTAAAAAAATCACCTAAAACCGCACAACTTTCGCCTAAACCTGAAAAACCTACGCTTACATGTTCCCCACTCACATAATTAGAAGGTGCAAAAGTATGCAGAACTAACTCATTTTTCGAACCATTCACACCATTCCCACTCATAACAGGACCACCATATTTTAAAAAATCAATCTCATATTGCGTTCCAGGTAACAAATGCTCTTTTCCTAGCTCATACACAGCTAACCACTCTTCATGAACACGCTCAAATACTTCATCAGGCTTCTGATCTATCTCACGCATAAAAACAGAGTCAACCACATCGGCAGACAAAACACGTTTAACGTAAGAAATCATCGCTTCTTTGGGATCTATCACTTCCTTTACATAACCATTTTCTGACTGACTCCTTAATACAAAACGGTCTGTACAGGAATGCACACGAGGCAAATGCGAACACTTACCAGACAAACCTAACTGCAACCCCCCTCTTAAACCATAAAATCGCTGAACATAACAGATAGTAGACGATGTAGATAAAGAACCATTTGCCCTCATAATTTTAACCATTACCCCACTTTATTTTTATCACTCATATAACTTCTATCATTATTTAATTTATCATTATTAATTTTTTGCCGAAATTTTAGCCCAAGCATCACTGAAACGTAAAGCCCGAATTTTTTGTTTGTGCCCACTAATTAATCAGACTCGTACAGCTGCATTATGATTCAACTCTTAACTATTTTTGTAACCATCTCAAGTACTCTTGATCACAGCGACAGCAAATAAATACCGCCAATTAAGAGTTCTACTACGCAAAAGACAATGCTATAATAGCGTGTTGAAAATCCAGCCCCTCTTTCGAATTCGAAAAACTGACTGTACGCATAATACACAATTACACTGTATACACTTATGGCTGCTCAAAACCTTGTCATTGTTGAGTCCCCCTCGAAACGCAAAACAATAGAGGCTTATTTGGGGCCCGGTTGGCATGTTGTTGCTTCTGTAGGCCACATTCGCGACCTACCCAAAACTAGTATGGGTGTAGACCTAGAAACGTTTATACCCAGTTACATCGCCACTGAACGCGGCCAAGAAGTAATCAAAACACTTAAGCAAAAAATAGCCTACACCCAAACCGTTTGGTTGGCAACTGATTTAGACAGAGAAGGAGAAGCCATTGCTTGGCATCTTAAGGTCGCACTCGGACTTAAGCAGTATAAACGCATTATTTTCAATGAGATCACAAAAGATACAATTTTAACGGCCATAAAACACCCTCGCCAAATTGACATGAACAAAGTCAATGCCCAACAAGGCCGACGCATTCTAGACAGGCTGATTGGCTATTCGGTATCACCTGCCTTAAACGAAGCCACCGGCCTAAAGCTTTCTGCAGGCCGTGTACAAAGCCCTGCCCTACGTTTAATTCGAGAACGAGAAAGCGAAATTGAAACCTTCAAAACCACTCATCATTTTGGTGTTGAACTGTCCTTTAACACACAACAAATCACCTGGTTTGCACGCTGGAACACCTCACCTTTCGTCACTGAAGACCAACCCTACTTTTTACATGAAACCATCGCCAACCGAGTTGCCCAAGTCCGAGAATTAACCATAACAAAGCGCACAGACACCCAAAGTAAACGCTATGCCCCTCCGCCCTTTATTACCTCAACCTTACAACAAGCTGCCTCTGTTACGTTAAAGCTCTCTGCCGATCAAACCATGAAACTGGCCCAAACATTATATGAGGCAGGGCACATTACTTACATGCGCACAGACAACCCCAATTTATCCAATGAAGCTATTACTGCAATCTATCAATTTTGTCAGCAACAGGGCCAAACAGACCTACTAACGTCCAAACCCAACACGTGGAAAAACAAAGCCAATGCCGAAGAGTCACACGAAGCAATCAGGCCCACAAACTTTGCCTGCATAAACCCACCCAACCTACACAACTCAGAAGCTCTAGCGCTCTATCACTTAATCCGATCTCGCGCTTTAGCCTGCCAAATGAAGCCCGCTGTGTATGATGTCAAAACTCTAGAACTCCAAGCGAACCACAAAGTAGAAGGACTCAACAGCAAGCCTGTTTTCATTGCTAGAAGTAGAACACTGGTATACCCCGGCTGGCTGACAGTTGCCCACCATCAAGGAAAAGAAGATACACTAGCCGAAGGTTTTCAAGCACAACTGCCCTCACTAAATCAAGGGGACCCTTGCCAAGCCACGGACGGAAAAGTCCTAAAATTAAAAACCAATCCTCCACCCAGATATACAGAAGCTTCTCTCATTAGACGTTTAGAGCGCGAAAATATTGGCAGACCCTCAACTTACGCCAGCATCATTAAAAACATTTTAGATCGAGGCTATGTAAAACTGCTGCAACGTAAGTTTCACTTATGCGATACCGGACGCATCATTGTCGACACGCTTAAACCCGGCTTTTCTTTTATCGGGCTTGAGTATACTCGCAAATTAGAACAAGGACTGGACAATATTGCTAAAGGACAAACCACCTACACCGATTTAGTTAAACAAGCCTATCAAGTTGTTTGTCAAGAAATGCAGTCACTGCCCATTAAAAACGCCAATCACAACTATCAATGCGCCCAATGCAAACGCCCCTTAAAAAGAATTAAAGGCAAAAAAGGTTTTTTTTGGTCTTGTACAGGTTTTCGTATCAAAGCCTGCCAACAAACCTACTCAGACCATCACGGCAAACCTCATATACCCACTCTCGAAACGCAATCTCCATGCCCTGTTTGTCACCAACCCTTAGTGCGCAGACTGAATAAACAAGGGACTGGCTATTGGTGGGGATGTTCCGCTTGGAAACAGGGCTGCAAATACACCACAACAGATCTAAATGGGAAACCAGCTCAAAAGAAATAACAAAGGTAAAAATTTATGACATCTACAGCACAAAAAAAACAAATCAAGGCCTATCAAGAATTAACAGTGGATGAACAACGCATTCTTGAAGTTCTATCAGTCATCTATGAACCTATAATACAAACAACCTTACATAAAGTTTTGAAACAACTGGGTTGGAAAAGCACAAAAAACAGTCTGCTGAGCTCCTTACTCAATAAAAAGCTACGCGACAAATTCATTTCAAAAAAGTTGATTACCTATGACAATAATGTACTCGCCTGCCACCCCAATATTATACATACTCTGACAGCATCAACACTCAAATCAGACACATTCAAAGAAATCCACAAAGCTGCAGAAAAAATCACACCCTGCGCTACATACTTCATAGATGCTTATGATCAATTAGACTCGTTGTATCTCAAGCGCCCTCTACGGAATGCCTTATTTTTAGGTAACATAATAAAAGTAAAACGGTTTTTAAACATCCAAAACGACCTTTTTCATACAAATCCATCTGCAATAGAAGCGCTTATCGAAATCATAGGCTGGCCAATTCACATAGAGCACATAGACTTTTTCAAAAATGACATCCAAATCTTAATACTAACACTCGCAATCAAACTATCTGACCATACCTTCAGCTTTAATCAAACACTTTTTAACTATTTTTCACAGCTGTGCGGCAAACAAAAAAAGCTCCCAGAAATATCACGATACCATTTGATCGAACAAAAACTTCTACGCGGGGAGTTAGAAAGCGCCAAAAACCTGATTGAAAAAGATCACTCAGATCAAAACCTAGGCCTACTCGGCTCATACTATGTACTCACCGGACAATACGAAACAGCCATTACACACTACCAAGCAGCGCTAACAGCAAAAAATAAAGACAATAGCAAACTCCATCTCGCTAGCAGATCCGGCGTGTTCTTTTTCCTAGCCCTATTAGCTTCTGGCAAAAAGCACATGCTATTACAATATCTACAAAACGCGGCAAAGAGCCCTATCTTTGAATATGATGCTTTCTCCCCCAGCATGATCATGATCACTAATGTCTCAAAAATATTCTTAGGCACAGGTACACTGGAACTTGCACAAATAAATTCAGAAGCAGTTTTACAAATGTCCAACGCTCCCTTTTTACATTGGGTCAATGATGTATCACTATACTGGCTCGGTGAAAAAAACAAGATTCTTGACCCAAACAAGCTGGCTAACTATTGTAAAACAGCCGATGAACAAGGCTATTACTGGTATGCCTATGAGTATGCCTCATTGCTACACGCCATCGGAGAGCTTAAAGATTGCCAACCTATACTAACCAAACTCGAAAACAATACCAACTATACATCACTACTGAGTAGCATTGAGCCCACAGAACCCTGGCAACGCAAACTCGAAGTCCTCAAAGGCCTCCCCAACATAAACACAACAGACGAGCAAGACATGCGTTTGATATGGTCTTTAACCCTAAGCAACTCTAACTCCGAACTACAATGTAAATTACAACCCAAGGAACAAAAACGTAACAAAAAAGGCGGCTGGAGCAAAGGCCGTAAAATCTCTTTGAGACGTTTATACGAAGAACCAGAACAGTTCAAACATCTAAGCCCACAAGATGAAAAACTACGACAAACCATACACATCAACGAGAATTACCATTTTTTTGGATATCATAAAGATTCTTTCTCTATCTCTGGCGAAAAAGCACTCTTAGCCGCTGTAGGGCACCCTCTCATTTTTTGGGAAGAAGATTTGCACAAACCAATAGAAATTCTTCAGGGAGAGCCTGAATTATTTATTACTGAAAACCAAGAGCATGTAGAGCTACAAATACAACCCAACCCAACTCATGCAAAATATTACAGCGAAAGCTTAGTGATTGAAAAAGAACACACCCATCGCTTACGTCTAGTAGAATTTAACACCCAACACGCCCACATTGCTTCCCTATTGGGAGAAGAAGGTTTAAAAGTCCCTATTGATGCCAAAGAGCAAGTCATCGATAGCATCACGGCAATCACTCAAATTCTCACCATACATTCTGATATAGCTGGCCAAAATCAAGCAGCGAAAAAAATTGTTGCCGATTCTAAAATACACGTGCACTTACAACCCTTTGAACAAGGCCTACAAATGCAATGGTACGTTAAACCCTTTACTACAGGTGGACCTCTATTCTCTCCTGGTCATGGAGGTACTAGCGTTTTTGCGGAAATCGAAGGGGAAAAATTACAAGCCAACCGGGACTTAACACAAGAAAAAAGCACAACAGATCAAATGATACAAGACAACCCCGTTCTCTCAGCTGAACTTGAGGACAACCCTCACCACTATGAGTGGAATCTAAGCGACCCAGAGCAAGCTTTAGAAACATTGCATTACCTAAAAGCAAACGAAGACACAGTGACAATCCACTGGCCACAAGGAAAATCCATCAAGCTCTCACGCGAAGTCAGCCACGAAGAAATGCAAGTCACGATTCGTAAGAAACGAGATTGGTTTGAACTCAGCGCTGAACTGCACATTGATGAAGACACTATTCTCAGCACTCAACGGCTCTATGAGTTAATAAACAGTTCACCTGGGCGTTTTATTAAGTTAGAAAACGACTCTTTCCTTGTCCTAACCAAAGAGCTACAAAAAAAACTGAACCAGCTGAAAAATTATGCGGATGAAGGCCAATTTCATGCCTTAGCTAGCCATGCAATTGAAGAAATCACAGACGGTATGCAAATCAAATCACATCAAGACTGGAAAAAACAACTGAAGCGTTTCAATGAAGCTCAACAACTCAATTTCATACCACCAAAAACCTTGAAAGCACAACTAAGAGATTATCAAAATGACGGATTTCAATGGCTGTGTCGATTGGCCCATCTGGGAATGGGCGCTTGCTTAGCCGATGACATGGGTTTAGGCAAAACTTTACAAGCCTTAAGCCTTATCCTAACCCGTGCTGCAGATGGACCTACTTTGGTTTTAGCCCCCTCTTCCGTTTGCATCAATTGGCTTGATGAAACCAAACGCTTTGCTCCAACCTTAAACGCTCAACGCTTTGGCGTAGGTGATCGTCAAGAGATGCTAAATCAGACCCAGGCTTTCGATTTAATCATTTGTAGTTATGGCCTCTTACAAAGTGAAATAGAACGCCTAAAAGAAATTCAATGGCACACTATTGTCGCTGACGAAGCTCAAGCCATTAAAAACCCTCATGCAAAACGCACACAAGCCGCTATGGCCCTAACAGGTGATTTTAAAATAGCAACCACGGGCACGCCAATAGAAAATCATTTAGGTGAGCTATGGACTTTGTTTCGATTCATTAATCCAGGCTTACTGGGTTCATTAGAACGTTTTAACCAACGTTTTGCTCACCCTATTGAAAATATACAAGACCCTATAGCAAAGGAGCAGCTCAAAAAATTGACACAACCTTTTATTCTCAGGCGAATGAAAAATGACGTTCTAACAGAACTTCCTCCGAAAACAGATATCATCATCCATGTCGAACTCAGCAAAGAAGAAACACTTTTTTATGAAACTCTACGTCGAGAAGCATTAAAACGTATGGAAATGCCCGAAGAAAATGCAGGTCAACAAAAACTTAAAATATTAGCCGAATTAACGAGGCTAAGACGTGCGTGCTGCAATCCAAGCCTGGTCATGCCAAAGGCAAAGATACCTAGCAGCAAATTACAAGCCTTTGATAACATTTTAAACGAATTGCTGGAAAACAAGCATAAAGCTTTGGTCTTCAGCCAATTTGTTGGGCATTTAACCTTGATTCGAAATCACTTGGAAGAAAAAGGAATCAAATATCAATATTTGGACGGCAGAACTTCAAACAAACAACGTAAAACAGCAGTAGATACCTTCCAAGCAGGAGAAGGAGACATTTTTCTCATCAGTCTCAAAGCCGGTGGAGTCGGTTTGAATTTAACCGCTGCCGATTATGTCATACACATGGACCCTTGGTGGAATCCAGCCGTTGAAGATCAAGCCTCAGACAGGGCTCATCGCATGGGCCAACAAAAACCGGTCACGGTTTATCGTTTGGTTACTACCAACACCATCGAAGACAAGATTGTAGATTTACATGAACACAAGCGTGACTTAGCCAACAGCTTATTAGATAATAGTGAATTCTCAGGGAAATTATCGGTTGAAGATATGATGAACTTAATTGCGAACTGAAGATAGCTCGAAGCAACACAAAAGGTAATAAGCATGGTCGATAGTGCAACGACAGGTCAACAAAGCAGAGTAGCAAAATTTCCAGCTAACCCTGGCAATCAAAAAAATACTCAAGAACGCTTGCTCATTTCACAGGAAATAACAAACAAGGATTCTCGATCATTAGTAGTTGAAGCTACATTTCAAGATGGGCAGCCAATGAGATTGGCGTTACCGGGTACTGTCCAGTGGGATCACATCGAAGTTGTCGAAAATACAGACAATAACACACTTACAGTACGCTTTTCAGAAGGCTCAAACCCAACAAAAATCAAAGTATTATTTAAGGATAGCTCAGATACTTTTTTGGTAGAAAAAGAAACCATATCAAAGCTCGGCAATTTATTTAAAGCTAAATTGAGTGAACGTTGGGAAAATTCTGTTGATCTAGACCAAACAGATCTACGTGAGTGGCTCAATAAAGAGGAGTTCTTCCAATTGACCTCCCAACCAATCGATCATCTTAATGGCGCTATTTCAAAGGACAATGTCATTAGATTGCTTAAATTTGCACACTACGCTGCAAACACTCAATTAAAAAAAGCATGTGAAAATTGGCTTAGAAACTATGCTTTTTGTGGGAATCAAACATTTGAAGTAATAAAGTTTAAAAAATTATTAACGGAATATGTTGAAGACGTTCTTCGTCTATCTGACCAAGATCTGAAAACAGAATCAAGCCAAAACAGTAGCGCTGCAACAAAAAAACAAAAAAACAGTTTATTATCACAACTGCTTTTTCTAGCATATCCAACAGCAACTTTAGACGAATTGAATTTAGCCTTCATGACTAGTATAGCACCAAAAAACATAGAACTTCCTACTAGAAAATACTTTAAAGATCAAGAGGTAGCACTTCTCACCATCATTGATAACATACCAGATAAAAGCTGTTCAGAGATACTGAGTTTTATAAAAGAGGTTTATAACAATCTCTACATACAAACAATTTGGCAAAACTTCGAAACAAATCTGCTAGAAAAGTATATGCAAGCAGCCTTAAACGATAATGAGTCGGGTTTACTAACAATTTTTTTTTCAAGCATTGGAAGAATTGTAGGTACAGATAATTTAAAGAAGACCGTTCAAGCAAGCAGCACATCGATACCAATAGACCAAGTTATTACCACTCTTGAAGAACAAGCTACTATGCGCTCTCGAGGATAGTGACCAATTCACCGAAACAAACCTCGAGCACCTATGATTAACCACCATTAGTCAATATTTCATCACCCCATAATGCGTCTAAAAAATCCTCCCAGTGCCATAATTCTATACGGCCTACTTTACGCTTTAAGCGATCACGACTGATCAAGAAATAATGTTTGCAAATTTTTTCTTCCTCCAAAGCTTTTAACCCTTTTAAGTGTTTACCGTGAACTTTTTCCGTTGTTTTCACTTCTATAGCAAAACGATCATCCACAATAAAATCGACTTCCTGACCGTTTTTTGCTTGCCAATAGCAAAGATCCATATGTGTTCGGCGGTAACTGATATAAGCCCGCAACTCTAAAGCAATAAAATGTTCAAAAGCCTGCCCATACAAATCTGACGCAGGCTCCATTGATTTGATTTTTGCCAATGTGTGCTTGACGCCAAGATCAAAATAAAAAAACTTTGCCGTACTGATTGGCTTACGTTTAACTGTCTTGGTCCATGCCGGAAGTATAAAACCAATAAATGTATCTTCAAGAATATGATAATACTCTCGTATGGTACTTGCCGGGATTGCAGCATCATTAGACAAATTAGAAAAATTAAGCATTTTTCCACTGGTCAAAGCAGAAAAATGCAAAAACCGTGTAAAAGATGACAACTGTCTGACCAAAGCTTCCGCTTGAATCTCCTCTTTCAAATACATATTAACATAAGCATGCAAATCATCTTCAGGATCATCACTTAAATAAATCATTGGAAGCCCGCCAATTCGCAAATATCGGTTCAAATCAAACTGGGGAATTTCATGATAAGTCAAAGGAAATAATTCCGCTTGACGAGCTCTTCCAGCTAACAGATTAGCCTGATTACGTTTCAGTTTCCTCGCGCTACTGCCAGTTAATAAAAATCGGATATTTTCTTTTTCTATTAGCCTATGCACTTCATCTAGCAAAGCAGGTATACGTTGTACTTCATCAATGACTATAATATCATGCTTATCATACCCTTTGATAATGGATTCTAGAATTTCCGGATTCATTTGTAAGCGTAAAAATAACTGACTTTCCAGCAAATCAATGATAGGAACAGATTCAGCCAACTGTTTTTTGATAAGGAATGATTTTCCTGTAGCACGAGGCCCAAATAAGAAGAAGGATTTTTTTTTCAGTAATTGATGGAGATCTAAAGTTCTTTGAAGGTCTGTCATTTTTTACTTTTCAACATCATATATATTAATTATCCAGATAATCAGCAATATAAGAGCTGATTATCTATATACTTATAACACTTAGTTTTGCAAATAAAAAGAACAAGCATCTAGAAATCACAAATAAAATTTAAAATCAATAAGTTACAAAAAAATAATAGCAAAATACACTTTTTATCATTTTAACCTCTACTACATATTCACTCTAATTACCAATGAATCTCGCGGGCTGGTGACATATCTAGAGGTTCGGCCACGATTCCTGAATATGCACAGCTGTGCATATTCAGGAATTCCGGTCACCTTCTAGAAACATTCACTGAGAAGTAGAACCGTTATCACGCAATTCGAGTCTCGTTTCTACTCTATTCAAGCGTTTATCAAGATCATCCAAACGAGTGCTTTTACGAACATCATCTACGTGGCTTGCCGCCTGGTAAGACTCTAGGGTTAGTAAACGAGCCTTAACATCCTGCATATCGTTTTCAAGACGTGCCAAACTTCCTCTAATAGCCTTCATATGTTCAAGCAATAAATTTTCTATTTCAGGCATCTTTTACTCCACTTTAGAAAATACAAATAGAACAATAATCATACCAAATCGGACATTAAAATGGTAATAAATGGGTTTGACTACCAGAACTAATTTATCCTCTGCCATAATCTTATGATATTAGAAGAATACAATAAACTGCTCAACTTTTCTGTGCAAATCCTTTATTAAAGAGCGCTCTAAAGACCGGAGTAAATTTAGTGATATTGCCAACACATATTAAAACTTGTACAAAGAAACGAACAACAACGCTTTCAAGCCCTTTGTGGACGAACAACATAGCCGCCATATCAGAATGGGCTATGTCCCTGAAAATACCACATGTTTACGACGTTTGGCGATTAGCATCATTAAACACATCAGCAAAAAAAGTGTTGCCGAAACTACTCGAAAGCTCGCTTCTAACGTCAGAACGGTCTTTGATTATCTGAAAATGACTAACAATTTGTTAGGTTTTTTAAACATGATTGTTCTCCATCGAATTCCTATAAAATATACGATAAAGCTGTCCAATTCACACTGAACCAAAACAAAAACTATGATCGTAAATGGCGGTTAGATTTACTTAACTTATTGAAATATATTGATTTATAAAATCAAAAACCTTCCTAATTGTCTACTCTTTTTCCCTTTGC
>JANQJO010000144.1 GCA_028281605.1 Pseudomonadales bacterium
AGAATAAAGTTTACAAGCTTCGCTCCTGAACTCGCTGCGCTCAGACATGCATCCGCTCACATTGTAAACTTTATTCTGGGACACCTCCTTAGGGTCTGCTTAGGAAGGCCCTTAGATAACACTAATAAATTTCAGATACTCTAAGCTTTCCAAGTATAATTCACGCAAATTTACGGGAAAACTATTTTTCTCCAAATCATTCCACTTTCCTTGCTCGTAGAGCAAGACAGCTTTGAGCACTTTCCCCATATCCCCTGCATACTCACAAACAGCTCGCTTCAACTCCTCATCAAAAGGCATTTGCATAAAGACATCCTCTAAAGAAACACCCATCAATGCATCAAATAAAGAAATAAGGCCTACTGTAAAAAAAGCAGACGCATTGGAATATTGCATTTCTCTTGCAATCAGCTGACACATTTTAGCTCGTGTCATTGCCGTGAACACTAGCTCATCTGGTTGCTTTTCAGCGCTAATCAAGCTCAACAAGCATGCCCAACACTTGACCTCATCAAACCCTAAAAATATCAGCGCCTCCTGAATAGAACTAATCTCACGGGGCAATCCCATGGCAGCAGAGTTAGCAACTTTGAGAATTTTATAGGTTAATCTAGCGTCCTGTGTCAGTGTTTCTGTGATAACATCAGCTTTGATATTTGGGTCACATAATTGACTGATTAATTTACACGCTATTGCTTTGGACGAAGGAATTGTTTTTTCTTTAAGCAACTTAGGTTTTGACAGGAAATGCCCTTGATAATAATCAAAACCTAAGGATTGGTAAAACTCAAACTCCTCATAACTATCAATTTTTTCTGCAAGTTTGTACGCTTTATAATTCTTCAGTTGTGTTATATGCTGTTGAGTACCTTCACGCCCTAGCTTGAGCACATCCAACTTGATAATATGTGCTATTTCCAGCAAAGGCTCCCAACTTTCGTGAAATTCAAAATCATCCAAAGCAATATGAAAGCCCTGATCGATGTAAGTTTGAACGGTCCTAACAAATTTACTATCAACGGTAGCTGTTTCCAAAATTTCAGGTATGACTTTTCCAGCAAAAGAGCTAGGCAAGTGTCCGGCCGTTAAAAATTCTTTGCTAACATTAATTAATGCAGGATAACCGCTAGTAACTTGATCAAGCCCCATCATCAGCGTAGAATTAATGATCACTTCAGAAGTAGCACGATCACCATCTACCGATGAGTCATAGCTGTTTGGGTTATTTTCCGATCTGTAGAGAAGCTCATAAGCAAAAACATTCAGCTCTCTATCAAAAATAGGTTGTCTAGCCAAGTAGGTATGCATATTTTTAACAAACACCATAGCTTACTTTAAAATAGGTGATAAAAAATGGCAAAAAAGCACTATCTGGCCTACCTAAGAAAAGATCAGAATATTATTTGCTCTCGATTATTTTAGCTCATACATAGAGGCAGCGTAAGCCTCTTAATAGAAAAAGAGGCAAACTGTCGATATGACAAATTGATGCTACTTTAACTTTGTTTCTTTAAAGAAGCAGTGCTTACGTAGTTTTCGATCGAATTTTTTCACCCTCATTTTTTCAGGATGTTTTCGACGATTTTTCTTTGTGGTATAAAAATCACTAGATTCTTCTGACTGTAACTTGATAATTTCTCTCATGTCTTACAACTCTAATTTACTAGCTAAATTTTAACTTAATGCCAGGTTTCATTTAGAAGACTTAATAGCTTATATACTTTGAACCTCGAGCCTTGAGATCTAGCAAAACAGTATCAATTCCTTTTTTATCTATAATACGAATTCCTTTTGTTGAAACTCTCAATCGAATGTAACGTTTTAATCTCTCTGACCAAAATCGCTTCCACTGAAGGTTCAACAAAAACCTACGCTTTCTTTTATTATTTGCATGAGAAACTCTGTTACCTACCTTAGGGCCTCGTTTTGTTACTAAACATTTGCGTGACATGATCTACAAATCTCTTTTGTTACTGATCAAACAGGCCGTTCAAAAAAACAGCCTTACTTTATTATATCTACTCAAATCTCTAAGGAGGAGCATTTTAACGGAAATTGTGTTACGAATGCAAATTTTTGATTGGGTCATCTTACAGATATAACAGGACTCCCTAGTACTTTTTGATCAATTTGGACAAATTATATACAATTAAGTTTTTTTGATCACCATGCTTGAGTTTAAAACAGCCCGTCTAACAATGGTTCTGATAATTCTGACTAAGGCAGCGAGCAAGTCAACTAAACAGTTTTTAAGATGCACGATTAATTCTGTAAAGTCCTTCGTTTTATCAACAAACCAAACAATATACCCAACTCAAACAACAACCACATAGGAATAGCCAACAAAGTTTGCGAGATAACATCTGGAGGTGTCAATAACATACCAATAGCAAAACAAGACACGATCACATAAGGTCGCTTTTCTCTGAGATTATTCACCGACAACAAACCTGACCAAACCAACAATAAAGTCGCAATAGGAATTTCAAAAGCGCAACCAAAAGCAAAAAATAACTTCAGTGCAATACTTAAATATAAATTAATATCTGGAGCCAACTTGATCTCTTCTGGGCCTACACTGGTAAAAAAAGCTAATATAATCGGAAAAACCACATAATAAGCAAACGCAACACCCGTATAGAACAATACAATACTGGACAATAATAATGGCGCAGCTATTCGCTTTTCATGTGCATATAAACCAGGTGCAATAAACTGCCAAAGCTGATGCAATACATAAGGTACTGCCAAAAAGAAAGATACAAACAAAGTCAGCTTAAAAGGCGCAAAAAAAGGTGAAGTCACCTCTGTCGCAATCATTTGAGACCCCTCAGGCAATACAGACCTGATAGGCTCAGAAACAAACAAATAAATATCATTAGCAAAGTAAATCAAACTGGCAAACAGCACCAATACCACTAAAACAATCCTAAGCAAACATGAACGTAACTCCAGCAGATGACCTATTAAACTCATTTCACTGGAATTAGAATCAATCACCATTATTGGCTCTTTTTAATATCAAGAAGAAGGGTCAGAGTGAGGTTTGCGAGGTTCTTTTAATTGATTTTTTAAGGTACTCGTCGTATTATCCAGTAACTTACCTTTTTGTTCAAGTTCCTCTTTTAAATCAGATAAACCTGCCTTTTCTAACTCTTGCTTAACTCTTTCTTTCAATTCATGTGCATGGACTTCTTGTTCTACCTCTTCTCTCAAATCATACAACGCCCGTTTAACTTTTCCTAACCAAGCACCAAGCAAACGAGCAACCTTAGGCAAACGCTCTGGCCCTAAAATAACCAAACCAATCACACTCAATACAAGCAACTCAAAAAAACCAATATCAAACATATCTCAATATAAGATTAGTTAGAACCTGATTTTTTTTCACCATCAGGAGACGGTTTTTCTTCTTTCTTTTCAAGGTTTTCTCCATCTTCACTAATACCTTGCTTAAACCCTTTGAGAGCCCCCCCAAGGTCAGCACCCAAATTACGCAACTTTTTTGTACCAAAAAGTAGCAAAACAATAGCAAGAATGATTAAAAGTTGCCAAATGCTGATGCCGCCCATACCCATAATTCACCTCAATCGTTTTATCACTGTAGCTCAATGATATTCTAAGTATACAGCAACTATTACCCCAACCACTGTGAATACCCATAACCCTTTGTAATTTAGTGTAAGAACTACCGATTGGCCTTTTCAATCAAACCTGAACAGCCAAAACGGCGTTCAAGCTCCCTCAACACAGCTTTAACATCTAAGTTTAAGTGAGTCAACATCACCATTGTGTGAAACCACAAATCTGCCGTTTCATGAATAAGTACATCTGTATGAGCCGAATCTTGTACATCTTTAGCCGCCAAAACCGTCTCAATCGCTTCCTCTCCCACTTTTTCTAAGATTTTATTTAAACCTTTATGGTACAAACCAGCAACATAACTGCCTGCAGGATCTGAATGCCTACGTTCACGCAGTAATTTTTGTAAATTTTCAAGTACTTGCACACCCTGAGCTTCTCTGTGTCTATCTTCAACAATCTTCACAACTAATCACCTCCAAAAATCTAAAAACACCCCACGTTTCGCATAGAGGTACAAAAATATCAAACCCAAAATCACACAACCCCAACTATACCAGTCCGACATCATGCCCACCTCATTATTAGCTTTTTCCCCCATTGCAAAGACTCCCAATCCAAAAAAACACCCACCCAAAACCAAATAGTGGCCTTGTTGTTGCGCTTGTTGAACAAACTGAACATGCATTTTTTTTAACAAAGCCAATTCTTGTGTGCGATGAGTACAAGCCGTTTGTACCTGTGTCATGACTTGCTGCACTGCCTGTGGCAACACTGGCAACTGCTCTAGAAAAATAGGAATATGATGCTCTAACGATCTAAATAAAGCCATTGGCCCTAGTTTTTGTCGCAGCCAAGCCTCCAATAAAGGCTCAGCAACTTCCCATATATTTAAATTTGGATACAACTGCTTGCCCAAACCTTCAACATGAATCAAAGTTTTCTCTAATAACATGAACTGCGGTAACGCCTGCATGTCAAATTGCCTAGCCACTTTAAATAATCGAATTAATAAAGACCCAAACTCAATGTCAGCCAAGGGCCTATTCAATAGAGGCGCCAATAGCTGCTCCATCGTATCTGCCAATGCATGCTCACAGGTAGTTACAGATACCCATCCTCCCTTCATCATTAAGCGGGCAAGACGAAGATAATCTTGACGTATCAATGCCATCAACTGACGAGCCAACAACAATTGATCTTCTTCACTTAACCTACCCACTATGGCACAGTCTAAAGCAATGTAACGAGGACTTTCAGGATCTTGGACGTCAACATGCACATTACCTGGATGCATATCAGCATGAAAAAAATTATCTCTAAATACTTGCGTTAAAAATATCTCAGCACCAATATAAGCCAACTGTTTTAAATCCACCCCTTTGCTTTTAAGTACTCTAATGTCATTAACAGGAACACCCTCTACATACTCCATAACCAAAACATTTTCAGATATATAAGCTTGAAACACTTTAGGTACATACAACAAAGGAGAGCCTGCAAAATGATTACGAAAACGTTCTGTATGATAAGCTTCTTGTGTTAGATCTAACTCACCCCAGATAATTTGTTCATATTGCTGAACAATAGATTTTAAATGAAACCGCTTCAACTCAGGTATATAACGCACAAACACTTTCACCAGCCAGTACATAAGCCGAATATCTTGCTCAATCACAGCAGCAATATCCGGCCTAACAACCTTGACAACAACAACCTCTCCACTTTTTAATCTTGCTTTGTGTACTTGCGCAACAGAAGCAGAAGCCAACGGTTGCATCTCAAAACTCTCAAAAATTACTTCTATTGGTTGACCCAAAGCTTTTTCAATTAGACGCCTAGCCAACTCACTTGAGAAAGGTTCAACTTGATCTTGCAGCTTAGCCAAGTCTAACGCCAAACCTTCTGATAAAACATCACGGCGCGTTGCCAATAACTGACCCAGCTTAACAAAAATAGGTCCCAAAGATTGAAGTGCTAAGCGCAAACGAGCTTGCTTTGCTACTTTACGCACACGCTGGTGAGGCGGAACAACACGCCCTAATACCCGAACCCAAAAGGGAAAAGAGGTATCTTTCGGCAAGCAGTCAAAAAGTTGATACCTAAATAGCACTCCTACTATACGCACTATACGTCGTAAGGGTTTCATGTGGGTGCATCCTCTTCAACTCTATTTTCAACTCTATTCGTTTTTTTTTCCACTTGTTGTCGTTCCAATCGCGCAACTTTTAATTCAAGCCTCTCCACATCAATTCTTAAATGATCCATGGTTTCAGAAAAAGATTCTAACTCGCCTCGTGTCAACCATTCCTGATTTTGCTCAGACAAGAAAAATTGAATCTGCTGTTTAACACGCGCAATAGAAGTTTTTGACCACGACCATAGACCTTGGCCAAATACCCCTAACTTATGCGCAGCCATATCACCCACCCAGTAAGACAAACCTTCCTCCCAATCAGGCTTTACCTCATTGAGTAAACACAAAGCATGTTTCAGTACAAGTAAGTCACCCGTAATTTTAATATTAAGTTGAGCAGGCGGAGTGGATTGATCTCTCACATATTGCAAAAGGGATTTGGCAGAGGCAGTTAAAGTTACATCAGCAGCCGACTCGAAATGCCCAAGCAGATGCACAGTTCGCTGCGCAAAAACAAAAGAACACTCAAAGTCTGGATTCTGCATTCTAAAAGCCAAAGTCTTTTGAGTCAAAGGCTGTAATAACATATAAGCTCTAGCATCAAGATCCAAAGCCTTATTCAAGACAGGTTCGAGTGAAGACAAAAAAATGCTCTTAATAAAAGCGGACATAAACTATGATTTCCCCTATCTGTTTAAGCCAATTTAAAGCCTCGATGTACAGCTACGATGCCCCCTGTTAAGTTATAATAATGACAACGGCGAAAACCACAAGATTCCATTAAATGCTTCAAACGATTTTGGTCAGGGTGCATGCGAATTGATTCAGCTAAATAACGATAACTGTGCTCATCCCGCGCTATCCATCGCCCTAACCGAGGCAATACACTAAATGAATAACGATCATACATTTTGTTTAACCAAGCATAGCGAGGCTTAGAAAATTCTAAAATCAGTACACGTCCACCCGGTTTCAACACTCGCTGCATCTCTTGCAGAGCTTTCTCCATACGTGTAACATTTCTTAAGCCAAAACCAATAGTGATACAATCAAAATAACCATCGGCAAACGGCAAACGCTCAGCATTTGCTTGAATAAACTCAACCTGAGAAGAGTACCCTTTGTCTAAAATACGATCACGACCGACCTCAAGCATTGAGCTATTAATGTCACATAGGACAACCAACCCTTCTGAGCCTACGCAGCGAGTAAATTTTATACTTAAATCACCAGTCCCACCGGCTAAATCAAGTACCTTGTGTCCATACCGCACGCCACTCAACTCCAAGGTAAAACGCTTCCACAGACGGTGAATGCCAAATGACATAAGGTCGTTCATTAAATCATACTTTCGGGCTACAGAATGAAAAACTTCACCCACCCTTTCTGTTTTTTCTTCACAATTGACTTTTTGGTAACCAAAATGAGTGGTATCTATGTCTTTCATGAGAGTCAATCTCGCAGTTGTACAATATACATACTTAATAACTACACAGCCTAAATCTGTCACACTGCGATACAATAGCAAAATACAGTGTCCAGAACAAACATCAGAGCTCTTGAGAGCTCTTGAGTAAACCAACACATCTAATCGCAAAAACTCTTACCTTATTACTCAAAAAAAATGACAGTAAACAATTGAGATCAGCTCCTATAAAATACTTTTTAAAATTAAATTACAGAAGACATAAAAAAATACCCTGATCCTCAAACAGCACAAAGCTTATACTAACAATCCAAGTTTAGAAATACATCCAAGTAAAACTGTGATGAGCACTGTTTTACTAAAAACAACAAAAATTCAAATCTAAAAATTAGAGCGCTATCAAACCAATCAAAAAACAACAATCGAGACTTTATTTCTGTCACTTGATTACGGTAATTAATTATGTCAAAAAATCCAATCAAGCTAATTGGAACAGAAACGGAATTTCTTTTACTCAATAACGAAGGGTTTCTTGCAGATACTGCAGATACAATTATAAAAAACTCTAAAAATGACGGAACCATAGTAGAGGAATCCACTCATAATGTAGTCGAAATTAACAGTATCCCTGCCATATCAATCACAGAACTCAAAAAAAATTTACGCAACCAATTTATAAAACTAGACACAATTAGTACATCCATAGGAATACGCGCCATTCCCATTTCTCAGCTAGACCCAAGTATACTGCGGCTTAGAAAAAACTCGCTACGTTATCGTACCAACGCTTTGGTATTCGGAGAGAAAAAAATAAATCTTTATAACGCCATGTGCGGAACACATGTTCATATAGACAAAGCAAAAACAGAAAAAAGAGTAATAGACCAATTTAATTTATTACAATCACTCTACCCTTCATTCGCCTTTAACGCAACCTCCCCTTATCTAAAGGGAAATAACTCTTATAACTCTTGCCGAGTACAACATTGGCAAAAAACTGTTTTCAGCAGCACACCTTTACACGGAAGACTATCACCCTATGCAAACAGTATTAAAAATATCAAATCACAAAAAGAAAAATGCCTAGCTTCCTGGCTCTCCAAAGCCGGCAAAAATCCAGAACTCAAAAAAGTTTTCGATGGTACCAATACCTATTGGGGTCCAACTAGAATACAAAAAAAAACCATTGAAACACGTGCAAGTGATTCCAACATACTTTCTTGTACTGTCGCTGAAGCTGCTTTAAAAAAAGGTATCAACGAGCTTATCCTCACACAAGACCTTGATGTCGTAATCAGCAAAAAACACGGTTATTTTTGTACCAACAACTCAAGCATTACCTTACCTTCTTATGAAACCTTATTATTCCTAGAAGAACAAGCTGTACGCTTTGGATTAAAGTCTAAGATGGTTTATGCCTATCTGCACTACTTAATTGATTTAGCAGAAAAAGGCTTATCTGATGAAGACTCAAAGGCATTGAACATATACAAAGCAATGCTGAAATATAAAAAAAACTTATCCGACACTTTGCAAAGTTTTGCAAAACGTAAAAAGCTACCTAAAAACGGAAAAATAGATGCGCACGGAGCATCCAATATTTACCTCTATATGTATGATATTCATAAACGTGATATACAAGGAGAAGACATCAGCGCAGTGTTAACCGAATAATAACAAAAATCAAACAGGCTGAAGTTTAATATTACGATTTAAATCCACAATCAAGAGTTGATTTATTGGTACAGAATTCCACATCACGTCATCACTAAGTGGTTCAGACGCAACTAGAATCGGTTTCTGAGCTTTAGAACTTTCTGTCGAACAAACACTGTTATTACAAATATAATACTCACCTTGGTAAAAATACAAAGTGTTCGCATTGCTGCAGGCATCACTAGCAAAACGAGAGACCACAATACAATGACCATCCGTAACAACAAAATTAAGCAAAGAAACCTCATCAGTCCCCGTTTCCTTCCGCATCACTTCTAAATCACAAATTGTTCTTCTAATAGCATCAACCATTGCTTGCAAATGATCTTTTTTGAACTCCATCAGATTGAGATAGTGATCAATAAATAAACCAAAAGCATGTTCAGAATCACTTGAACCAATTACTATTTTATAAACTTCATCACTAAAACTGCGACGTAAATTTCGACGCATCTTATCAAAACCAGCAATTAATCCATTATGCATAAAGGAAAATTGCTTCCAAGCAAATGGATGACAGTTCAATTCAGTGACAGGCAACCCCCCTGTAGCAGCTCTAACGTGAGCCAATATAATACTACTTTCTACCACTTTAGAAAGATTCAATAAATTTTTATTATTCCAGGCAGGTGAGATATCTTTAAAAATAGCCGGTTCATCACTTAAGTGCGGAACGTACCAAGCCACACCAAAACCATCACCATTAAGAGGCTCTTCTCTCTCTTTGCTTTGATAACTTTGACGAATAATCGAATGCTCAGGCTCCACAACCAGAGAACTCATTCGAATCTTTGATCCAGCATATATGATAAAACGACACATCAACCAATACTTCCTCAAACACAACCATCAAACTTAGGAACAAGCACGAAATAAATTCCTGTTTATACGCAGGACTATTTCGTGCTCGCTCCTTATTAGTTATTTTTTTCAAATCTTTAACACTATATACTCAATGTATTAAATCCGTTTTATGCTATGGCGCTGCAAGCGCAAATAACCCTTAAGATTACGGCGTTTCAACTGCTTAGGTTGCACTCGATTTTTATAAAGTTTACTTTTTCTCGTACTAGTCGCTAAAAAAGTCCTAAAGTCTATGTCACAACAAACACGAGTAATTATAAACGACTCAGACACAACAAGTGTTTCAGGCATCTGAGAAACCCAAGTCACCGCTTGCCCTGACAAAGACCAGCCAGTCATCAAAAAAGCAAAACAGTAAATATACAATTTTGGAGACATGAGACAATACCTCTCCTTTTATTAATATGCAAAAAAGCTATTATCAGCCCATACCTAACTAAAGCCTTGTTATAAATTACCTAGCCTATTATAATACATGGTCCGCTTGTCTGTGCACAATAGACACGTAGCTCAGTTGGTTAGAGCACCACCTTGACATGGTGGGGGTCGTTGGTTCGAATCCAATCGTGTCTACCAAAAAACCTAATAAAAACAGGCAATTAATGGTAATGCTCCGAGCCCTTATTCTGAGCATGTCCGATATTTGTCTACACTTTTTCCGCTGCGACCTGCAAATGGTCTGAAGATAAGTGCGCATATCTCAGCACCATCTCTATTGAAGCCCCCTCCTAGCTCCATTAACATCTGCAAACTTGTACCAGCCATGACGCACCAAGATACCCAAGTATGGCGGAGATCATGAAATCTGACACCCTCCAAAAAAGATTGTTCTTTCTTAAACCCGTTAACAATGCAAGTTGAATTGTTTTTTATGTTTATCTGGTGCACAGTCTATCAATTTACATCAGGTGATGAATATATCATTGTATTAGATCCTCTTGTTTTAAATTCTATGACAGGCATGGACGAATCGGGAGGATATTGTTTATTTCAGCCGGCAAGTGGTAACATTGAAATGCGGGTTACTGGAGCTAGTCAGAGTTTGTTGCATTTTCAGCGCCTACTGTTATATTTGGCTTATATGCAATAGTCACTATAGGTAATATCATGGGTAAACTTAAAGCTATCCCTGTACCAGCAATTATATACCTTGATGCTTTACTTTCAAAGAAGTTAGTATATCCAAGTAGCAATGCTGCCGCAGTTGTACCGAATGCGGCAAAACGCCTATAAAAAATATCATATGCTTGAGTCCATTGCATGTCCACCATCGTTAAAAATAAAGCTCCAAAGAGTATCAGTAAAATGATGTTTACTTGAATGCTTTATATTATAAAACCTTCAGCTTAATAAATTTTCAAAATGGTGGCGGTCATTGAGACTTCCTTTTAGACAATGCTACTGGTATAGTGTCGCTGTCCGATATTTGTCTGCAAACAAGGTAAAAAACAGATGTATTCAGCATAAATCAGTTAAACTTTAAGCAAGTACCACAGCATAAGGCATTGACTATAAACAACTTGAATATTCAATGCCTTATTGACATGATAGGGGTCGTTGGCTCGAATCCAATCGTGTCCACCAGTTAATTTGGAAAAATATGAACAAAGAACTTACTTTACAATGCTAGCCATAACCCTTCCGGACAATTCTCAAAAACTGTTTGAGAAACCCATCAGTATTGCACAGGTAGATCAATCAATAGGCAGTGGCCTAGCCAAAGCAGCTTTGGCCGGTCGGGTCAATGGGGAGCTATTAGATCTATGCATGATGATAGAACATGATGCTGAATTCAGCATTATTACGGCAAAAGACCCAGAAGGCCTTGAAATCATTCGACATTCTTGCGCCCATATCATTGGCCATGCAGTTAAACAACTCTTACCAAATGCAAACATGGCCATCGACCCCGTGATACAAGATGGACTCTATTATGACATCTCATGCGATCATTCATTCACCACGGAAGATGTCACAGCTATCGAGCAACGCCTGCAGCACCTCATCGACAAAGAGTACGATGTTATTGTTGAAGTTGCCAGCAAAGCCAAAGCCATTGAGGTATCTCAAGCAAGGGGAGAAACTTACAAGCTTAGACTGCTTGAAGGCATTGGCGAATCAGAATCAGAAATTATCAAACTTTATCATCATCAAGAGTATATAGACACTCTGCATGGCTTAATGAGAGTTCGCAATTTCACCCAAGACGATGCTCATATTTTCTGCACTGAAGCACAAATTCAAGATGAAGTCTCACAGTTTATCGACTTAGTCTTTAAAGTTTACCAAGACTTTGGCTTTGAAACTATTCTTATTAAACTTTCCACTCGGCCAGAACAGCGAGTGGGATCAGATGCAATTTGGGACAAATATGAACACGCTTTAGAGCAAGCCTTAAACGATAAAAATCTAAAGTGGGAATTGCTCCCTGGGGAAGGCGCTTTTTATGGCCCCAAAATAGAATTTTCATTAAAAGATTGCTTAAATCGTATCTGGCAGTGTGGTACTATTCAGTTCGATATCTCAATGCCTGAGCAATTAGACGCGCAGTATGTGACCGAAAATAATGAACGCCATACTCCTGTGATGTTACACTAGGCGATTCTGGGTTCATTTGAACGGTTCATTGGCATATTGATCGAGCACTATGAGGGCAAATTCCCTCCTTGGCTAGTCCCTACGCAAATTGTAATCATCAGCATTGCTGATCGCCATATTCAAAGATGCGAAGCGCTAGGGCACAAGCTCTTAACAAAAGGCTATAGAGTAAACTTAGACTTGAGAAATGAGAAAATTGGCTTTAAAATTCGTGAACATACTGTGCAAAGGGTGCCTTACCTACTTGTTATAGGCGACAAAGAGCTTAAGGCAAATAATGTGTCAATCAGAGTCTGTAACGGTAACAGCCATGAGCGATACAATTTTCGTCACCCCAAGTGATGAAAATTGTATTTCACGGTAAAGATTTAGACGCTATGCCACTAGAAGCCTTTATCGATATTTTAGAAACAGAGGTGATAACCCTAGGGCGCCAATAACCCAAAGCATATATAGTTAAACAACCATTAATGGTTAAATAAACGGAGGAGCCATTATTAAGCCAACAGATAAGCGTGCGTCAGGTAAAAAGCGAAATCGGATCAACGAGCAAATCACGCACCCACAAGTCAGATTGATTGCCCAAGACGGGAAACAAGTCGGTATAGTAGACATTCAAGAGGCCCTAAAAAGTGCTGAAAAAGAGTCTTTAGATCTTGTTGAAATCGCTTCCAATGCTGAACCCCCTGTCTGTCGATTAATGGATTATGGCAAATTTTTGTTCGAAGAGAAGAAAAAAAGAGCTGAAGCGAAAAAAAAGCAGAAACAAATACAGGTGAAAGAGGTTAAAATAAGACCTTCTACAGAAGATAATGATTATCAAGTAAAGCTGCGTCATTTGAGGCGCTTTTTACTGGGTGGAGATAAAGCTAAAGTGACTTTGAGGTTTAAGGGCCGTGAAATGGCCCATCATGAACTTGGCTTATCCATCTTACAACGCTTAGAGAACGACCTACAGGATATTTCAGTAGTAGAGCAACAAGCCAAAATGGAAGGTAGGCAGCTCATTATGGTACTTGCCCCAAAAAAGCATAAGTAATGTATTGGTAGCATCACTGGCAACGTAAACGATTTAAAGAGTAGTTAAAAGATCATCGCGGTTTAAAACAGTTTAAGGAAGCAAAACCATGCCAAAAGTAAAGTCAAACCGAGGAGCAGCCAAACGCTTTAAAAAAACCTCAAGCGGATTCAAACACAAGCGGGCTTTTAAAAACCATATTTTGACCAAAAAGAAACCAAAGCGTATTCGTCAATTAAGAGGCAAAACTCAAGTTGCAGCCGCAGATGTGCCTCTAGTAAAGAGAATGCTGCCCACTTTGTAAATTTTAACGAATATTAGGCTCAGTATTTTCACGATATAAAATTGAATCGAGAGGTATAAGATGGCAAGAGTAAAACGTGGCGTCCAAGCAAAGAAGCGCCATAAAAAAGTACTTAAAAGCGCAAAAGGCTATTATGGGGCCCGCAGCCGTGTGTTTAGGGTCGCGAACCAAGCTGTAATCAAAGCAGCCCAGTACGCCTATCGAGACAGACGCCAAAGAAAAAGACAATTTAGAAGCCTGTGGATTATCCGCATCAATGCTGCAGCAAGAGAATTCGGTCTTTCCTATAGCTTATTCATGCACGGTCTCAAAAAAGCAGCCATAGAGCTCGATCGTAAAGTTCTTGCTGAATTAGCAGTAACAGATAAAACAGCTTTCGGCAAACTGGCAGAACAAGCCAAACAACAGCTAGCAGCGGCTTGATGGGGCAAGCCTAATGCTAGAAAACTTAGCAGAGATAGCAGCTAAAGCACTTACGTTAATCGAGCAAGCACAGGATCTAAAAGCTTTAGAGCAGATAAGAGTAAAATTTCTAGGCAAAAAAGGCGAAGTCACCCAAATACTGAAAAAACTAGGGCAACTGGATGTTAAAAAAAGACCACAAGCAGGCGCCCAAGTTAATCAAATTAAACAGGAACTAAGCCAAGCAATAGAAGCCCGCAAGCTCGATTTAAATGCTAAAGAAATAAAAAAACAAATAGAACAAGAATCCATCGATGTGAGCTTACCAGGTCGTAGAGGTTCAACCGGACGCATACACCCAATCACTAGAACACTTGAGCGTGTCACTCAATTTTTCAATTCCATGGGATTTGGGGTTGAAGAAGGGCCTGAAATTGAAGATGACTACCATAATTTCACAGCTCTAAATATCGCTGAGCACCACCCTGCCAGGGCTATGCATGACACCTTTTATTTTGATACACACAGATTGCTCAGAACACATACTTCTCCTGTGCAAATACGAACCATGACGCAAGCATCTCCTCCTTTCAGATTTATTTGTCCAGGCAAAGTATATCGCTGCGACTCAGACCTAACACACACACCCATGTTTCATCAAGTAGAGGGCTTATGGGTTGATAAAAAGGTTAGTTTTTCAAACTTAAAGGGGCTACTTGTATCCTTTCTGAATTTTTTCTTTGAGCAAAACCTAAACGTCAGGTTTAGACCTTCCTACTTTCCTTTCACCGAACCCTCTGCAGAAGTTGATGTCACTTGTGTACACTGCCAAGGGCAAGGTTGTCGCGTGTGCTCAGGCTCAGGCTGGTTAGAAGTACTAGGCTGCGGCATGGTACACCCAACTGTCTTTAAATACTGTAATATCAATGCGCAACATTATCGCGGACTTGCTTTTGGCCTTGGTATTGAACGCTTTGCCATGTTACGTTATGGGGTCAACGATTTACGATTATTTTTTGAAAATGATCTGGACTTTTTAGGACAGTTTTAATGCTCTCAATTCTGTTGCATAGAGGTTGAAATAGATGCGATTCAGCGAAGCCTGGTTACGAGAGTGGGTTAATCCAAAAATTAGTCGACAACAGCTGTTACAACAGCTGACCATGGCAGGACTAGAAGTTGACAGCTACGAAACACTAGGCCACACTACTGAAGGCTTAATCATAGTCAAAATTCTCGCTGTTAACCCCCACCCCAACGCCGACCGCTTACAAATCTGCACCGTTCTCTTACAGGAAAACCAAACACTCAATATTGTTTGTGGCGCAAGCAACGTTGCCGTTGGAAAAAAAGCCGTGCTGGCACAAACTGGTACAAGATTAGGACCTAAAAAAATCTTGATCAAACCGTCCACCATCAGGGGAATCTCCTCAGCGGGCATGCTAGTGAGCTTAGAGGAGTTAGGGCTAACAACTAAAACAGATACCAACTCTAACAATACAGGTATTCTAATACTTCCAGAAAATGCCCCTGTTGGTGAAAGCTTTGTCGAGTACGCCAAACTCAATGATACTATTATAGAAATAGATCTGACACCCAACCGAGGAGATTGCCTGAGCCTCATAGGGTTAGCTAGAGAAGTTTCTGCCCTTAACAGTCTACCCTTCGCCTATCCTCACTACCAAGCTGTTGCCACCACACATCAGCAACAAAAAACTGTGGAAGTAGACGACCCAAAATCCTGTCCTGTCTATTTAGGCTGTGTTATCAAAGACAATGACTTATCAGCTCAAACACCTTTTTGGATGCAAGAGAAATTAAGACGAAGTGCAATACGCCCAATCAGCCCCATTGTAGATGTGACTAATTACGTTTTGCTCGAGCTGGGACAACCTCTACATGCCTTTGATCTACAAAAACTACAAGGCAATATACGGGTTAGATGGGCACAAGAAGCTGAAACACTTGTACTACTTGATGACAAAAACATTAACCTCAAGGCCAATACATTAGTCATTGCCGATGACCGTGGTCCAATTGCTTTGGCTGGTATTATGGGAGGCTTAGACACAAGCGTTTGTCCTAAAACTCAAGACATTTTTCTCGAATGTGCTTTCTTTACTCCTACAGCCATTGCAGGCCGAGCCCGGCAATATGGTCTGCATACAGATACCTCTCATCGATTTGAACGCGGTGTTGACCCAGAACTGCAATCCAGAGCTCTAGCACGAGCACTAGAATTACTATGTGAAATTACAAAAGGGCAAGCCGGCCCAATTATTGAGTGTAAGCAGCAAAAATACAAACCTAATCAAGTAAGTATTGAGCTCAAATGGACAACTATCGAAGATGTATTAGGTCTTAAAATTGAACCGGAGTTCATCAAGCAAAAACTGACCCTTTTAGGCAACGAGATAACAGAGCATGCAGATGGTTTACACGTTATACCCCCCTCTCATCGCTTCGATTTAGCACTAGAAAATGATCTTATTGAAGAAATCGCTCGTTTATATGGCTACGACAGACTACCCTCACAGTTACCTTTATTACAAGCAACCGCCCCCAAGCTTCCTGAAAATAAACTCACAAACTCATACATTAAACGCGTAATGGCAAATCTTGGATATCAAGAGGCTATTACTTATAGCTTTATTGATCAAGATTCACAAACCTGGTTAAGCCCTCAAATGAAAACTTTAACTTTAAAAAACCCAATATCAAAAGAACTATCTGTTATGAGAAGTAGCTTATGGCCAGGCTTACTCAAGTGTTGCCTCTACAACAAATACCACCAACGTGATAAGATTAAACTCTTTGAAATAGGACAAGTCTTTTATTTCGAAGAGAGAGAACTTAAGCAGAGTGAAAGGCTATCCGGCGTGAGGCATGGCTGGGCATCTCGTGAAAGCTGGTGCCAGGAAGACAGGACTGTAGACTTTTTCGATTTAAAGGGTGATATTGAAGAGCTTTTAGAGCAATGCGGACAAAATTGTTCAACGACAGCGAACAACATCAACTTTGTTGCTGGCCAACACCCTGCTTTACACCCAGGGCAAAGTGCACAAATCAGGAAAAATGATATTTTTTTAGGATGGATGGGTGCTCTACATCCATCTATATTGAAAAAGCTAGGCTTATCGGGCAAAACATTCGTTTTTGAGCTAACATTAGACGGTGTAAGACAATCAAATGTCCCTGTTTTTAAAGGATTATCTCGCTTTCCTGAAGTGAGACGGGATATTGCCATTGTGCTAGATCACACTATAACATCAGATCAAGTGGCCAAAGAAGCTAAAGAGATCATAGGTGATCTATTAAAAACAGTAACTGTATTTGATGTATATAAGGGATCAGGGATCGCAAAAGGGGGAAAAAGCCTTGCATTAGGTATAAGGTTACAAAGTGCTTCTAAAACATTAAAAGAAGCAGATGTAAACCAACTGATGGAGGCTTTAGTTCAAAGGCTGAAAAGCCGCTTTAATGCTGTGTTGAGGGAGTGACTATGGGTGCGTTAACAAAACAAGACTTAGCTGAAAAATTATTTGAAGAGCTTGGCCTGAACAAGCGAGAAGCTAAGGAAATGGTAGACTTATTTTTTGAAGAAGTGAGGACTGCACTAGAAGCTAACGAAGATGTTAAACTCTCAAGCTTTGGCAACTTTGATCTACGGAACAAGTGTGAGCGACCAGGGCGCAACCCAAAAACAGGAGATGAAATACCCATCACCCCCAGACGCGTAGTGACTTTTAAGGCCGGTCAAAAATTGAAACAGCGCGTAGAAGCTTATGCTGGATCAAAACCAGAGCAGGAGTAAATCTTGCCTACCCAGCATTCCCACAAAAAGATATTTTACTATTGGTGAAGTAAGTGAATTATGTGAAGTAAAATCACATGTTTTACGTTACTGGGAACAAGAATTCCCGCAATTACATCCTGTTAAAAGACGAGGTAACAGGCGTTACTATCAAAAGCAAGATGTTTTACTTGTTAGAAAAATTAAACAGCTTTTATACGAACAAGGTTACACCATCGGTGGCGCCCGACAAAAACTATTTGAGCCTCAGGAAGAAAATAGATCACCCCTTAAACCAGAACAAGTGCTCAACCAAGTCCTAGGTGAGCTACAAAAAGTGATAAAGCTGTTAGAATAGCTCGATGAAGAAAACCACAAATACTATAGATCAAATCAACCAAATCAATTGGGTAGACTCACACTGCCATCTCGATCAACTTAATGTTGATATCTACCCTAATGGCCTACAAGATGCTCTACAACAAGCTCAACAGCAAGGTGTTCAAAGCTTTTTATGCGTTTCTATTGACCTACACAAATTAGAAGCAATGATGGCCGCTACATCATCATTGACAAACAATATCTTTTACTCAGCTGGCACCCACCCACTCACTCAGATCAACACCAACTGGCCTGCAAAAACCATTGACAAGCTCATAACATCATGCGCCCAAAAACCAAACATCGTTGCAATAGGAGAGACAGGATTAGATTTTCACTACAATACAGTCGCACGCGAAGATCAATTAACACGTTTTGCAGCTCACATAGAAGCAGCAAAAGCCTGTAAAAAACCTCTGATTATTCACACAAGATCCGCCAAACAAGAGACTTTAGATTTATTAAAAGCATTGGAAGCTAGGCAAGTTGGAGGGGTCTTACACTGCTTTACAGAGGATTGGGACATGGCAAAAAAAGCTTTAGACATGAATTTTTATATATCAATTTCAGGGATAGTCACCTTTCCTAAAGCCAAGCAAGTACACGAAGCAGCAAAAAAAACACCACTTGAACGCTTATTAATCGAAACAGATGCCCCTTACTTAGCCCCGGTACCGCATCGTGGCCAATCAAACGAACCTAAATACCTGCCCTACATAGGAGCCTGCATTGCTGGTCTGAGAAATATTTCTCAAGCCACCCTAGCTTCTGCGACTTCTAGAAATTTCTACAACTTATTTGATTCTGTAAAGAATCTTATTGAAACCAAAACCTAAATACAAGGCCAACATGGAAGCTCTCTCACATTATTTCTCCTATCAATGGCCCTTCTTTTTTATCGTATGTAGCGCTGCTATTATTTTCATTTTATATCGCAAGCTCATTCTGAATACAAACAACCTAAACACACTACGTATAGAACATCGCGCCTTACAAGAGCGTATAAACCATCTAAAAAGTCAAGAAGATACATGCAAGCATGCTCAGCAAATATTAAAACAAACACAATCAGAAAACCAACAACTAAAAGAAAAGATCATACGCTTACAAGAAAAAAACACACACCATGAAGAAAAACTGGCTTGGACCGAAGCTGCAAAAAAACAGCTTAAGATTGAATTTGAAAACTTAGCACAAACAATTTTTGAATACAAGTCTAAACATTTCGCTGAATACAACAAATCTCAACTACATCCACTATTGATTCCCTTACAAGAACAAATAAAAAATTTTAAAAGTCGTATTGAAGATATCCACGAAAACCAAAACAAAGACCGCATCGGGTTACACAAAGAAATAACACAACTCAAGGAATTAAATCAAAACTTGAGCCAAGAAGCTATAGAACTCACACGTGTACTTAAAGGTGATAGTCGCGTCCAAGGTCACTGGGGTGAACTGGTATTAGAACGTATTCTAGAAAAATCAGGCCTACGCCAAGGCCACGAATTTTTTACACAACAAAGCTTTCAAAATAGTGCAGGCGGAACATTAAGGCCAGATGTCGTGGTACACCTGCCAGAAGGCAAGCACATTATTATTGATGCGAAAGTTTCGCTATCAGCCTACGAACGTTATTGCCAAGCAGAAGACACTGAAGAAAGGACACAATGTTTAAAAAAACACATGCAATCAATGAACACACACATCCTTAATCTTAGCAAAAAGCGCTACAATGAATTAGAAAGTTTATACTCACCAGACTTTGTTCTCATGTTTGTACCCATAGAAGGCGCATACATGCAAACTATAGAAGCAGATGAAAATATTGTTACTCATGCTTTTAATAAAGGCATTATGTTAGTTTGTCCATCGACTTTACTCGTCACACTGAGAACTGTACACAATTATTGGCGATACGAACATCAAAACCAAAATGCTCTAGAAATTGCCAAAAAAGCAGGTGATCTACACGATCATTTTGTACGCTTTATTGAAGCCCTGATGGATGTTAGTGACAAACTACAAAAAGCTCAACAAGCACATGAATGCGCACTCAAACGGTTATCCACAGGAAAAGGCAATCTCATCAAAAGAGTATCACAACTCTCTGAGCTTGGAATCAAAACTGAAAAAAAAATACCCAAAGAGTTGCTCTCAACCAGTGAAGAATAAAACATAAGAAATCCATGCAATCAAATCAACCTATGCAACGTCTAATATTATGTGTCAATCATACATAGACACATAATATTAGACGTAATACTGAAAAAATTTTTAATCAAATAAGGAGCAAACGCTACATGAAAGATCAAAAAAGCCACAAAAAAGACTCTAGTCAACTGATTTCATTGACTTTATCCGGTATTTTAGCAACCTCTGCTTCTCTTTCAGCACAAGCTGTACCAGATCAGCCAAAAGCATGGGAAAAGTGTGCAGGCATTGCAGCAGCAGGCAAAAATGACTGTGGCGCAGTAGATGGAAAACACGGTTGTGCTGGAAAAGCAACCATAGATAATGATGATAACGAGTGGGTCTACGTCCCCAAAGGTACCTGCACAAAAATTACTGGCGGTGTTGTGATTAAAGTCAAACCTGCAAAATCATGAAAGCAGGACCACTACCACAAACAATCACTGGAGTAGGTCTGGGGTTGCGGTCTGCACACATACCAAACATCATCAACCTCAAACCACAACAGCTGTGGTTTGAGGTACTTACAGATAATTATCTAAATGTCGGAGGACAACTTCGCAAACAGCTAGAAACAATAGCAGAAAGTTATCTTCTTGCGATGCATGGAGTCGGCTTATCTCTAGGAAGTACAGACCCTATTAATTGGGACTATGTGAAACAGCTAAAAATTTTCGCTCAAACATATGCTATCAAACAAATTTCTGAACACTGTTGCTTCACCTCTTTTGGCGGCCATCAATTTCATGATTTAGTGCCTATACCTTTCACGGAAGAAGCAGTAAATCATATTGCTACGCGCATCAGACAAGTTCAAGACTATTTAGAACAAACCATCTTAATTGAAAATGTTTCTTCCTATTATACAATCTTACATTCCACATTAAGCGAAGGCGAATTTATAACTGCGGTCAGTGAAGAGGCCGATTGTCATATTTTATTAGATGTCAACAATGCATGGGTCAATCAAGCCAATCATGGTTATTCAGCAAAAACCATGATTTCTCAACTACCCTCCTCACGTATCAAAGAAATTCACCTTGCGGGCTATGAAGATAAAGGGACGCATTTAATTGACACACATAACAGCCCAATATCAGAAGTTGTTTGGAATTTATATGAATGGACTTTGCAACAACTAGGAGCTATCCCAACCTTAATTGAATGGGATAAAAATTTGCCAACTTGGGCTATATTGTTTGAGCAACACCAAAAAGCTCAATTGATTATGCAAAGGAATCTAAGCCGTGCCACACTTGCATGAATACCAACAAGCTGTTTTCGATGCCATTTATGGCCAAAACACAGACATGCTTTACAGTCAAATTCACACCCCATCAGGAGTAAGTGGCCAAGAATCTATCGCTATTTACCGAAATAACACACTGGGCTCTCAATACGATGCTCTTGCAGATTTTTATCCAGTGATAAAGAAAATACTCGGTACACAATATTTTCGACAAATAACCAGACCATTTATTTTACAATATCCATCCAAAACAGAAAATTTAAATCATTATGGTCAAGAATTTAGCTCTTATCTAAGCAACCTCATTACCCATCGCCCCGAACTACAGGATTACCCTTATTTACCAGATTTAGCAAGATTAGAGTTAGCTTATCATCAATGTTACTTTGCACTGAACGATGATACATTTGATTTTAACGGCCTAAGCCAATTGAACAACAAACAATATGCGCAACTGTACTTCGTATTAAGTCATTCGTTAGCACTGATAGAATCAAACTACCCCATTGATGCAATATGGCTAGCAAATCAGCAAGAAAAGCCTGACCACCACATTCAAAATAAACAAAATCAATATCAACTTATTGTCTATCGCGATCATTACCAACCGAAAATAATGCAAACCACATCAGAATTGTTTGATTTACTCATGGCTATACGTCAAAAAAAGAGTTTGCTTCAATTAACACAACTTGCCACTTACAACGAAACCATCATCCCCACATGCATCCAAAGAACTTGGATTCAAGGTTTTTTTTGGAATGAAACTTCATGTTTGAACGCCATCAATTAAACAAGCTATATCAATACTGCTACTCTTTAACCATACAAGAGCAAGATGCTTTTGATTTATTACAAACCTCTTTAGAAAAAATTCTAAAGCAACGCCATCCTATTAAACAACCATTAACTTATGCAAGACGCGTAATTAAACACTGCTTCATTGATGAACTACGTCGAACAGGGCGCTATACAGAACAACCCATTGACAATCAAACTGAATTGGATATTTCTACTGAACCGTTAGAAAAAATCATCATTGATCATGACCAAGTAATCAAAATACTCAAGCAGCTAAAGTCTGACGAACGAGAAATTTTATATTTATGGGCCGTTGAAGGATACACTATCGAAGAAATAGCATACTCAACCGAATCATCCAAAGGTACCTTACTATCAAAAATATTCCGTCTCAGGAAAAAAATCATAGCCACACAAGAGGACACTTCTAATTCAAAAGCAAACATAAAAAAGGAGGCAGACCTTGAAAGAGAACTTTAAAATCTGCTTACAGCAACACTTCTTCAACAAAAAACTTACAGAAAGTCAAGTTGAACAATTAGTTTCATTGCAATATCACCTGAAGCCAGAAAAAATCCAACAGGATTTCAATCAACCTAAAACACATCAAAAAGCTTTATATTCGATACTTTCAGGGATTGGGATTATAGGCACCCTGGCTTTGACATGCATGATTATATTTTTAAATATTTCTCAAATACCCATCACGGAAAAAATTGCAAAAGAAGTTGCAAAAAACCATATCAAATTAAAGCCTTTAGAAATTCAAGGAGACTCTATTGAAGTCATACAAAAATACTTTACAGAACTAGATTTTTCGCTAATCAACTCAAAGCGCTACAATAACAAATCTTGGCAATTAAAAGGTGGGCGCTATTGCTCCATTCAAGGCTTTACCGCAGCACAACTGCGTTATAAAGACTCCAGCAATCATATACATACACTATACCAGGTAGAACATTTTCCAGAATTATTATCTAAAATCGAGTTACCACAAGAGCAAGAAAAACCACTAATTCACTATGCAAAAGGATTAACAGTAAAAATTTGGAACGAAAAAGGCCTCTTACTCGTTTCTGTAGACAGTACCCAACACCTTCATAATAAATGAAATTTGGCCTTCTCCTTTGGCCTTCTCCATCGTTTCGGCTTTATTAGTGTACACGACCTTACATGTATTGACCATATGAACGATTAAAAGTATGATTAACAGCGAAAGACAAAGACGATATTAATGATTTATATCAGTTTAAGGTTTAACAATAATAGAACACATTATATTTACTTCAAATTCAAACAGTTAACAAACTTCCTATCAGGTGCTCACTTATTTGGAGTATGGTAATGATTGATAACGGCCAATGTACAAACAACGATTTACTATGTAATATTCCTAACACTGATACTGCATTGGCACTCTACGAACCTGACGCAAATTCAAATGTTACAAAGCCTATTTTATTAACAGGCATAAGCTTGACGCAAGCAGCGATACCACAACCCCTAGCACTTTTTATCAAGAGCATTGGTGTTGGGCTTGGGCTTAGTTTAACGCTTATTGCAGCCCCTTATATACATCGTTACTTAGAAAAAATTACACCAGAGCCCGAAACAATAGAATTAAACTTAAACGGTCGGCGTATATATATGACCTTGGAGCGTATACGTGCAATCCGAGATACCGCTAATCGTCTACTGACCGAACTCGAACATTTGCCAACACATACTCCGTCTACTCCGTCACCGCCACCTTCATATACTCCGTCACCTTCATATACTCCGTCACCGTCACCTTCATACACTCCGCCGCCACCACCTTTAAGACGTGCCCTCTCACTACCCAACCTCGTAAACAGTCAGCAATCTGCAGACACCCTCCCACATCTTCAAAGCGAATGACTATTGTTAAGTCCCTCTATATCACGAGGCAAAGCTATTACAACATTGTTTTCTATCCAACACACCTTAAAACATTTCTGTTAAACCATGAGTTTTAAAAAAATACTCAAATTCCTCTTCAATAAGGGAGGACATGAATCCAGCCTTCTGCATCTTTTTGAAGTTTTCTATAATGCTATAAAGTTCATCATGACATTTAGATTTTTTAGAGACAGCAATATATTCGTCTAAAACCACCAAATGCTCAGGCAAAGAAATAATACGACCTTCATATTCAAGTAATTTTAAATAAATCAATGTAGTCATATATGGACCTAAATAGTAATCAATCCTACCAATATCCAATTTCTTGAAATTTTGTTCAATTGTGGCTGCATACTCAATATGTAAATTTTCTTTGGCAAACTGGTCAAACTCCCTACCAAAACTGATTCCATTTAAAGAGCCACCGTACTTATCTCGTAAACTGTCCCAATCCTGATATTCAAAAGCTCGATTAACACTGATAAAAACGGATTGTACCGCTTGTGTAATAGGAGGGGAAATGTAACTTAAATATTTCTCACGCTCATAATTATGTCGAATCCCTAGCAAAATATCTACTTCTCCATGGCGTACTTGATAAAGCAAACGTTTCCAAGGGGCAAAACGAGTAGTGTAGCCTGTGATCCCATGTTGGCCAAGAATGGATTCAATGTAAGTTACTGATGCACCCCTGAGCTTGTCTTTTTCTTTCCAAGTTAAAGGTGGATAAACACCCAACCCTGCTAAGGTAACTGGCGATGTGCAAGCCCAAAGAGTTGTCTGAATGCAACAAAACAAAAATAACAAAATGATAACACAACAATATCTACATGTGATCATACCTTGTTTGCCTTACTATATTCTATGATTTATAGCCAATATATTTTTTGCACCATTAATCTTATAAAAATTAGCTAACACCGATTACAGCTTCAAATACACAGAAGTTGACCCTATAATCCTTCACCTTACTAGATTCCCAACACATCAAGTTGATTTTTTAGAATCATAATAAGCAAATAACCCCTTTTTATATAGCTCTATACAATACGTAAAGATTGCATATTGTACTATTCTTAAATTATAACAGTAGTAAATAGCTATGGCTTCTAAATGACATGTTGAATTTACAGCTATCATCAAAAATTTCGAGCTAAAAGTTCAAAATTCACAGGTCAATTTATTTAAAGGGGGTAACTTACGACAAAATCTAACCACAGGATTTATGTTTACTTCTATCCAAAAGAAATCGCTAGCATCCAAGGTACTTAAATTAGTACTCAGTATTTACATTTTATTTGCCGCTGCAATTACCTTGATTCAAATAGTCCTCTATTATCAAGAAGAAAAACGCATTTTAAAACAAGAAGTATCTTTACTATATGAGACCATCCATCCCAATTTGAGCAACTCTATCTGGAATTTTAATGATTCTCAAATAGAATCTTTAATTTCAGGCCTTTTAATTAATTTACAAGTCATTGGTATCGAAATAAAAAATGAACGAGGCGACTTGATTGCTGAAGCAGGGCAAACCAAAGTTAAAAAAAATGATCCTAGCATCGATATACTTAATATTAACAAAAATTTGATTTCTTATAAATTCCCCATTGTTTATAACTACAGACAGGCAGTTTCGCATCATGTAGGAACAACTATTCTTTATTCCAGTCGAAAAATACTATTATCAAGAATTACGTATAACATCTTTCTAATATTGTCCAACGCTGTGATTAAGACAGTCATTTTATTTTTAATTGCATATTTTATATTTCAGAAAATAATAGCATTACCATTGAGTCGCTTAACAGTGGTGGTTAAAGGGTTAGAATATTCTTCTACTGAAGTGGAAGAACAACAGGAGCTAAATCACTTAATCAAAGACCAGAAGGATACAGAACTGGGTATTCTTACTGAAACGATTTTAAAACTTGAACAGACTCTAGCCAACAGAAATACGGAAATAAAAGCCTACCAGGAAAAACTTGAATGGAAAATAAAAGAACGTACTGCTCAGTTAGAAAAAGCTTTGTTAGAAGAACGTAAGGCGAAAGAGAGCTTACACTATTTAGCACACCATGATTCTTTGACAAAATTACCTAACCGCTCAGAATTTTTTAGAATTCTAAGCCATTCGTTGAAATCTCTTCAAAGACAAAATAACTTTTTAGCAGTACTATTCATCGATCTGGATCATTTTAAAATAATTAACGATACCCTTGGACATGCAGCAGGAGATAAACTTTTGCAAATTGTAGCTAAACGCTTGGTTCAAAGAGTGAGAGAAAGTGATACGGTATGTAGACTTGCGGGTGATGAGTTTACCATATTACTTGAGAATTTATCCAGCACTCATCATATTGAAATGATTGCAAAAAACATTTTGGAAACTTTAACAAAACCCATCACTCTGGAGCATAAAAATGTCAGCGTCAGTGCCAGTATTGGCATCTCTATTTCTCCTGAAAACAGTAAGAAAGCAGAAGAGCTGATTAAATACGCAGATACAGCTATGTATTACGCAAAAGAAAATGGAAAAAGTAATTACCAATTTTACATAGTTCCAACTTCGTGAAAGCTACGTTTCAGACCGAATTTCAGACAAAACTGAGAGCGGCGTATTCCAATAAACTAACGAACAAAACTTGCACAAGCTGTACTCAAAAACATGAACATATCAATTAAATTAGCCATGCAATAAAAACAGAACTTTCAGATATCAAAATCCTTGTCTACACTCCTGAGTATTAGTTTTTTAGTTGAATAATAAAGCCTTAATACACATGAGTTTAATAACAACTCATATCAACATTTGATTTTGTGCTTGACCAAAGGAATGGTTGTGAAAATTTCATCCAAATTAATACCGTATTTCTTTTTATGTTTCGTTGATTACTCTTGGTCCATCACTGGCATGAGCGAATATAATGTGTCAGGATTTGCTTCTTTCGTTGGTGGGAAAGTCATTAGTTCAGATACGAACTGTCCCTTGGTAGCAAATTCTGATTGTTTTGTGGCAGATTATCATAATGTGGGTATCTACGATAAGGACATAACTTTTTCTCCAGAATCCACCATAGGTTTTCAAATCAGTGTTTCCAGTTTATTTATCGATAACCCTATCAATGTTATTGTTCAAACTATTGCCAGAGGTACAGAGGAATGGGAAACCAGTTTAGATTGGGCATTTATTGAATATGAACTGTCTCCTACATGGCAAATACGATTTGGTCGTGAACGTATTCCGCTAGGCTATTATTCGGATTTTTATGAAATCGGTTACAGTTATCCATGGGTACGTCCACCATCTGAGGTCTATTTTTGGCAATTTTCAAAATTAGATGGCATTAAAATTATTCATGAAAATTTTTTTAAAGATTGGAATTATCGAGCTAGTCTCTATTTTGGTGAAGAAAATGATGAGGCAAACAAATTTTTTTCCGAATTGTCCCGTTTTGTTTTTTTCGAAACGCTTGACTATCAGTTTAAAAACATCGTTGGTTTAACATTTGAGAGCAACAAAAACTGGCTTGATATGCGTGCTGCTATGATGACTGGTGAATTGGATATTACGCAAAACAGGCTCAAATTGGGCGCATTTGTACTCAATGACACAACCGTTTTTTCTACAAGAGATGTGACTTATGGAGGATTATCAATTAACGTCGATTTAAACAATTTTATTTTACTCAGTGAGGCTGGCCGACTCCAGTCTGAAATAAACTTGAGAACTATCAATACAGATACTTATATGGTATCAGTTGCCTACCGATGGAATAACTTGACACCCTATATTCTTTTCTCCAGCTTAGATTCAATTGACGAAATCACTTTGCAACCCGATAAATTTTCTACGATATCTTTGGGAATACGTTGGGATTTATCTTATGCCACTGCTTTTAAATTCCAAATCGATCGAACTAATGATGATTCAGAAGCATTGATAAGTACAACTACGGTACAAGATAGTCCCAGATTTGGTAATGCAACTTTAGTCAGCATTGGTATAGATACCATATTCTAAAAAGTGGACGATCAGAAAATATAATTCATCAAGGAGCCAAGATGAACTTAAGATATTCGAAAATATACAGTATTGTTTTATGGCTGTTCTTCTCTCAAGAAGTTTGGGCTGGACAATTAGCTGTCATTGTCCACCCTGATAATACCAACCAGCTCAGTAAAGCAGAAATCAGTAGAATATACCTGGGAAAAACTAAATTTTTTCCTAATGGTTCAAAGGCCGAACCTATCAATCAATCAGTGAAAAGTGAACTCAAAATGATTTTTGACAAATCTGTGTTAGAAAAATCAGCTAGTCAAATCAATGCCTATTGGGCAAGGTTGCTTTTCACAGGAAAAGGCAAACCACCACGAACTTTCAATTCTGATCAGGCGATTATCAACTATGTTGCAAATAATGAAAATGCAATAGGGTATATTAATTCTGATAGTGTAGATCTGAAGGTAAAAGTAATTACCATGTTTAACAGGTGAAAAGTTGCCAAAAATATAAAGACTAATTATGTAACATTAAAATGTTAACTGAAGTCTAAAAATAGATGAACTCATGCCCTCTTCTTCTAAAATATACAATACTTTTGAGACAGGCTCGTAATCAAGACCCTCAACATCAATATCATAACCGAAAACAGTACTTAAATCTAAGCTTCCTACCTGTTCTCCATCCAGTTGAAATTGTTCAACAAGTTCGTTGTTATTGTCGATGAGTAGTGTATCTCCCAAAAATTCAATACCACCTGCTGATGATGAAAAATATTGCTCTTGTATCAGAGAGCCAGTTTGATCCAAATGTATCAACTTTCTTAACTCCAGATTGAAATCTACATCCAGCACAGTATAACGTTTTTTTTCATCTTGAGCTGCTATACCCTGTAAACTCAAAGAGTCACTCAAGTTGGTTGAAAGCGGTACTGGTATTTTTTTAATAATCTCACCTTGCAAATCTATGATCAGCAGAGTCTGGTTATTACCATCAAGACAGATCAACTCATTATCAGATAAAATGTCCAAACCTCTGATATTGGGTAAAAAAAGTAAGCCGCTGTCTCGTGCGTTAATCGTAATTGTATCAATATAATTACCCGTAGAAGCATCGATGAGATAAATAGGTTCATCACCATCAGAGCTACTGGATGCTATATAAAACAGATTTAACTTCGGGTGAAACGCGATTCCCTTTGGTATTGGCTTAAATTTATTGGTTAAACCATTCGGGTCAATAAGATCTATTTTACCAATCAAATGGGCACTGATCTCAGTAATCGAGGACTCTAAACCACCCCTAAGCTGTTTTTGACTGGATTGGTTTTCAAGAGTCTTATTATGATCATTGAAAAAGTCATTACAGGCACAACAAAAAGATGCTAATGTGATAATATTGATCCATTTCCATAAAGGAAAACCAATGGTATTAATCATTATGATTCACTTAATATATATCGTTACCGTTCATTCCTTTATTTATAATTGGAATATATAGATTTTATTTCCACCATCATCGCCAACAAACAACTTCCTAGAACTGCTATCGTAATGAAGAGCATCTGAATCTATTTCGACCGAAGCATCGACAAAGTCAGACAAGTGTAATTCAGCAACGACAGACCCACTGTTATCAATCTTCTCAATTTTTTGTGCTTGATCATTGGACAAAAAGAAATGGCCATCCTCTGCATTCGCCAATCCTGTCATTCTACCCGTTGGTAGCAATATACTAATTTCACGAATAAAATTCCAAGTACTATCATAGATCACAACTTGCATAAAGTTTTTACCAAGCATCATATATTCTGAACCATCAGCACTGACCACGATACCTCGCAATGCCTCCAGCTCAGGTATTTGTATACTCTGCAGCACGACACCTGTCGTATCTGTTACATAAATTGTGTCTGGGGTATCAATAACATTGCCAGCCATGAGCAGATTACCATTGGGTGCCAAAGCTAAGCCTTGATAAGTAATCTTATTTTCTGTTGATATCTGATTGGTAGTGTAATCCAGCGTTACCCGGTTTTCAATGATCCCTGTTGTACCATTAATGATTGTAAAAGTGTTTCCTATTTCTCCACTTGAGCTACTGACCACATAAAACAGATTTTGATTAATATCATAGGTTAGACCATCTACACCAGACGGTAAATGGTCTGCATTGCCTTGTATAGAGAGAATACTGTCTAAAGTGGCAGAAATTTTCGGTATTCTACAGTTTGTGTCAAGTGACGCGGCCGTTTTATTCAAATCGGCGTTACTAGTGATCACGTGAATGATGGGATTGTCATCGTCAACAATATACATCGTATCAGTGCTTTCATTGAAATCTAACCCCTCAGGCTCTCTTGCCTTTTCATTGCCATTGGGTATATCGTCGCTTCCAGTATCCATCACTTCAGCTAACACAATGGCCCCCACAGTTTGAGCATTAGGGTCCCATTGAAAACTCATAAAATCATTGCTTAATAAAAAATGTCCTCCACCAGTATAACTTTCAAGACCTTCAATATTACGAAGATCAGCTGAATGTTCTTCCAATATACCCGTATCGTTTAATATCAAAACCTTATCCAGTTTGGTATCATAAACGCTGTACTTCGTTCCATCTGAATTGACACTGACACTGTTCAAGCTTCTACTGACATTTTCTGCCGAATCTTCAGGAACATTTATGACCATTTTTATGGTACCAGTGCGATCGATTTTATATAACATGCCGTTTTCTCTGTCAACGACAACCAAGTCTCCGTCAGGGTGTAAATCTATACCAGACAATGAGGGTGTTTCCAAAGTTTGCCCATTCAATAACGGACTGCTCATGTCAACACTAAAGCTGCTTTGACTCAGTCCATCACCACTGAAAACAGTGATTGGTTCTTTATCAACAATATAAAATTGATCTTCGGTGGCATCGTAAGCCACTCCTTCAAAACCAGAAGGTAATGGAACATTAGTTGGTCCTTCTTGGAGAAGGATTTTGCTTGAAAAGCTGCTAGCAATCTTTGGAGGATGACACTCGGCACCTTCTAAATTTGCAGTTGAGCCAGAATCTTGATTTGTATCCGATGCAGAATCTTGACTACTAGAATTAGAACTCGATAAATTTTCTATAACTTCGTTGACACTACTACCACCGCAGCCAGTGCACAATAGTACCGTAATAAGTACAAGTATAGACTTACTTATTTTTAAATTTACTGAAATGAAAATATTACTACTCATGATTTCCATAAAATTTCCGTTAACATTTTAATTTCATATTAATGTTTATAAAAATAACTGTAGCAAAAAAACAATAATAAAAGTCGAATTTTGTGATATAGTTTTAAAAACTATAGAATTCAAGCAAATAAAATAGAAATTAATTTTCCCGTATTAATCTGACAGATTCTTGATATCTTTTCTTATTTGTTCAATACAAGATTCCCAAGATAAAGCGTCTGCTCTATAAAGCTTAACTGATCGATACCATAGGCTTTGAGTACCTGAAGCGGGCCATCGCCATTCATGTTTGTGTGGTAGTAGGGCCCAACAAGGCACTCCTAGCGCACCAGCGAGATGAACGGTAGAGTTATCAACACTAACAATTAAGTCACAACAGCATAATTGAGCCGCAAATCGATCTAACTGGCCTATAGGATCAATCTCAGGGTTATAATGTAATAAAGACTTTTCTTGCTCAGCATTGAAATCATGTATTTCTTTTAGACACTCTCCGTATTGAACACTTGTAAAATATAGATTGGGTATCTCTAACAGAGGCAAAAAACTATTTAATGGGATAGAGCGTAATGCTGCTTGTGAGCCTATGCCACCCTTCCAAGACAACCCTATATGTATACCATTACCTCGTGATCGTCTAAATTTCTGCTTCTCTTCATCATCAGGCAATAAATAAAATTTTTTTTGGCCAAGTGAATTCATGCCAATTAAATTTGGTAGAGAACCCATCGGAATATGGTGATCAAAGGCATCATTATTATTCTTTAAGAGCGCTGTTGTTCTAGGAATAAATTTCATTTTCGGAAAAGATCGTTTAAACAAAGGCAGCACTCGACTGTTGCACATCACGGTAACTTTTCGATTATTTTTATTCAACTCTGGCAATAATTGAACAAACATGATTTCATCCCCAATGCCTTGTTCTGACCAAACTAATAAACTTTTGCAATTTTCTTCTAATGACTCAAGCTGAGGCCAATCAGATTGCAGCCAGTCAGATTTGTAACGTTCGATTTGCCAGCGCATTTCATACAATGGCCACCCTTGATCCCATTGGTCCAAAGCTAAATGACAAAGCCCCTTATTAAAGTAAGCATCTACTATTTTAGAATCATACTGTAAAACTTGTTGGTAACAGTTGATAGCTTGTTCATAATTTTTACTGTCAGATAACACATTACCTAAGTGATAATATGCTTTAGCATGTTGAGAATCCTTAGCTATGACCATTTCAAACAACACTTTTGCTTGTTCTAATTTCCCTGCCTCATAGTATATAAGACCCTTTCGATATTCGATCTCTACCGTTGGAAGTAAACCTTGCAGCTGATTTTGACACACTTGAAGTGCAATTTCATACTGTTCTAATTTTATCAAAACCGATATCATCAACTTTAAAACATTCACTTCTTTAGGCTTGAGCTTCATCACATGCTGTAAACTATGGTAAGCATCTTGATAAAGTTTATTTTTATAATAAACATTTGATAAATTAAACCAAGAAATCCAATCTTGAGGTTCACTTAATACGCACCAATTTAAATAAGCAATTGCAGTATATACTTGACCTTCTTTTTCATACGCTGTTGCAATACCTGATAAAATTGATACTCTGTACTGAGATGGGCCTAAAACTCGGGTCAGTACTGCAATCGCTTCTTGGTTACGCTGCATAGCCAAATACAAATGCCCTAACTTACAACTAAACAATGGTTCCAATGGATATTGTGCAACAATTTTCTCGTACAAAATCAGTGCTTGTTGAGTTTGGTCGCATTTAATAAAAATCTCTGCAAGATTGACCATAGCTGCGAAATGATTAGGCTCTAGCTTAAGATAAGTTTGATAGTATTCAATCGCTTGCTCCAATTGCCCAGCCTGTTCAAAAGCCAGTGCTTTTTCAAAAGGAGTGTTTGTTGAATAAAAAGCAGATATCTTCATTTCATAGGATAAATGTCTACATTTAAGAAGAAAGTGTATTGTTAGTAAATTCTTTCATGTTCTCTTCAAGTCTTTTAACCACAGCTTGTGCATGAACAGACTGCCCCATCAGCTCTAACCAAGAACAAGTATCTACACAAGCACCTAATTCAGCATGCCATTCGTCATAATACTCTGTACCTTTCATTTCTAAAAAAGCTGGAATGCCTTGGGTAAAATGAACCATTTTGACAGAATTACTTGGTTCATCATAGCCAACCAAGTAATTCCACTCTGCCTCTAAAGAGCCCACTAGCCCCCAATTCAAAGCTTGAGGTTCATTTTGCTCGATGTATTCTGGAGTTAATTTGCCACATTTCTTGCAGTTGAATAGCATTAAAGAAGGCCACTCGAATTTTAATTTATTTTTGACCACTTGAACAGCATAGTGCTCTTCAGCAAGCTCAAACAGATCATTGATATCCGTTAAACATAAAAAGTCTGCATCTACAAAAACCGCTTTACCTTCATAATCACATAAATAAGGTACTAAGTAGCGTGAGTAAGTGAAATCAGTGATACCTCTCTTTTTTAATGGTAACTGTTCTAGTATCAAAGGAATAATAGCAACAGGCTTGCTGGCACGTACGGAAATAGAATGGCTTAAGACGGTATAGGCAATATGCTGTCGACGATCAACCCCAATAAACACTTTAAGCATAAAAAAACCCTTTCTTAGAAACATCCATCCTATACATTCATATATTTATAAAAAACTCATCTTCAAATTATAGCGTTATCTTTAACTTAGCGTTGAATTTACAAGAAAGCATAAAAAAAAATAAACGTCCTATTATTTCTTCTTAAAACTGAAGGCAGAACAGTCGATACAAAAAAGTACAACTGAAGTATTTATTGTACTTCAAATCAGTTCTCTTAATTTAGAGAAAATTTGTCATTTGAATTTGAAGCAGTAATTTGGAGACAAACCATGCCACAAATTATTAACACCAATATTCTCGCCATCAATGCCCAGAGACAGCTTAATAAAACTTCTAATATGCAAACTACGGCCATTGAACGTTTGTCTTCAGGTCTTCGTATTAACAGTGCTAAGGATGATGCAGCAGGTCTTGCCATTTCAACCCGTTTTGAAACTCAGGTCAGAGGTCTTAACCAAGCCGTTCGAAATGCGAATGATGGTATCTCACTAGCTCAAACGGCTGAAGGCTCGATGCAAGAAATGAGCAATATTCTCCAGCGTATGCGAGAATTGTCAGTGCAATCAGCAAATGGAACTAATAGTGATGCTGATAGAGCTTCTATCCAGGCTGAGGTTGATCAGCTTTATGATGAATTAGAAAGAATTGCTGAAAGTACTGAATTCAACGGAGTGAAACTGCTTGACGGTTCTTCTTCTTCTAAGACTTTTCAAATCGGTGCAAACGCCAATCAAAATATTTCTTTCAACTTAGAGTCTGTTACAGCTCAAGATTTAAATTTAAATGGCTTCAGCGCCCTGGGCGAGCTGAATGGAGGGCGTATCAATGGTGATACACTTTTCACAGGCAATACTTCTATTATTGATGCCGGCGATATTACCATTAATGGAGTCGCCTTAGGTTCATTTGATACTGGCTCTAATAAATCAATTGATGACGTCGAAACACTAATTAACGATAAAACTGGTTTAACTGGAGTAACAGCTGAAGCCTACAATGTTATCACCGGTGGAGGTGGAGTCTCTGGTGTAACAACAGGAGCCTTAGTCGTTAATGGCGCTTCAGTTACTAAATCAGGTAGCATTACAGAGTTAGTTGACAATATCAACCGAGATGTAGCAGGCATCACGGCCAAAATCAGCTCATCGGGCGAATTGATTTTATCCAACGACACTGGTAATACTATTACAGTTGCTTCGGCCAGTGCATCGGACTTGTCAGCAGCTGGTTTGACAGCAGGTACTTATTTCGGTTACTTAAGCCTAGAAAGTGCCGATGGTGAGGAAATTGATATTACTTATGATGCAACATCTACCAATGTAGGTGCTATTGCAGATGTGCAGTTGCTGGGTTTTAATACTTCCACTGGATCTGATAACGTAACAGGTGGTGCTGTCAGTGGAACATTTATCTCAGCAGCGGATGGTATTGAAATCAATGGTGTACAACTTGGTGCGGTTCAAAATGGTACATCAGCTGCGGTTACCAGCAGCGATATTGCATTTTCTATAAATGCAATATCAAGCAGTACAGGCGTTACCGCTGATGCTAGAACAGAAGAAAAATACGAAATCCAAATTTCAAACTTAGCAGCAGGAGTTACCTTTACCATCAACCAAGTGACTATTACCACGTTAGCTACAACTGCAACCACCATGCAAGAGTTTGTTAGTTTAATTAACGGTTCTAACGTACAAGGGGTAGTTGCAACCACAGAAGCCTCTACTGGTAAACTGGTACTAACTTCTGAAGGTGGCCTTGATTTAGAAGTACTGCAAACAGCAAACGATATCATTTTCGATTATACAACGGCTGCAAGTGGTAGCACCACTCGAGGTGTAATTACGCTAACAGGAGAAGATGGCAAAGATGTTTTAGTGACCAGTGCTGCTACTACACAGGCATCACAAACGGCTGCATTAACCAAATTAGGCTTTGTGGCTCAAGGTGGAGATTCTACTGCGATTGGTTTAACTTTAGATGTTTCCACTGCCGCTAATGCTTCTAATGCCATTGATCGCATCGATGAAGCGCTTGATAAAATTTCGTCTTCTAGAGCCGATTTGGGTGCAATCCAAAATCGTTTAGCTTCTACAATCTCAAACCTTGAAAACGTAACTCAAAGTTTATCCGCTGCAAATTCCCGTATCAGAGACGCAGACTTTGCCTCTGAAACATCAGATCTAACCAAATCCCAAATATTGCAACAGGCTGGCATTGCGATGCTTGCACAAGCCAACGCAAGCCAACAAAGCGTGTTGTCACTCTTGGGATAAAGCAGGGAGCCATCAAATAGGTTAGAAAATATAACTATCTCTCAGCCGGAGACTGGGGGATAGTGTAGTTGTGAGGACAGAAATATGAACACAATTACACCTTCTGACCCTTTCAGGCCAGAAACACCCAACAATGAGTCCAAAAAAATTCCTGAATCAAAAGATCAGACGCAAACATTAAATAAGTCTGGAAAAAATCAATTTGAGCCTCTATCAGTAAAAATTCTGAAGCCAAAAGATACCAGCAACACCGATACTCAGGAAAACATAGCAACCCATACGCTTACAGAAGCAGTTACACAGATCAACGATTTTGTACAATCCATTCAACGTGAACTTCATTTTAGTATTGATGATGAAAGTGGTGATGCGATTGTAAAAGTTATTGATAAAAAAACAAATGAATTGGTGCGGCAAATCCCACCAGAGGATGTCATGGAAATGTTAAAAAACTTAGGCAAAGATGAGGGTTTTAGCTTAATCTTAAAGAGCAGCGCTTAATTTTTCAGATAGCTTTGGGACAAATTGATTAGATTGAAGAGAGGTAACATCTATGCCTACTGTGCAATCACTTGGTGTAGGCTCAGGGATTGATATTGATAACATCATCACAGCTTTAGTGGATGCAGAAAAAGTACCTCAAGAAAAAAAGTTAGACAGCGAAAAAGAAACCATTGATGCCCAAATTTCTGCTTTTGGGACCTTAAAAAGCAAGTTATCTGACATTCAAACCAAAGCTAATGCTTTAAAATTAACTAATAACTTTGATAAATTCACAGCCACTAGCTCAAGTCAAACGACCTTTACTGCGACAGCTAACTCTTTGGCCAGTAACGGTTCCTATGACATAAAAGTGACACAAACAGCACAAAACCATACTTTAGCAACAACCGCCTTTACCTCAATAGATGATGCCATTGGTACAGGCTCTATCACCGTTAAATTTGGCACGACAGATTATAATTCTGGCACAGATACCTATAATAGCTTTAATCAAAACAGCAGCCTAGCAGAAAAGACAATTACTATTACTTCAAGTAACAACACCTTATCTTCCTTAAAGGATTTTATCAACGCAGGCAGTTATGGCTTTTCAGCATCTATTGTTAACGATGGCTCTGGCTTTCGTTTATTATTTAATGCTAACAGTGGCATTAAAAATAGTATGCAAATCACGGTAACAGACGATGACAGCAATCATATCGATACCAATGGTCTCTCACGTTTGGCATTTAACGCCAGTGCAACTAATTTAGAACAAACTCAAGCAGGTCAAGACGCTGCTTTGACTATTAATGGATTGTCAGTGACAAGTGAATCCAATTCTGTCAGCGAAGCAATCAGTGGAGTCACTCTAAGTTTAGTTAATGCTGATGCTGCAAATACTCATAAACTGACAGTTGCACGGGATACAAGTGCAATTAAGGATCAAGTCACTGGTTTAGTCGATGCTTACAACGAATTCAATACATACGTTAATGAAATTACCGCCTATGATGCCTCAGGTGTTAATACAGGCGTTTTAATTGGAGATGCGACAGTTAGAAATATGATGTCGCAAGTGAGGAGCATATTATTTTCGCCTGTCACCGGGCTTTCTGGGTCAGTGCAAGCTATAGCTGATTTAGGCATTTTATCAGATCAAAAAACTGGTAAATTAACAGTTGATGAGACTGAATTGAGCAGTGCGATTAGCTCTTCAATCGAAGATGTCAGAGCCTTATTTGCGCCAACAGGTAAGCCTTCTGATGCGTTGGTGCAATATGTTTCTAATACTGTAGATACAAACGTAGGCACTTATGCGGTTAATATCACGCAACTTGCAACTAAAGGTGTTTTTAACGGGGCCGGGGTACTACCTAATTTTGGTGGGGGCGGCTCTGTTGTTATTGATGCTGATAATGATACTTTCAAAATACGAGTAGATGGTTCTGAGTCAGGCGTAATCACTTTGGCGCAAGCCACTTACACCACGGGTGCTTCGTTGGCACAAGAAATTCAAACCAAAATCAATGCAGACAGTAATTTATCGACCAAAAATCTGAGCGTAACTGTCAATTATGACAGTACCAACAATAGATTTGATGTGACCTCAAAAAATTTTGGCAGCAATTCCAGTATTAGTTTTACTTCTGTTGATACGAACACTGCAGCAGAGATTGGCTTTAGTGTCGCTTCTGGCACAACAGGTACAGATGTAGCAGGCACGATTAATGGCAAAACAGCGACTGGTTCTGGACAATTTCTTAGTTCTGCAGAAGGCAATTCAAAGGGACTTAAACTGAGCATTATTGGGGGAGCGACAGGCAGTCGTGGTACTGTCACTTTTAGCCGAGGTGTTGCAGACCAAACCAGTACTTTGATTGAAAGTTATGTCAAGTCTAAAGGTTCCATAGAACAAAAAACGGATGGGCTGGATAACACCTTAGATGACATACAGGATGCCAAAGATGCATTAACACTCTCGATGAATAAGTTAGAAACAAGACTAATCGCCCAATTTACGGCAATGGATACCCTAGTCAGTCAGTTAAATAATACCAGCAGCTTTTTAACCAGCGCACTTGCCGGCTTGCCTGGTGCTAGCAGCTCAGCATAATTAGATAAGGCACAGGAAATAATCTACCCATTTTGAGCGGATGCATGTTTGAGCAAAGCAAGTTCAGGAACGACAAATGTTAAAGTTATTTTATGCACGTTCCTCCTTATTTTTTCATCTCCAAAGGAGGAGATCTACCAAAACTGACTTCTTTTAGAGGAACCGAAAAAACACTATCACATTGCTCAGCATAGAAGGCAAACAGTCTAGATACCGTTTGATCAATATTCTTTAATTGTCTATTCAAGTACTCGATGCAGCGTTTATTGTCATTATTACCAATATTACTAATTACATATGACCGAAAAGTCCTATTGATATTTTCAATTATTTCCTTTTTCACAGCCTCATGACCAGACTTTGCACACTTAGAGATAACTTCTCGACACCAAAAAAAATATGCTTTTCTTAAAACACGATAATGATTATATTTTATTGGAGAAAAAATAGCTTGCTTCCCAATAGGGATGCCTGCGCTAATCAGTCTATTAAAATTGTTTTTATTACCATAGAAAGCAGCAGTACTGACCGGCGTACCTTTATATTTATTGGGAGCAACGGGCAAATTATATTTTTGATACAACTCCAATAGCATAATCAATACCTCACGACCATATTCACCCTTGCTTGAGCTAGCTAGATGCAATATAGTGTCTTTATTCTCACCGAATCGGGTGGTAGCAAGGCTCACTAGAGCAGTACGGCCTTGAGCTTCAATCAACGATAATAAGTGTTGCACCTTTCCTATTTTTTCAAGACGATTTTGCTTATTATGCCCAGAGAAATAGACCTCCTTTGAAAGCTGGCTTAAATAATTTTGAACTCCACCATCAAACGAAGTACGACCCAAAGCGTTCGAGGAAGAAGCTGGACCGCGACAAGAAGAAACAGTTGGGCCGTGCATTCTAGCCACTACAATAATCTTGTTTTGAGTGGTGGGATTAGAACTGGACTGTAAACCGCCTGCAACCTGAACATCACGATGGGCAGCGATACACTTCATATTATTATTCATAGCTATGGCATTAATACCTTATTTGATTTGAGTTACCTTTATTTATTCTAAAAATTTATTCTAAAATAGAGTTACAGTTAAAAAAGCAGAGCAATATCACCACACAACTACCCGATTATTAATACACAAGGAACTACCACTCACGACAAGTTTAGTTTTACACTCAAGCGAAGCCCCCTTGAAGGCATCTTCAAGGGGGTCGAATTTAATGTCTGATAATGTCCTACTCTCACATGGGGAGACCCCACACTACCATCGGCGCTAAGCGGTTT
>JANQJO010000001.1 GCA_028281605.1 Pseudomonadales bacterium
GCACTGCTGGAGCGGCGACAGGAAGAAGCTGAAAACAGAAAATTGGCCAAAATATAATCATAAAAAATGATCAGGTCATTTTCTTATAGCTATAGTTGTATCAGTTCTGTTAAAACTCACCGAATTATATATAGTTGCTTTCTGTTTTGTTCTGTACTTGGGTGGGAAATGCATAAACCTATGGGCTTGTCAAGAAATGAATTGAACGTTACAACCAGATGAGTTTCGAACAATCCTCATCAATTTCACACACAATAAAAGATGAAGCCTTAAGTTTAATACAGAGGGATACAAAATCTGACCATTGATTTACAAGAAGATTAGAAAATGAAATGCCATGTTGTTTAAAGTTAAAGGCTCCCCTAACCTAATATGAGGAAGACAACATGACAAAAACGATGATATCAAACTATTAGAAATAATTCATACAAACATAAGTTACAGACACAAGTTTAAACGGATATTATAATAAGCTTAGTTTATTCAGCTGGACACTGATGTATTGTTCAGTATCACCTATAAGATAAATAGTATGAGAGGCTGAATTTGAGCCCAGAATTTGGACACTTTTGTTTGGCTTTAGCGCTTACCTTGGCTGTTGGGTTGTCTGTTTTACCGTTGTGGGGCAGTTTTACCGGTAAACAAGCTTATATGTCGGTGGCACGACCTGGAGCTCATCTGCTCTCAATTCTACTGGTTCTGTCTTTTTGCTGTCTTGGTTGGGCCTTTGTACACAATGATTTTACCGTTAAATATGTAGCACTACATTCAAATAGCTTTTTGCCGTTACATTATCGCATTGCTGCTATTTGGGGAGGTCATGAGGGTTCCCTCCTGCTGTGGGTTACCGTTCTGACGGGCTGGATGTCAGCTGTTGCTTTTTTTTCCAAAGGTTTGCCTTTAGATGTGATTGCACGAGTTTTGTCTGTTATGGGATTTATTACAACTGGTTTTCTGTTGTTTACGTTACTGACTTCAAATCCCTTTGAAAGGTTATTGCCTGACTTTCCTCTGGATGGTAAGGATTTGAATCCATTATTGCAGGATTTTGGCTTAGTTATCCATCCTCCTATGCTCTATATGGGTTACGTTGGATTCTCTGTAGCTTTTGCTTTTGCGATTGCAGGGTTGTTGGGGGGACGTTTAGACAGTGCTTGGGCGCGCTGGTCACGACCCTGGACGACCATTGCTTGGTGTTTTCTGACATTAGGTATTGCTTTGGGTAGCTGGTGGGCTTACTACGAATTGGGTTGGGGTGGTTGGTGGTTTTGGGATCCTGTTGAAAATGCTTCGTTTATGCCTTGGCTGACAGGAACGGCTTTAATCCACTCTTTGGCCGTTACTGAAAAAAGAGGTGTGTTTAAAGCTTGGACCGTATTATTGGCTATTCTGGCGTTTTCGTTGAGCTTATTGGGCACCTTTTTAGTTCGTTCGGGTGTGCTTACTTCTGTTCATGCTTTTGCCAGCGATCCTGCACGCGGTTTGTATATTTTACTATTTTTAGGCGTTGTGATTGGCGGCTCTTTAATATTATTCGCGCTGCGTGCACATGCTTTTGGCACTGAGCAACAATACCAACCGCTTTCTAGAGAAATGCTGCTGTTGGTTAATAATGTGATTTTAATGGGAGCTACTACCGTTGTTTTGTTGGGAACCTTGTTTCCTTTGATCACAGAAGTGTTGGGGCAAGGTAAAATTTCTGTAGGACCTCCCTATTTTAATACTTTGTTTGTTCCGTTGTCCTTATTTCTTATGGGGGCTTTGGGTATTGGTATGCTAGTGCACTGGAAACAACATAAGCCCAAGGTACTCTGGTTACAGTTGCGTTGGGTGTTGCTTGTAAGTTTTTTATTAGGTGTTGGGTTGCCACTGATTTTATACAGTGAAATGAAGCTGGCTGTGGTCTTGACGTTTATTTTCAGTATCTGGGTCTTAGGCGTTTCAGCTATGGATTGTTTTAAAAAAATTCGAATGGCTCAAAAGGGTTATTGGGCAGGAGTTAAGCGCCTCAGCCGTAGTTATAAAGGTATGCTTTGTGCGCATTGTGGTGTTGCTATTGCGGCTATCGGTATTGCTGTCACCAGTTATTATAGTATCGAAAAGGATATTCGTATGTTACCCGGGGAGTCCGTCCTTGTAGGTGGTTATCGCTTTGATTTTATTCATGTTAATGCAACACAAGGTGCAAATTACAGCGCTCAATCTGGACTGTTTAAAGTTTATAAAGGTGAAAAATCAGTCAATATTCCTTTGGTTGCTAGTTTAAATCCAGAAAAAAGGCAATACTGGGCATCAGGCAGTGTGATGACAGAAGCAGCCATTGACCCTAAGCTCACAAGAGATTTATACGTTGCCTTGGGTGAGCCATTAGAGGATGGTGCTTGGGCTGTTCGTATTTATGTTAAGCCGTTGGTACGTTGGATGTGGCTCGGTGCGGTTTTAATGGCTTTGGGTGGCTTTATGGCTTTGAGTGATCGTCGTTACCGGCTCAGTCATCGTTCAAAAACAGTCGCTGCATCAAAATCGAATTTATCAACTCAATCTGCGAGTTAAACTTCATGAAATGGCAACCCAAACTCTTAATGGCTTTGCCCTTGATTGTCTTTTTGATGATGAGTTTCTTTTTATTTAAAGGACTGGGCCAGGACCCACAATATATGCCTTCAGCTAAAGTAGGCAAGCCCATGCCAACTTTTACTAAAACTAGTTTGCATGACAGTGCTCGTACTCTTACAAATCAAGATTTACACGGCCATCCTTATTTACTGAATGTTTGGGCCACTTGGTGTCCCTCTTGTCTGGTTGAGCATCCGGCATTGTTGCAGCTGGCTCAGTCTGGGGTACGTTTGATTGGTTTAAATTATAAAGATAATCGTCAAGCTGCGCGTCAATATTTAAAACTCAAGGGTGATCCATTTGTCGAAACTCTGTTCGACCCAGAGGGTATGCTTGGTTTAGACTTGGGTGTTTACGGTGCTCCAGAAACGTTTATTGTTGATGCGCAAGGTCATATTCAACATCGCTTTGTTGGTGTGATTACCCAAGAAGTTTGGGAAACAGAGTTAAAACCTATTTACGATATTTTGCCTAGGTCGAGTCCTGGCAATACGAGTATAGAGCCGCCATCATGATTAAGTATTTAGCTGATATTTTTACCGTGAAAATTGCATCGCTCATGTCTGTTTTTAACACAACTGTATGGGTGCGATGTTTGCTTCTATTATGGGTTATGGTTGGCAGTATATTAGCCCAAGCCAGTATCAATACTTTTGAATTCGAAACACCTGCACAACGTCAACAATTTCTTGACACAATTGCTGAGCTACGCTGCCCTAAGTGTCAAAACCAAAGCATTTCAGATTCTGATGCGATGATTGCTCAAGATATCAAAAAGAAAGTATATGATATGTTTCAAGCTGGTCATTCACAGGCAGATATCTTGGAGTTTATGATCGAACGTTATGGTGATTTTGTAACCTATCGTCCGCCTGTCCGTCGTAATACCTGGATACTTTGGTTTGGCCCGCCAGTTTTAGTTTTAAGCATATTAGGTTTATTATTTTTTAGGGTGGTAAGAAAAAATCGTCGCACTACACTCTCTTCATCCACTAACATGAGTGTGAATGAGCAAGATTTTGAAAATTTACTCAAGCGTTATGAGGATCAATCGTGATTTTTTGGTGGGTCTTGATGGTTATAACCAGCTTGGTGGTGGGTATCCTATGGTTGCACCCTTTGTGGCGTCAAACTGATAATACGAATATTGACAGGAACGCGCTGAATGTTGCTATTTACAAGGATAAGCTGGCAGAGTTGACGCAGGAAAAAGACAGTGGGCGTCTGCAACAGGATGAATATAATGTATTGGTACAAGAGCTCAAAAAATTGTTGACGCAGGAGGTCGACTTAAACCCACAAACAAATAACAATACAGTTAACGTACATCCATCTTTGAAAAAAATTTCGTGGGTATTGATTGCGTTGTTACCTTTTTTGAGTCTTGGTTTGTATGCTAAGCTTTCCGATCTAGTCAGTGTGCAAACGTGGGAGCAGACCAAAATTGATTTGATTCCTGTTATAGAGCTGGCATTGACACAGCCTGATCAACTATCTGAGCAGGCGACTGACATCAATATGAATGATTTTTTGCGTGTAATGCAACATCAACTGCAGTCGAGCTCTACTGATTCTACTGACGGTTCTGGTTGGTTTTTTCTGTCGCGAATGTTTGCGAACGTTAAGTTGTATGACCAAGCAACTATAGCGGCTAAAAAGGCACATCAGGCACGACCTGAGCAACGAGAATGGGCTTTACATTATGCTCGTAGTGATATAGAGCTCAACAGCGGTAAAATAACACCAAGTGCGGAACACCTTCTTAAAAGCTTGTTACAGCGTAATGCCAAAGATATGGCTGCTTTGGCGCTGTTGGGCTCAGGCTATTTTCAAGCTGAATCTTATGCGGCGGCTGAGCAAACTTGGTCTACCTTATTGAGCTTGGCAGAAAACACTGAGGCGGTTAAGCGTAACCCTGAGGTTTTAAAGGCGTTGCGTCACAGTTTGGCACAGGCGCAGCGGGCGCAACAAGAACTAGGTAAAAAACAAAAATTAGTTACAGGCGTACAGAATATAGATGATCATCCTTTAGTTCAAGAGTTGCGAGATGATGCAACTGGTGTACAAGTTGTTGTGGACAGCACGTCGGTGGATTTGCACACACTGCCTTCACAGGCGACCTTGTTTGTTTTTGCCAAGGCATTACAAGGGCCTAAATTTCCCCTCGCTGTTAAAAGACTAAAGCCCAAGCAATGGCCGGTCAATATACATTTATCGGACAAAGATGCTATGATGCCGCAAGCTATGCTGAGCCAATTTAATCAGGTAACAGTATCTGCCAGGTTGGCATTATCTGGGAAAGTTGACCCTTCGCCTTCTGACTGGGTTGCCGAATCAGAGCCCTTTAATCCTCAACGGAAAAAAAGGATCAATTTGACATTGTCTGTTGGATCGCATCCGTAGGGACTGTTTGGGTCTAGTTTTTAACTCGAGAAAAATGCTCTTTAGATAGCTGTAAATAGCGAGGAGTGGGTCCAATATCTTCATACATGGGGTCTCCTAGTTCGTCTTCGCCGATAATAGTATGTCCCTCGATGTAGGGAAAGCTTAGCTCCAATTCATGTAATGCAGCTGTAATTAAGTCGACTGTGATTGTCTCAATATTTTGTGTGGGAAACATCTCAGCCAATGCCAATATTTTAGCAAAATAAGTGGAGGGAATCTCAATTGTCAACTTATGTATAGAACCAACATCGTCTTCTGTACTTTTCCAGCAGTGCACTAACTCTTTTATTCTCATGATATAACCTCAAGTACTAACTAAAAAAAGAGGAGGGTTAAGGAATTACTTTCAGGACTTACGCATTGATAAAAATAATCATTTGAAAATCAATAAGTTAAATCATCATTTGGCGATTAAATTTTGCTCGCGACATTGATGTAGCCAGTTGATTTTTAAATAAATATTTTTGTCAATGCGTAAACCCTAACTTTGTATAAAAACGTATCCTACTTTTGTTTAAGTGTAGAGTTCATTGCTTAAATCGGGTAGTCATGGCAGTAGTGACTATTTAATAGTCTCTGCTTGTTTTTTGTGGTGGGCTGGGGCCAGAACCAGTATAATCCTTAGGTTATGTCGCTTTATCAACAGACTATGGGCTCATAAGTGGAAGTGATGAAAAATTCATATATTAACCTAAACAGTACTAGAAATAAGCACCTCTTATTAATAGGGAGGCAAGAATGCGTGTAATTTTGTTAGGTGCGCCAGGTGCAGGGAAGGGCACACAAGCGCAGCTGATTTGTAAGGCCTTAAATATTCCACAAATTTCCACTGGGGACATGCTGCGAGCTGCAGTTAAAGCGGGTACTCCTTTGGGGCAGGCAGCTAAAGCCGCTATGGATGCGGGTAAGTTGGTTTCGGATGATATCATCATTGGTTTGGTCAAGGAGAGAATTGCCGAAACGGATTGTCATAAAGGGTTTCTCTTTGATGGTTTTCCTCGTACTATTCCACAAGCGCAAGCATTGCAGCAGGCGGGTATAGACATTAATTATGTGATTGAAATAGCTGTGGATGATGAGGGTATCGTTGATCGTTTGTCTGGCAGAAGAACTCATGAAGGCTCGGGTAGGATATACCATATTCAGTACAACCCTCCTAAGAAAGAAGGGGTGGACGATATTACTGGAGAGCCACTGGTACAAAGAACGGACGATCAAGAAGAGACGATCAGAAATAGGCTCAAAATCTATCATGAGCAAACAGAGCCTTTGATTAATTTTTACAGTGATTGTTTTCAAAAGCATCGGATTTTATGTTTAGCCAAAGTTAATGGTAGTGATTCGGTCGAGATAGTGCATAACAAAATCCTAAAAGTAATAGAGGGTATAGATCTTAGACAGGCCTCAGACTGATTGACTTGGCTCTTGCGGATTTGCTGTGGTTTGGCTAAATTTCACTATACATCTCTAAATGTTAAAGTTATTTCGTGCTCGTTCCTAAAAATTAAATTATTTGTAATAAGGGTGGTGGGTTATAAAGCTCCAGGCACGATATATTTGTTCTGCCATGATGACTCTAACCAGCATGTGAGGAAAAGTTAAATCAGATAAAGACCATACTGCATGTGTTTGTTCGAAACAACTGGAGTGTAAGCCAGTACTGCCTCCAATGAGAAACGAAACTTTAAGATGTTGGTCGTGCCAATGTTTGATTTGTTCTGAAAAGTAAGCTGTGTTGATTGATTTTCCTGATGCATCCAGGGCGATACGGAGATTGCTGTTTTGTGCTTTTTTTAACAGGGCTTGTGTTTCTTGTTTTTGCTGAATTTGTTTGTCTTTGCTTTTTTTGCTGCCCTTGGGTTTTGGGATTTGTATTAGATTTAATGACAGGGATTGAGGCAAGCGGTTGGCGTATTCATCAAATCCAGTTTGTATCCAAGCTGGCATTTGTTCACCAATTGATAGTAAGTAAATTTGCATGTTGTGCAGTGGTCACTTCTCCTGTAATTATTAATGGGTGGGTTCGGTGCTTGTGGGGCGAGCTGTCCACAAACGCTCGAGATCATAAAATACGCGTGTTTGAGGTAGCATGATATGGACGATGATGTCACCTAAATCAACCAGTACCCATTCTGCTGCGTCTATCCCTTCGACTCCCAAAGGCTTATAAGTGTGTTTTTTGCTGCATTCAATGATCTCTTCTGCGATTGCTTTGACGTGGGTAGTAGAAGAGCCTGAGGCGACGACCATAAGATCAGCTACACTGGAAATATCTCCGATAGGTAACTCAGTGATTTTTTGGGCTTTAAGTTTAGATAAGGCAGTGTGAATTAAGCTGAGTAAGGTTGGGTCAGGACGGGTTTGTGTAGAACTGAGGTTTTGTTTTGATGTTGCGCGAGTTGTGGGAAATGTCTCTGTTGGTTTTTTTATCATATATGAATCCTCTTGATTGGAGTGGTAGTCCTATCAGTTTTTACAATTATATAATTTATGCTTTCTTATATAGTTTAATACAACTTCTGGTGATAAGAAATGGGGGTTTAAGCCTTTTGATAGTTGGTTCCTAATTTGGCTGCTAGAGATATCAAGTAGTGTTGTATTGATCTGATAAATGAGCCCTTTTGGTTTGTCAATAAGTTTCTCTGGGCAGTCACAACAGTGTTGCTGAGCAAAGTGGTCTAGTTCAGGTGATAAGTATCGATTTGTAATGCGTTTTAAGATGATAATATGAGTGTAATCGAGTATGCTTTGCCATCGATACCAGTTGGTTAGGCTGAGATAAGCATCCATGCCTATTAAGAGGTAAAGGTTGATATGTTCGCCAAAATTTGTTCGCAAATGTTGTATTGTGGTTAGGGTGTAGTTTGGTTTTGGTAGATGGAATTCAATATCGTTGGTATAAAATTGTTTGATGTTTGCTGTGGCTAACTGTGTCATGGCTAGGTTGTGTTGTTTGTCTGTTGAGAGAGCCTTTTTGTGAGCAGGTGTGTGTGTTGGAATAAAGTGAATGGTGTCCAGTTTGAGTTTGCATAGGGCTTCATACGCGCTTCTTAAATGCCCATAGTGAATTGGGTCAAAGCTACCACCAAACAGCCCGATATGCTTGGTGTGTGAACGTGGGCAGTGCTGGTTAAGTACTTGCATTATTTGTTTACTTGAGTACCCTTGTTAGGGTCGTAGCTGCCCATTGCCTAAGACAATAAACTTTTGTGTTGTTAAACCTTCGAGCCCCACAGGGCCGCGAACATGTAATTTGTCGGTGGAAATGCCGACTTCGGCACCCAGACCGTATTCGTAGCCATCAGCAAAGCGGGTTGAAGTATTAACCATCACTGAGCTAGAATCGGTGGCTCTTAAAAATTGTAGGGCATTTTCATATTGATCGGTGAGAATGGTGTCTGTGTGATGCGATCCGTACTGATTAATGTGCTCTATGGCTTGTGTTAAGTTATCCATAATTTTTATAGATAACACAGGGCCTAGGTATTCGGTATACCAATCCTCTTCTGTTGCAGCCTTAATCGAAGATAGTATTTGGCAGGTACGTTCGCAGCCTCTTATTTCAATGTTGTGTTGATTTAAAGTCGAAGCCAACTTGTTTAGAAAACTAGGGGGCAGGTCTTGGTGAATCAGTAAGCTTTCTAGTGTATTGCAGGTGCCCAGACGTTGTGTTTTAGCGTTAATGATTACATCATGAGCGCTATTTTGGTTGACTGGGTTATCAACATAGATGTGGCAGTTACCTTCAAGATGTTTGATGATGGGTACACTGGCACCTTGTGAAATTTTGCTGATTAAGCCTTTGCCCCCTCGTGGTATGATGACATCAATGAATTCTGGAGCATGGATCATATGGTCGACTAAGGTTCTGTCTGTAGTTTGTGCTATTTGTATGCAGGTTGTCGGTAAGCCAGCGGCTTGTAACCCTTGAGTTAAGCAATCAGCAATGCTTTGATTGGAGCGTATAGCTTCTGAGCCCCCCCTTAAGAGCACAGCATTCCCTGATTTGATACAAAGGCTAGCCGCTTCGGTAGTAACGTTTGGGCGAGATTCATAAATAATGCCGACAACGCCTAGAGGGACTCTCATTCTTCCTACTTGTATGCCGCTGGGCCGCATTGTTAAATCAGTGATAGCGCCGATAGGGTCTGATAGTTGGGCGACTTGGTATAAGCTGTCAGTCATTGTGTCAATATGTTTGTCCGAAAGTTCTAATCGGTCTAACAAGGCGCTTGATAGCTTGTTTTGGTTGGCAGCTTCTAGGTCGAGTTCGTTGGCTGCTTTGATGGCTGTACGGGCTTTTTGTAGATTCTCTGCTGTGTTAATCAGTGCTTGGTTCTTTTTTTTGGGTTCAGCAATGGCTATTATTTTACTCGCTATTCTGGCATTTTTCCCTAGTTTTTGGAAATAGGTTTGTACGTTTGCTTCAGTTTCGGTCATGATTGTTTTTTGCTTATCCGTAAAAAATATTGAGTGTGTCATTATAACGTGATGTTTGTTTTTTTCTAGTCTTAGTTTGGGAGGGCTTGTTTATGGGCCGTTATCGTCCGCCTCAACCTCGGGGGGCAAAATATATTACGCCAGGGGGGAAGCAAGCGCTTGAACAAGAGCTGAAGCATTTATTACAGACTGAGCGGCCCCGTGTTACAGCGGCTTTGTCTGAGGCAGCCAAGGAGGGGGATCGTTCTGAGAATGCTGAATACATCTATAGAAAGAAGCAGCTGCGAGAGATGGATCGGCGTATCCGATATTTAATTAAGCGTAATGAAGAGGTCAATGTGGTACATCGTTTACCAGAAGATCAGAGTGCGGTGTATTTTGGTGCTTGGGTATTGCTTGAGGATGAGTGTGGAGTAGAGCACCGGTTTCGTATTGTGGGCACGGATGAGCGGGACCCTAAAGCTGGTTTAATTAGTATTGATTCTCCTATGGCGCAATCCCTGCTGAAAAAGAAAGTTGATGATGAGGTGAGTGTTTGTACTCACAAAGGGGTTAAGTATTACTCTATTGTACGAATAGAGTATATAGATTGACTCGTTTCGTCTTTGCATCTTGTTTCGATCCTAATTGTATACCAATTTGGTGCATAGATAGGATCGAAACAAGCTTGTTCTGCTAGATTTCGAAAGTTTTAGACCAGTTCACTACAAATAAAAGGTCGTCTTCAGCACCGTCTGGCGCATCAACAAATTGGCTTAAAGTGAATGTTAACTCTTCATTGGCAAAGAAACTGAGGTCAAGGTGGGTTCTGTTCAAATCATCTGTAGCGTTGTCTTCTTCATAGTCCCAGATACCCAATGTGGCACCGAACATATCAGTTTCATAGCCGAGGGAGTAGTAATAATAAGCGCACGTTTCACCACTTGCATCATTCGTGCATCCTTCTGATCCCAAGCCTTGTAAATTGTCAGCAATGCCTAAACTTGCTCCCGCAAAGGAAAAAGTTAAGATGAGTTCAGAGAAGCTGCCGAACTTGACTGGGTCTTCACTACCAGGGTACTCATAAGACGTAAAATTAATATCGTAACCAAAGCCTGAAACCTCGCCGCTGAAGCCAACGTATAAATCGTATTCAGTGCCGGAGGAGCCTTCACTTGAACCCCAGATACCCGCATAGGCACCGGATTCGTGGCTATAATCCAAACTGCCTGAAACTTGAGGGGATGAACCACTTAAGTTGTCGCCTCTATATAGGTAAAGATTAGAAGCGCTAATACTAGCACTTAGGTCAGCGCTAGCTAGATTAGGTGCTATGGAAGTTGAGATGCCCATTACAACAGCCAGTGCTGCAGGATATAAAGGTGTGTTTAATTTCATGGAAGATTCCCCCAGTTCAGTCGAGTCAATATTTAAAAACGAATGTAAACCATGTAATGAACTTGCCGGCATCTTTGTGAACAGTGAGTAGTCGACACATTACATTAACCCAAAGTACATTGCCTTATGCACATTAACGTCAGCACGTTTTATGCCAGATAATGATTTCTATATTATAGGCAAGTACTTGTAGCATGTACAACTTTAAGTAGGCTACACTTTAACAAAATTGTTCAACCCTGTAAAAAAGTTAATGAATGAAAATAAACTAGTAAACTTTAATCAAAAGATTTTTGTCCAAAGTGCGTTTGTGTAGATTGCAAGAACCACGTTTCTGCATCAGTATTACTGCGACCTAATACAAGGTTACGGTGTGGAAAACGACCAAATTGCTTTATAATGCGGTGGTGCATGTGAGCGTACTCTACAAAGCTATTGGCTTGTTTTTGCACTTCTGCTGCACTTTTTTGCGCAAGTTGAGTGAATTTTTCAAGGCATAATTGCTGATGATCGAGATTTTCACTGTGCTCTAGAGGCATATAAAAGAAAGCGCGCATGCTAAAAGGTAAGGTTTCATCAAAGCCTGCATCAAGGCCTTGAAGGCATGCTGACAATGCCAGTGAGTCGAAGCTGAAAGCTTGTGCTTTACCGCGATATATATTTCGAGGGAATTGATCCGTTAATAGAATAAATGCAAGTGAGGGTTGAGCTTGTGATAGCCAAGTATGATAATGTCCTTTAGCTGCGTTCTCTATGTCCTGCTGAAATAATAAAGTTAACTGTCGATCGAATTTAGGATCGCTTTGAAACCATCGTTGTACTTTTCTTGTACTTTCAGGCATGCCCGATGAGTTTAGTTGACCAAACCAGGTTTCTAAAATTAACTGCTGACTGCTCTCGTGGCTAGAAGACATAAAGTTTTATTTTTAACCAGTTGTGATCAATTAGTAAAGCAACAAATAATGCAAATAAATAGATGATAGAATAACTGAAGGTTTTAATCGCAATATTGGGAAGTTTGTGTTCATACCACTTGAGCAGAATGCTATGGGCTAGGAAGCCGATATTCAGAGCAGCTGCGCATAGTAGGTAGACTAAGCCTGACATGCCTGCTGCAAAGGGTAATCCCGTGACGGCAATGAGTAGCAGTGTGTACAAAAGTGTACAGGTTTTAGTGAAGTCGCGTCCATGGGTGATGGGTAGCATGGGAATGTTTGCCTTGGCGTATTCTTTTTCTCTGTGTATGGCCAATGCCCAAAAATGGGGTGGGGTCCAAACGAAAATAATTAAGACCAATAAGAGCGCGTGCGGGTGAATTTCGTTAGTGATTGCAGTCCAGCCTAATAAAGGTGGAATGGCGCCGGCAAGACCTCCGATTACAATGTTTTGTGGTGTGGCTCGCTTAAGGTAGAGAGTGTATATGACCGCATAGCCTATAACGCCACCAACAGTTAATAGTGCTGTTAAGCGGTTGACGCCTTGATCTAAGATCCAGATAGAAAGAGTGCATAGAATTGTTGCGAAGGTTATGGCTTTGGTATTATCTATCCGTCCTTTAGCAATGGGCCTAAATTGTGTTCGGGTCATGAGGCGATCGATTTTTTGATCAACAATATGGTTAACAGCCGCAGCGCCTCCCATGCCAAAGGCGAGGCCTGTCAAGCTCAATATAAGAGTGGATAAAGGAATTGTAGTATCAGTGGACAGGTACATACCCACCAGTGCGGTTAAAAGCATCAGTAGGACAACGCGAGGCTTGGTCAGCTCCAAGTAGTCACGCCACAATTTTAGCTCTTGTAAGAGTTTAAACCGGGTTTGCAGGTTTGAAATCAGAGTTTTTTGAGTCATTGTTAGGTAACCGTGTGTAAGCCCAGAAATGGATGCAGGCTAGCATGGCCAGCAGCAGTGCGGCAACAAGATTATGTGCCACCGCGATAGCCAGAGGTAGCTGGAATAGAATATTGCTCACGCCTAAGGTTACTTGAACCAGGAGTAAGCTGCATAATAAGAGAGCGCTGTAAGTGGTGATTTTATGCTGTATAGCAAAGAGTTTAATGATACAAGCTAAAATCAGAAGGGTAGTTATGACAGCCCCGAAGCGATGGCTGACATGGATGGTTATTTTAGCGTCAGGTGCTAAGTGGCGAGCGAACTCATAATCGATAGCACCGTGTCCCCACAGTTTAAAAGCGCTGCTAAAGTTGAGGTGTTCTGCCCAGTTGCCTTGGCAGATAGGGAGGCTGGTACAAATGGTCGCGGCATAATTGGCGGCAGTCCAGCCGCCCAGACTGATTTGTAAGATTAAAACGGTGAGAGCGATGAGTGAGAGATTGTATAAAGATCGATATTGCGTATCAGCTACTATGAGGTTGGCTTGGGCTTGATGAAAGCTTGGTGTTTGTTTTATGTATAGAAGACATAGTAAAGTGAAGGTGGCAAAGCCGCCCAGTAGGTGAGCCATAACTACCGTAGGAAAGAGCTTTAGAGTGACTGTCCACATCCCTAAGAGGGCCTGTCCTACCACTAATAATAATAGTCCTGTTGTCAAAGTGCGTTCAGGCGTTTTATATTTAAAGTTTAAAAAAGCCAGCATTAGAATGCACAGCCCTAAAGTGCCGGCCATGTAACGATGTATCATTTCTGGCCAGGCTTTAGCGGCTTCTACGGGGCGTAAAGGATATTGTTCATTGGCGAGCAGTATATCCTCTTGTAGTGAAGGGACTGTCAGTTTACCGTAGCATCCTGGCCAATCCGGGCAGCCTAACCCAGCATCTTTGAGGCGTGTATAGGCACCGAGTGCGATGACAAATAGCGCTAGAATCAGCGTGATTAAATTGAGCCACCTGAGTTGTGTCATCAGTTAACCGACTCTCGAGAGCTTTAGTAGTTTTTTCAGGTCCTTGAGCAAGCCTTTACCTTCGATAATGGTTTTTTGTTGGTCTGGGCCTACCGCAAAAGACAATAATGCGTAACCAAGGGGGTCTACGACATAAACTGTTGCAGATGTATGCATATTAGTTGATTGTAAGCTTTCTAAAGGGCTTTCTGTGGTAAAGTTTAGCACGTTCATTTTTGGAAAGGTGGTTTGGATCAGTTGAGTAGCTGTGGGTGTGAGTGGTTTTTGATGCATGAGTAATCTTGAAACTCGATGTTGATTGGGGCCTAACGCTGTGTGGGTTTGGCGCATGAGCATAAGGGCATTTTTACAGCTGGCATCGCAGTCGGTTTGTGTGATGAGTATCAGTTTCCAGGTTTTACGTTCGGTTTCTTTTTTGGCTAATTTTGAGCTTTTTGAGTGTATGGTGGGCTCAAGCCAATTTCCGATTGCAATGGGTGGGGCAATTAATGTCCCGTGATTGTGTGTGCCATTGAGCTTCCAGGTATCGGTTTTTAATAAAATCCCAGCCAATGCTACAGGGGCTATAAACACTAAGAAGAGTATCAATGTGACCTGCTTATTGTTTTTTTTTGGTTGTTTTGCGGGCTTCATTTTTGTAAGTTTCAATGGTTTTAATCGAGTAAGTGTGAATGTTCACGCTGTGCTTGGGTTGAGTTTATCAAATTTAGGTCTCAATTTAAATTGTTGAGGTGTTGGTACCAGGGCAATCGCATCTAAATTTGCTTGACATGTGACATGCATTTGTTGACCAACTCGATAGTACACGTTATTAACGCTACTCGGGTTAGAGTTCTAAACACACTGCTGCCTGTCTTGCAGTAATAATATTGATATTTTCAACTGTATCTAATGCGAGTAAATCACGCTTATCACCTGTTACAATGTAGTTTGTATGGCCTGCTATGGCTGTAGCAATAATTTTATTATCATCGGGATCAGGTGAATACGAGACATCAGGAATCGTGGGTAAGCAATAACTATAGGTAACAACCGTTCCGTTAAACCTATCCAAAACTATCCATAGGTGGTTATGGCGTTAACTTCCTGCTTCATAGAGGCCGGTTTCACCAAAGTCTTGCAACTCT
>JANQJO010000002.1 GCA_028281605.1 Pseudomonadales bacterium
TGAACAACACCATGCTCATACAGCCCTTGAACGGGGGGGCAAAATTTTCCCCACTTGGATACAAAAACTGATGAAATTAAACTCTAAAGTTATGACAACGTTGAGCTATCATATCTAAAATTTTAACTGGCATTGGCGAGTACTCAGTGTTAATCAAATCAAGAACTCAAAATGTTGTAGCTCTTTTGGACGAACAGTCTCTTGTGGTTTACCACTTAGAAGTTCCACAATCTCCTGGCAAAGCTCAGAAGATTCTTCAGAAAAGTCATTCCGTACAACAACTGGACCAGTAAATAAACCATCCTTTACTTTACGCCAAGCGACAACTTGCTCAAACGGGATCGTATTGACAGCGGCTACTTCAGATTCAACATCCAACTGGTTCGGTTTGATACCTCCAATAACTTTGGTAACATAAAGATAAGTCTCTGGTTGCTCCTTTTTCTTCCTAAGCGGGAAACCTTTGGCTATATTGATATCAGTACTGAAAGACACTAAGCTGGAATCACGGCGACGGGACCCTGGTCTAAACCTAAGATTGATATTACTTCCTTTCCCGTAAAGCGTTAGGTTATAAAACTGCTTAAACAATTTCTTCGTTGAGTAGAGAAATGATTGGAGCTTTTTGTTGGCTGGTTGAGTTTCAAACTTATCGGATTCATGGACGTTCCAAGGAATAAATCCACCTAATTGCTTAATTTGATCAGGAGATCGAGCATCACCACGAAAACCTATAACTGAAACACCGGAGTATCCCGCTCTATGCCAACTTATTGCTCGTAATGTAAAGACAGCAGCAAGCAGGATAGGGTGAAGAAAAACCGTAGAGCCATACATCTTGATTAAGGTCTTGGCTAGACCACCACGATACAACCCTTTATTCTCTTTTATAGTTCCTAATTCTGGATATTCTGGGTGGGGTTTTTGATAGTTAGGATGCGACTTCCATCCTTTACGTTTAAAAAGTCTACCCGATGGATTATAACCACGTTGTTTTAATGATATTAACAACTCTGGAAAAAGCCATAAGGGTTTTGGAATTTTATTCCGCCGTGCTCTAAAGTTTGGACGGATTATCTTTTTCTCACTTGAAGCCCATTTTCCTATGGGAGTAACAGATTCAAATCCGGGAGGCAAACCGCTGAGTTCATCTGTTGTTTTAGGTTCTATTCCGCCAATAATCTTGTCGCCATTATCTGATGGACTTTCCATTAAGTTAGGAGGTGTATCAGTTACTTTTTGCGTACTATATGCTGCTTCTGAAATTTCACCATTAGCGAGCTTACCGCAGAATGTCGATGCCCCAAGATCAGTATTTAAATGATAATGATCAGGACTAGGTGTTTTTTTTTGAGGAGGCAGCATTTGAAAAATGTTTCTAACCTTTATCGGTTGCAATAATTATAATTTCAATGTGTCTAACATGTACTCTGTAACTTATATGGTAAGAGTTTACAGATTTTCTCTTATACATGTAAGATGTAAGAAAGGAATATAAAAATTTTCACTAAGAATATCCTTTCAGTAGCTAAAATATTTCCGAGCGCCCTCAAATTATCAGAATCAGAATAAGCTATTATAATGGCGTAGGGTAGGAGGAAAAACCTATGGAAAACATGCCTATAAAGCCACTCTTTCAAGGCGATCAAAGCCTAACATCAAACAATAAACACCTCGTTCAATTAAATCAGGAGGGTTACAATAAAAAATCTGATATACAACTTATTAATGCTAAAAATGACCTCGAAGCCATCTTAACTTTTTTATCCGAGTATCAGGATTCACCTGAAACACTCAGCTCTTACACCAAAGAAATCGAACATCTACTGTTGTGGTATATCCACACACAAAGCGCCAGTATCTCTGATCTGCGTCGAGATGATCTCTTAGCCTATCAAACTTTTCTTAAAAACCCCAAATGAAAAAACTCTGGGTGGCCCTAGCGTTGCTCATTTTACCCAAGAACACATTTCCAGTCCAGATCAATGATACCCAATGTGAACAGAAAAGAAATTGATTTGTCAAAAACTATTATACAGTATGCTCACCTTTCATATTACGACCATAGAAAATTTCCAGCATTTCTCTACGTAACCTGGTACGAATATGCTCTTGATCAGCCGTATTTAAATTCTCCACACCCGTACCAAACAAATAGTTATCCAGATTAAACTCCTTAAGCAACATTTTCGTGTGAAACACATTTTCCTGATATACATTTACATCAATCATTTGATATTGCTGCCTAGTACTATCAGACAAGTAGTTTTGAATTGAATTAATCTCATGATCAATAAAGTGTTTATGGCCGCCCACATCTCGCGTAAAACCTCTGACTCGATAATCAATCGTGACAATATCAGAATCAAAACAATGAATTAAATAATTTAATGCCCTAAGCGGAGAAATCAAACCGCATGTTGAGACATCGATATCCGCTCGAAAAGTACTGATGCCATTATCAGGGTGACTCTCTGGATATGTATGAACCGTCACATGACTCTTATCAAGATGCCCCACCAATGACTCAGGGATAGGGCCAGGCTCTTCACGTGCAGAGACATGAAACAACTCTTGCTCCGCAATCAGCATCGTCACACTCGCTCCTTGTGGATCATAATCCTGGCGGGCAATATTAAGAATATTCGCACCAATAATTCCAGTGACTTCGGTTAAAATCTGAGTTAAACGCTCAGCATTATAAAGCTCATCAATGTATTCGATGTACTCTTGTCGATGCTGCTTAGAATTTGCGTAACAAATATCATAAATATTAAAACTCAACGACTTAGTTAAATTATTAAACCCATGCAACTTAAGCTTAGAGTCATTCACTGATCACTATCCTCTTCACCATTATTTTCCAGTGTATGACTGTGTGTAATCGTAACCCCTGCCTGCGCCAGCATAATTGATGCTGAGCAATATTTTTCCGCAGAAAGTTTAATGGCCCGAACAACCTGACTCTCTTTAAGATCAGGGCCAGCCAAACAAAAATGTAAATGTATCTTAGTAAACACAGAAGGGACCGCATCGGCCCGCTCAGCCTCAACCTGCACTAAACACTTAGACAGCTCTTGGCGCGATTTACGCAGTATATGTACAACATCGAATGCAGCACAACCGGCCAAGCCCATTAGAATCATTTCCATCGGCCTTGGGCCCGCATTTTCACCTCCATAAGCAGGTGGCCCATCCATCAAAACTGTATGACCGGAGCCACTCTTAGCAGAAAACTGAGCCACTTCACACCAACTCACGGTTGTTCGCATACCTTAATTTCCCCCTCTTCTCAGCTGATATTAAACTGAATTGCACTCAAAAGCATGAAAGACTACCATAATTTTACAGCTGACTTAAAATAAGCTGTGACTGATCTAACAACTTCGGAAAGTTAAAGCTGACACTTCATACTAGAAACTGCATAATGCGGACCTTGTCATCACCACTAAACCAAGATGTCAATTATTAACCATTTAAAAATTGGCACCTTGGCACTAAGAGTACGATACTGTTCTTATGTGATGAAGACAAAGCCACACAAAAACGATATCAAAAAGATATTGTTCTTAATACAGCACATTTACGGAGCAGTGATCTTTGATTAACAACAACCTGATACACGATATAGACAGCTTTCTGACCTACTGTCATCGACGCAAATACCCTGCAAAAAGCACCATCATCTATGCAGGAGATGACTCAGATGCACTCTACTACGTCATCAAAGGCTCCGTCACTGTACTCATCGAAGACGACGAAGGGCGAGAAATGATTGTAGCCTATCTCAATGAGGGCGATTTTTTTGGTGAAATGGGCCTGTTTGACGAACTGGCCAGTCGCAGCGCTTGGGTCAAAGCCAAATCCGAATGCGAAGTTGCTGAAATCAGCTATCAACAATTCAAAGATTTAGCACAAGAAGACGCTGACATTTTATTTGCTGTCAGTGCACAACTTGCAGGCAGGCTACGTGCTACCACTCGTAAAGTCGGAGACTTAGCCTTTTTAGACGTCACCGGCCGTGTCGCCCATACCCTCCTAGAACTTTGCAAAGAGCCCGATGCAATGACACATCCGGACGGTATGCAAATTAAAATCACCCGACAAGAAATTGGGAGAATTGTAGGCTGCTCCCGTGAGATGGTCGGGCGTGTACTCAAAACACTAGAAGAACAAGGGCTTGTTTCAGTCAAAGGAAAAACCATGGTGGTTTACGGCACGCGCTAGGCCTTAACATCAAGCTTTGCACACGACGAGTAATTTGCCTTATAGTCGCCAATAATGCACCACTGCAAATAACAAACCCAACAACAATCCACCCAAATGAGCCGCATTAGCAACAGGTCCAATCACCACATCCAACAAACCAGTAAACCCAAGCACTAACCACAAAAATACTTGAACCATTACTCCATTGGCTAAGAATAAACCTGATTCTGGTTTCAACTTACCTAGTAACCACACATACCCAACCAACGCATAAACAACACCCGACAACCCACCAAAATTAGGGCCACTTACCCAATACTGAGCCACACTGGGCAAAATACTGGCCAATAGAAACAAAATCCATAGCCATCTACTACCTTGCCAGAGCTCAACCATGCGTCCTAACCAACACCATAACAAAACATTAAATGCGATATGAAACACAGAAAAATGTACAAAAACAGGACTGAACCAACGCCACAACTGCCAGCTGTAGATAGAGTCCTCTAAAACAGGAAAGCGTAACCAATAAAAAACAGCAGGCAAACCCAGGAGCTGAATTAAAGCAAACACAACAAGGCACACAAATGCAACACTGGCAGTGACCGGAAACTGCCTGAATTCACCCAACAACACTTTGAAATTAAAGCACAAGACGTGGATTAAACCCCAAATGCTTTAGATTTTTTTGCTTGGCAAGCTCAATCTGTTTTTGCCTTTCTGCAAATCGATCTTTTTGATCCGTGGTTAAATGCTCAGCACATTTTGAACAACTAACTCCTTTTACATATAAATTTGAATCTTTATCTGCTTGCGTAATGGGCCTGCGACACCCGTGACACAAGTCATATTGCCCAACCTCTAAGTCTTGATCAACCGTAACACGATTATCGAAAACAAAACACTCACCCTGCCACAGACTTTCTTCTTTTGAGATTTGTTGTAAATAATTTAAAATGCCCCCTTTTAAATGATAAACCTCTTTCACCCCCAAACTACGCACATAGGCCGTTGCCTTTTCACAGCGAATACCTCCAGTGCAAAACATAGCAACTTTACTCACCTGCTTAGGATCTATGTGTTGATTGGCATAATCAGGGAACTGACGAAAGTGCTCAGTATTAGCCGATTCAGCATCAACAAAGCTACCTACCTCTGTCTCATAGTGATTGCGAGTATCAATCACCAAAACCTCTGGATCTAAAATTAACTCATTCCATTGGTCAGGTTCAATATAGGTACCCGCTTCATTAATGGCATCAATATCAGGACAGCCCATGGTCACAATCTCAGGCTTAATTTTAACTTTCATTCGATAAAATGGCAGCTCTTGGGTAAAAGATTCTTTATACTCTAACTGATTAAAGCCTAACTTTAATAAGCTGGAACGCAAACGGTCAATGCTCGCCCGATTTCCAGCTACTGTTCCATTAATACCTTCAGTTGCAATCAATATAGTACCTTTAAGACCAAGCTCTAAACTCTCTGACAACAGGCGCTGCTGTAAAGCTGCACAATCATTCACTACAGTAAACTGATACAACGCTGCAATCACACAGTTCAACATTATTTAAATACCTTAATTTGAATTTATATTAATCAACTGCACACTCAGCTCCCGCCTCGACAATTGGGCGAATTTGGAGAAACTGATACATCCAACCATTCTTCTGGAGTGTAGGTATGCAGAGCTAATGCATGAATAGGCCCCTGCACGAGTTCAGCAAGCACAGCATAGACCAAACGGTGACGTGCAACCTGAGTATGCTCAACAAAGGCAGCTGATGCAATCACCACCTTAAAATGTGTTTCTGCTCCCTCGGGCACATTATGTTGATGGCTTTCATTAACTACTTCCAAGTATTCAGGTTCAAAATGTGTAGACAAAAGCGCCTTAATCTTCGCGTGTACAGGCATATTCTAAAGTCTCTTAAAATGATTCAATTGATAACATTTGGCAACACAAATGCAACAACAAATTCCGCCAATATGTTCTTCAATTAGACTTATGATTGAAACCAAACCAATTTTTACAAACAGCCTAACCTATCAACAAGGTTCGATCCACAAAACTCATATAACAACAGCGTGCCCTCATACGGCACCCGAACTAAATCACAAATCAACCTTACTATTTGAAAAACGTCTGACAAAAGATAGACGTAAAAAACACGTTGAAGTGACAAAAGAGAGACGCTATCAACAACGACGCCGAAGTCATCGGAACACTTACATACCTTATGCCCCTGGACTGATCTTCCATCACTCACTGTAAAAAAACAGCACCTACAAAAATCGCCGATTGTACCACAGCCGCACAAGCATCCAAAGACAAACGCTTAACAATGTCGGCTGAAATTAATTATATATTGTATGTTAAGTGGCCCTGGTCTTGCGTTCTATAACACAAATAAATCTGCAAGCCTAGCCTTTCTAAGACCTAAGAATTATAAAAAGTTTTCCACAAAATCTGTGGAAAACTCTGGGGATAATCTATGAGAAAGCGCCGCAATAAGCCTAAAACACTGAACCCTTTACAAATTGAACAGCTTTTACTCTTTGGAATTTTTTACATTAAAATCAATAAGTTATAGGATAAAGCTGTGACAGTAACAAGATTGAAGCATTTTTGATTCTTTTTTGTGCGCCTAGCTATTGGATTTACCAACCTGTGCATAAAAATTCTTTAAACTTTTAAGACACTTGATCGCTTTTTGTATTAGTAACTATCAATGCATGTGCACTGACAAAAAAACCAAATTTACTGGAATTTACTGGTGGAATTTACTGGAAAGTTGGCAGGACTTAAGCTTTAATACCCCACAACGTCTAATTTGGGACAAGTTACAGGAGCTAACACACAATGAAAAACGCTGTACGAGTAGCCGTCACAGGTGCCGCAGGTCAAATCAGTTACTCTTTACTGTTTAGAATTGCTGCTGGAGAAATGTTAGGACCTGACCAACCTGTTATCCTCCAGCTCTTAGAAATCACACCTGCCTTAAACGCACTCAAAGGCGTTGCTATGGAGCTAGAAGATTGTGCTTTTGAGCTATTGAAAGGGATTACTCTATCAGACGACCCTAAGGTTGCTTTTAAAGATGCACAATATGCTTTACTTGTGGGCGCCAGTCCACGTGGACCAGGCATGGAGCGCAAGGACCTGTTAGAAACTAATGCCCAAATTTTTTCCACCCAAGGCAAAGCTATTAACGAAGTAGCCGACCCCATGATTAAAGTTTTGGTTGTAGGCAACCCTGCCAATACCAATGCGCTCATTGCTCAACGTAACGCACCCAATATTAATCCAACACAGTTTACCGCTATGACACGACTCGACCACAACCGAGCCTTGTCCCAGCTGGCGCAAAAAACTCAAAGTGAAGTCACTGATATTAAGCAAATGACGATTTGGGGCAACCACTCTTCAACACAATACCCTGATCTTCATCACACCTTAGTCAACAAACAAAGTGCAATTAATTTGTTTGATCACAGCTGGTATCATCAGGAATTCATACCTACTGTACAATCCAGAGGCGCTGCTATTATCAAGGCCAGAGGCGCCTCTAGCGCGGCATCAGCCGCTAACGCTGCGATCAACCATATACACGATTGGGTTCTCGGTAGCCCTAATGATGACTGGGTTAGTATGGCTGTATACAGCGATGGTAGCTATGGCATTGAAGAAGGGTTAATTTTTTCTTATCCCGTACGTTGTCAAAATGGCCAGTACCAAATCATTAAAGGCCTTGAAATCAACGAGTTTAGCCAAGAAAAACTGAACGCCACGGAGCTAGAACTAAAAGAGGAAAGAGACGCGATCAAGCATTTACTGGCTTAGGTTACTGTCAACTCGCTCGTAAGCACTCATCCATCCAGGGCTTTAACAGATGAACACATAATATCAAAAACTTAACTAACCACTTACTGCATTAGGTACAGCTTTTTCAATCAAAGGGGCCAACTCATTTTTTTGCGACATCTCTAACAAAATATCCGAGCCACCTAGCAACTCACCAGCTACCCAAAGCTGGGGAAAAGTAGGCCACTGAGCATAAATGGGCAATTCGGCCCGAATATCTGGATGCTCCAGAATATTCACATAGGCAAACGGTTTTCCAATTGTATTTAAAATTTCTACAGCCCGAGCCGAAAAGCCACACTGAGGGAACTGCGGACTGCCTTTCATATATAAAATAACAGGGTTTGACTCAATCTGTTTTTGAATTACTTGAAGTGTTTCTGTCTCTGCCATTGAATTTACAACCTTCTAAGATTGGGCTTTTGTTATCAAAAAAGCTATATTATACTACCGCTTGGCGGCATGTGCTGCCTTTTTTTATTTAAGATGGGCTTTTTCCGGTATGAATACACAAAATACAAACACACAAACGAACCAAGAGCCTCTTATTTCCTCTTCTTCGTCTTCGTCCAAATTCAACCAAAACTATATTATGCCAGTCTATAATCGCCTACCTATTGCCTTTGAAAAAGGCGAAGGCCCCTGGTTAATCAGTACTAAAGGTGAACGCTTCTTAGACGCTATTAGTGGCATAGCCGTATGTGGACTTGGCCATGCTCACCCAATCGTGAACAAAACAATTGAAACTCAAGCTAAAAAGCTCATTCATACCTCAAACCTGTATCAAATCCCATTGCAGCAAACATTGGCTGAAGAGCTTGCCAAAATCTCTGGATTATCAGAGTGCTTCTTTTGTAATTCTGGTGCTGAAGCCAATGAGGCCGCTATTAAACTAGCGCGCTTATATGGTCATCAAAAAGGCATACAAAACCCACATATTATTGTCATGGAGAATGCTTTTCATGGGCGAACTCTGGCTACTTTATCAGCTTCTGGAAGCCGTAAAGTACAAGCCGGATTTGAGCCTCTGGTTTCAGGTTTTACTAGAGCGCCTTTAAATGATATCGATGCTTTGAAAAATATTGCCAACAACAACCCCCAAGTAGTTGCTATTTTGCTTGAACCCATACAAGGTGAAGGTGGCATTCATTCTGCCAGTACAGAGTACCTCAGCCAAATACGTACACTATGTGATGCTGAAAACTGGCTACTGATGTTAGATGAAGTTCAAAGTGGTAACGGTCGTACGGGCAAATATTTTGCTTATCAACATACCTACATTAAACCAGATGTCGTCACTACCGCTAAAGGCTTAGGCAATGGCATCCCTATAGGTGTTTGTATTACGGGTGTTAAAGCACAAAATGTGATGCAAGCAGGTAATCACGGATCTACTTTTGGCGGAAACCCATTTGCCTGCGCTGTTGGTTCATCAGTTATTGAAACTTTATTTAATGAGGGCCTAATTGAAAGAGCGGCTAAGCTAGGCGATCGCATGCTGGATCAGTTGCATGAAGAGCTTGAAAGAACAGATTACACTCACTCTATCCGAGGTAAAGGCTTAATGATTGGTATAGAGCTAGACAAGCCATGCTCTGAGCTGGTCTCTCTGGCTAAAGCCAAAGGTTTGCTCATTAATGTCACCGCTGAGCGTGTCGTCCGTTTACTTCCTCCCTTAATTCTCAGCGACCAAGAAGCTGACAATATGATTACTCTATTGTGCAAGCTCATTAAAACGTTCATGGGAGATGATCGGCGCAAGCCAAGACCATCTTAAACTCCAAAGCTTGTATAACTCATGGATAGCGATTTGAGAACTATTTGAGAACTAACCTTGAAAACCAAATTTGTACGACATTTTTTAACCTTACTCGACTTAAGCCCACAAGAATGCAACACTCTTATAGAACGTGCAATTGAGCTAAAAAAAGCTCATAAGGCATGCAAATCTTCAGAGCCGTCCTGTCAACAGCTCAAAAATAAAGTATTAGGTTTGATTTTTGAGAAATCCTCTACTCGTACTAGAGTCTCATTCGAAGCAGCTATGATGCAATCAGGTGGAGGCTCTTTATTCTTATCACCGAGAGACACACAATTTGGTCGAGGCGAACCAACAGAAGACAGCGCCAGAGTACTCTCACGCATGCTAGACATTATTGCAATCAGAACATTCGAACATCAGCGCTTAGAAAAATTTGCAAAATATTCATCAGTACCTGTGATCAATGCTTTGACAGACGATTATCACCCCTGTCAATTACTGGCCGACATGCAAACTTATTACGAGCATAAAGGTTCTATCGCAGGCAACATTGTCGCCTGGATTGGGGACGGTAACAACATGTGCCAATCCTATATTAATGCAGCCAAGCAATTTGACTTTCAATTAAATATTGCCTGCCCAAAAGGGTTTGAACCCAATCAGCATTTAATAGCTACAAATAAAAACCGAGTACATCTTTGTCATGATCCAGTAACAGCAGTCAAAGAGGCAAAACTCATTGCCACGGACGTTTGGACTAGCATGGGGCAAGAAGAGGAACAAAATATCCGACTCAAAACCTTTGCTTCCTTTCAAGTCACCCCTAAACTTCTAGACCAAGCAGACAACGATGTTATATTCATGCATTGCCTACCGGCTCATCGTGGAGAAGAAGTCAGTGCTTTAACACTAGAAGATTCCCGCTCAGTGATCTGGGATGAAGCTGAAAACCGTTTACATGCGCAAAAAGCTTTACTAGAATTTTTGCTTAAGTCAACACAAGCTTAATATGATCCCACCATTACTATCATTAGAAAATGTTTGCCTAAAAACAGGCAATGAAATCATTATCTTCAAACTCAGCTTTACCATACAAGCAGGTGAAATAGCCTGCTTATTAGGCCCTAGCGGATGTGGCAAAACCACAACCTTAAGAGCCATTGCAGGATTTGAGCCTTTAAAAACAGGGCAGATTAAACTAGAAAACACAGTTATAGCAGACACTATTCACTCCTTACCAACAGAAAAACGTCGAATCGGCATGGTCTTTCAAGACCATGCCCTGTTTCCTCATTTAAATGTTCGTGAAAATATCGAGTTTGGACTACATACATTAACAAAAACAGAGCGCAACAAAGTTGTCACACGCTACTTGAAGATGGTTGGGTTAGAAGACTTGGCTGAACGCTTGGTTCACAATATTTCCGGTGGCCAACAACAGAGAATCGCACTGGCTAGAGCTCTAGCCCCTCACCCTAAGTTATTACTACTAGATGAACCCTTCTCTAACTTAGATGTAAATTTACGCAAAAAGTTACGCACTGAGTTGGTACAAGTTTTAAAAAAGGAAAAACTGAGTGCATTATTAGTAACACACGACCAGGAAGAAGCTTTTAGCATGGCTGATAAAATTGGTGTTTTGGCTCATGGAAACTTACAACAATGGGATACACCTTATAACCTCTATCACAAACCTTCCAACCGCTATGTAGCTTCTTTTATAGGCTTAGGCAGCTTCATTCACGGCAGTGTCACATCACCAAACAGTATTAGAACTCAACTAGGGGATCTAGAAAGTGCTGAGTCATTAAGTTGGAAAACAGGTACAAATGTGGAAGTCTTATTAAGACCAGATGACATTTTGCCCAACCCTAAAAGCTCGTTACGAGCAAGCGTTGCAGAAAAGAAATTTAATGGCGCGTCGACACTGTACACCTTGATTTTAAATGCCAATGAACAAGTAGAAGCTCTTTTCTCTAGTCACTATGACTATGAAATCAATAGTAATATTGGTATTGAGGTTAAAGCGGACCACGTTGTTGCCTTCTCAAATACTTGACTGTTGGTTCTACTGGCCGCATGTGAAACTTCACACAGCACTTGCCGAGGTAGAATTGCAACCAATTGAAGCAGAAGTGTCAGAATGGCAAAAGCCAAACAGTCTCCTTCAATCTGGTGATATTGTTATGGATATAACATCACCACCACAACCTAAACCTACTTTTGGTCAGCCAAAAAGAACCAAGTCTCTAACACTGAATCCGGATTCAAAGAAACACTGTCGATACCCATTTCCATTAACCAGCGCGATAAATCTGGATGATCCGATGGACCTTGGCCACAAATGCCTACATATTTACCCGTACGTTTACACGCTTCAATCGCATTTTTTAACAAAGCTTTCACAGCAGGGTCACGCTCATCAAACAAGTGCGAAACAATACCAGAATCCCGGTCAAGCCCTAAGGTCAATTGCGTCAAGTCATTCGAACCAATGGAGAAACCGTCAAAGTACTCCAAAAATTCATCAGCCAACAAAGCATTTGTCGGCAGTTCACACATCATGATGACTTTTAACCCTTTTTCACCACGCTTTAAACCGTTCTCCGCTAATAGCTCCAAAACCTGCTTGGCCTCTCCTACCGTCCTCACAAAAGGCACCATGATCTCTACATTTTCAAAACCATACACTTCTCGTACTTGCTTAAGCGCCATACATTCCAACTGAAAACAGTCACGAAAACTGTCCGAAATATAACGCGAGGCCCCTCGGAACCCTAACATCGGATTTTCTTCGTCCGGCTCATATAACTTACCGCCAATTAAGTTAGCATACTCGTTCGATTTAAAATCCGATAAACGCACAATCACTTTTTTCGGTGAGAACGCCGCCGCCAAAGTCACAATACCTTCCACTAATTTACCAATAAAAAAATCAATAGGGGCTCCATAACCGACCATACGCCTCTCAACCGCTTGCTTAACGTCCCGTGGCAAACGATCGTAATTTAATAAAGCTTTTGGGTGCACACCAATCATACGGTTGATAATAAACTCTAGGCGAGCCAACCCAATCCCCTCATTAGGCAAAGATTGAAAAGCAAACGCTCGATCCGGGTTGCCCACGTTCATCATGATATCAAAAGGCAATCTTGGCATCGAATCAATGGTGTTGGTTTGAATGTCAAACCCCAGTGCGCCTTCATAAACTTTACCCGTATCCCCCTGCGCACAAGAGACGGTTACCGCCTGATCATTCTGCAGAACTTCAGTCGCATTGCCACAACCAACAACGGCTGGAATCCCAAGCTCTCTCGCGATGATTGCCGCATGACAAGTTCTACCCCCTCGGTTAGTCACAATAGCAGCAGACCTTTTCATAATAGGCTCCCAGTCAGGATCCGTCATATCAGTTACCAACACATCCCCTGGGCGAACAGAATGCATTTCTTTCAGGCTTAAAATCAAACGAACCTTACCACTACCTATTCTTTGACCAATACTGCGGCCCTCCAATAACACAGTACCCTGCTCTTTGAGCAGATATCTCTCCATGATATTACTAGAATCACGACTGCGTACCGTCTCTGGACGTGCTTGAACAATGTATATTTGACCACTATCACCGTCTATGGCCCACTCAATATCCATCGGCCTCTGATAATGTCGTTCAATAATCAAAGCTTGCTTTGCTAATTCAACAATCTCTTCATCTTGTAAACAAAATTGCTGTCGCTGCGCCTTGTCAACCTCAATTGTTTCAACCGTTTGACCCAGTTGAACCTGCTGACTGTAAACCATTTTGATCGCTTTACTGCCCAAATTACGCCTTAAAATAGCTGGCTTACCGGCTTTCACTGAATCTTTGAACACGTAATATTCATCAGGGTTGACTAATCCTTGTACTACAGTTTCACCCAACCCATAAGAGCCCGTAATAAAAACAACCCCTTCATAGCCTGACTCTGTGTCCAAAGTAAACATGACACCAGAAGTTCCCGTTTCACTACGCACCATTTTTTGAATACCAACCGACAGCGCAACTTTATCGTGCTCAAAACCCTGGTGAACACGATACGCAATGGCGCGATCATTATACAAAGAGGCAAACACTTTCTTAACAGCTTCTAATAAATTGTCTTTTCCTCGAATATTTAAGAAAGTTTCCTGCTGGCCAGCAAAAGAAGCTTCAGGTAAATCCTCTGCCGTAGCAGAGGAACGCACAGCAACAGCCATCGTGTCATCACCACAAAGCAATTGATCATAAGCAGCAACGATGGCTGTTTCCAATTCTGGTTGCAACTGCGCTGCTATGATCCACTGACGAATTTTATCGCCTGATTCAGCCAGTGATTTTACATCAGCCACATTCAAAGCACTCAATTCTGCTCGGATCTTCTCATCCAGCTGGTTATATTCTAAAAACTTGGAAAAAGCCTCAGCGGTTGTTGCAAAACCACCCGGAACATTGACACCAACCTTGGCAAGCTGACCGATCATTTCCCCTAAAGAAGCATTTTTACCCCCAACCTTATCAACGTCGTTTTTCCCAAGCTCTTGCAATCCTATAACCTGAACCTGTGTGTTCAAAGCGTTTGTCTCCTCTGTCTTAACCAGAATTTGTTTAACCTGCTATCGAAATCTTTGCTATGCTTAGCTATTGAATTTGTGGCGGACCAGTGTAGCATACCTGCATCTAAGATGCTTACGCTTTAGCAACCAACAAGATCAATGCGAATGACTATGAGCGCTTCCAAACGTACTGTTTTTTTTGTATCCGATGGCACCGGTATCACCGCAGAAGCACTGGGACGCAGCCTGCTAGCCCAGTTCAACGATATTGAATTTGACCAAATTACCTTACCCTATATAGATGATAAAGCCAAAGCCTTCCAGGTTGTTCAAAAAATAAACAACTGTATGATCCAAGAAGGTCATAAGCCTATTATCTTTGACACCATTGTTAACCAAGAAATTCGACAAATTCTAGCAAGCTCCAAAGGATTTATGATTGATATCTTTTCGACCTTTCTAAACCCTCTAGAATTGGAACTGAAAACCAAATCTTCTTATACTGTTGGAAAATCACATTCTATTGTCGGTGACACTCAGTATGCCACTCGTATCAGCGCCATTAACTACGCGCTTGACAATGATGACGGCATTAAAACTCATCACTATGACACAGCCGATGTAGTGATTGTTGGTGTCTCTCGCTGTGGCAAAACTCCAACGTGTTTGTATTTAGCACTGCAATTTGGCATTCGTGCAGCAAACTACCCATTTACTGAAGATGACCTGGATGATCTAAAATTACCCAATAGTCTAAAACCTTACAAAAATAAGCTTTTTGGATTAAGTATTGAGCCTGAACGCCTAGCCGCTATTCGCAACGAACGCAAGCCAAACAGTCGATATGCCTCTTTTCGCCAATGTGAATCCGAAATTCGTGGAGTAGAAGCTCTGTTTGCTAAAGAGAATATTCCCTATCTCAACAGCACTCACTATTCTATTGAAGAAATTTCAACCAAGCTTATGGCTGAGTGTGACCTCAACCGATTTGGACATTAGCACTTATCTAATACTCGTATAACCCCCCCATATAACTAGATAGAGGCAACAGTGTTTCAAACTCATGCTTTAGTCTATCAGCCAGACACTCAATCACTGTTCACTCAAATTGCCCAGTTAAATGGGTCAATCTGGTTAGATTCAGCATACAACAGCAAACAAACAAACGTCCATGCAGGTCGTTATGATTTAATTACAGCCTTACCCAATACCACCCTAGTGGTATCTAACAATCAACTGCAACTGTCAAACCAATACTGCAGTCTGCCAACTGAGACTCAAGACCCATTCAAGTTGATAGAACATATACGCCATCAACTCTATGGACACTCTGCCAAACCATCCTCCGCAATCGCTGTACCCAATCAAATGTTCTTACCTGGCGTAATGGGCTACGTATCCTACTTTAACCCTCATGAAAACAATGAATCAACCATCCAACGTAACGTAAAGGACGAAATCAACTTCCCACGCTTAGCCGTGGGTTTTTACATGTGGCACCTACTGACCGATCATCAACAAAAAACTACAACACTGTATTACGCCCCAGAACACCACAGCGTAAAAGAGTTACTAGCCCTGTTTAAAAACAAGAAAAAAGAAACCAGCAACACCAGTTTTTTTTTTCATACAACCGGGAATCTCAACTCAAACCTAAGTTTTAAGACTTATCAAGATTGTTTTGAAAACATTCAGCACTGTCTAAGACAAGGAGACTGTTATCAAATCAACTTTGCACAAAGATTTCGCATTCCCGTTAAAGGTAATGCTTTTAGTGCCTATTGCAGTATTCGCAAAGCCACAAAGGCCCCCTACTCAGCTTATTTTAATGGGCCTAATGGACACATTCTGTGTTTTTCACCTGAAAAGTTTGTATCCTTGTCCAACACAGGCCTTGTTGAAACCCAACCGATTAAAGGGACAATCGCTCGAGGCAAAAATCATCAGCAAGATTTATCACAGCTTAAGCAATTACAGAACAGCATTAAAAATCAAGCAGAAAATATTATGATTGTTGATTTACTCAGAAACGATCTTGGAAAAGTCTGTGAACCTGGCAGTATCACTGTACCTACATTATTAGCACCTCACTCCTATGCTTCTGTCCATCACTTAGTCAGTACCATTCGCGGCCAGCTTGCCACCCAACAAAGCCCGGAAAAATTATTGCAAGCTTGCTTTCCTGGAGGGTCTGTCACAGGTGCTCCTAAAATAAAAGCCATGCAAATTATCAAAAAATTAGAGCCTCATCAACGTCATATTTTTTGTGGTTCTTTATTTTATATAGGCGCCAATGAACAACTGCTATCAAACATCGCCATCAGAACAGCACTCTGGCAAGAGAATTGGTTAACTTTATGGGCAGGGGGAGGTATTGTAATTGATTCAACAGCAGAAGCCGAGTATCAGGAAACGTTTTGGAAAGTGAATTTGATTATAGAAGCTTTAAGCGGACTCTCTCAGCTAGATATATAAGTTTTATTTAGGAAGCGTACACATCCCTTATAGATTGTAAGGCTTAAATGAAAAATAGTCTGTCAATGCTTCCACCACTTCGATCAATTCAGGGTTTGGCTTTGTAAAACTAAACCCTGTATCAAAACAGTCAGGCGTAATATCAGGTTTACACCAGTGGCTAAGTGCCTCAAAGTGAATGACTTGCGGTCTTTTTTTATTTATACTCGGTAATTTCATCTCTAATTGAAATAATGCATGAGTCAATAGTCTTTTTTGACTAACTAACATCATACCATGAGCAGATATGTTAACAATGGAGCCTATGGGCTTGTGGGTGACTTGATTAAAGATTTGTAAGTAATATTGCAGCTCTTGGCGCTGAATGCTTCTTTTTTCGTCTAAAGTGCTCATAGGTTAGTGATCAGTCCTTAGATTCAGTAGTCACAGGGCTTTTGGGCTTGTGACTATATATATGTGCTTGCTCTTATGTAGAACACAATGCTTTATAAGATTCAGTTTAGCTGAATGGATTAAAGCCTGCGGGATTTCTTATAGACGTATTCTTGGCGTGTTATGATCTTGAATTTGTCAGTTCTTTAACCCAACCTTTTCTGAGGTTTTTATGGCAAAGCCTCTTATTTCAGAATTACAAAGTTAGGTGTTGCTGTGCAAAGGCATGAACAGCTGCCATCATCTCATCAAAAAAAGGGTTCTTAGGCTCAAGTGGTGAGCCTGAGCCTGAACAAACGTTATGTTTAAGTACAACACTGGCATGAGGCACTCGGAAGTCTTTCCCAATTTTGAAAAGCTGTGTTTTATTAGTATTCATGTTATTTAAAAATTTTTCTATATTTTTGATATCTGCTTGTGTATCATCCGCTGAGTGAGCTGCAAAATAAGGTTTGTGTATAGCTTTTTGCTTATGCTTATGTTTGATAATTTTATCCATTGATTTGATAAGCTTGGCCAATTGTTGAGCACCGCCGATGTCAATCCTTGCGTATCGATAAGGATTCTCACCAATCAGATCTGGTTGTAGTGTATCTTGTACAAAATCAACTACATTAGCAATCGGTGTTCTTAGTAACCATTCCTTAAAATCACCAGTCTGACCAGCAATGTCTAGCGCTGCGGAAAATAAAAAGGTAGCGCCATTCATTAAAGGGTGTATTAAAGACATGTAAGCACTGAGAGCGCCACCGGTTGATAAGCCACCAATGGAAATGGTGTCTGCGTGTTGCCCAGCAACTTGAATAGCAAACTCTACATTATATTTCCATTCGTTTAAGCTGACTCCCCTCATCCCATTAGGCTTTTTTAAACCATGTTTGTGCAGCAAAGGGATATATACGTTAAAACCCATTTTCTCATAAAAGTAATCCCCAATGGCTTGCATAAAGTATGGGGCATCGGTCAGACCATGCACTAATACTATGGCATTTTTTTGTTTCCCTTTTTTCTGCAAAAAGCGGGGGTAACAGCCTTCACGTATCAAATTGGGTGAAAAATAATCAAATCGATCGTAATATTCATGCCACTCTTTAAACTGAGTAAAGTCTTTAAACTGAGTAAAGTGCTGTGTGTTTTTGTCCATAGCTTTATTGTACCGATCGCATAGCACGTGTATTTAATTGATTAATCTAAAGGATTGATGAGTATAGTCAAGATTTTTATGCTTGGGTAACTCAAATTAGATAGCATACCAACGGCTGAATTTAATCCGATCAAAAAATACACGCAATCTACACTACATTGCAAGGTGAGCAAACTATCAGAATCTCACCGACAACCGTTCCGTTAAACCTATCCAAAACTATCCATAGGTGGTTATGGCGTTAACTTCCTGCTTCATAGAGGCCGGTTTCACCAAAGTCTTGCAACTCT
>JANQJO010000106.1 GCA_028281605.1 Pseudomonadales bacterium
AGACTCTCTGCTCCGCATACAGAGATTAATCGAACCAACAAAGGAGGTGAACTACAGCAAAATACATTTTTATTATTATTTTTCCTCGCTTTTTTACAAATGGGAAGAGTGCATTACTTTGTCTGGAGAATATACAGATATTACTTGCTCAATAGATAGATTCGCATGGACTCTGAATAGCTGGTGATCCCGTACCTGTGTTGTTCAATACGCAAAATATTCCAACAGATGCCGAGTTAAGCTTGCAAATTGTTTCCAGTTTAGAAGGGGTGTTGACTGTTAACCCGTTTTACAGCTCGGGAGATCAATCATCAGCAACCTGGACTGCCAACGTGGCCTTCCCTTCAAGTTTTTCTCGAGGCTATGTGCAGGCGAGTTGGACACCATAGATGTCACAGATCATCAGCGGATATTGGTCTAACGGGAAGGAGTCACAGAATTTGCTCTGATTAATGCGTAATACCTTCACGTTTAAAAACAGCCCAAATGGTTTGTAGAATGATATAAAGGTCGAATAAAACAGATTGCTTTCTGGCGTATTCGATTTCGAACTTGACTTTCTCTGGAATGGCCAGTTCGTCTCTGCCATTGACTTGTGCCCATCCGGTGATACCTGGTTTTAATAGGTGTAGATTGTTTGCGGTTCTCAGTGCAATTAAATCTTCTTGGTTGTGTAGAGCGGGTCTAGGCCCAACAAAGCTCATTTGTCCTATCAGTACAGACCACAACTGAGGGATTTCATCTAGGCTGGTTTTTCTTAAAAAGCGTCCTATTGGGGTGATGTAGTGCTCACTGTTGATTAATAAATGGGTTGCTAGTTCTGGTGTGTCAGTCCGCATTGTCCTGAATTTGGGCATCAGAAATAATCCGTTGTTTTGGCTAATGCGTTGTGACCAATATAGTATAGGGCCTGGACTGGTGCTTTTGATCAGTAGTGCAAGCAGTAATGCGGGTATAAAGAGAGTGGTGATTAGGATTAGAGAAAATAAGACATCAAATAAGCGCTTCATGGTGAGCAAGTATAATAATAAATACCGAATATCACCAACAGTTGTCTGTTTTATTCGGTGTTGTTAGTAGTTGGCCAAAGGTCTAAAGCCTTCTATAATGCCGTCAACAGTTATTCTAATTATCTATCGTATTGATTTACTTGTAAGGGGGGTTGATTGACAGAATGTTACAAACTGTCTTAACTAAGTGGTTTTTAAAGCTCACCTGTCAGCTTTTGTTGAGTTGTATAGTGGTTTTATCCTCAGTGCCGTTGTTAGCGGTGACGTCTGAGCAAATTGAGCAATTCAAGCGGCTTTCTGCGAGTGAACAAAAAGCGTTGGCTGCTTCATTGGGAATTACCTTGCCAGGAGGTTCTAGTACTGCGTCTGCATCTTCTTTTACCAATACGCCAGAAGTGGTTGAACCTAGGGTGCTTGATCGATCGTTTGTTGCGACCAAACCACAATTGCAGCCGTCGCAGCAGTCGCAGCAAAAGAAGCAAGAAAAAACAAATGAAGAAAAAGTCGCTGCAACACTGAAGCCTTTCGGTTATAGTTTGTTTGCAGGTAAACCTTCTACATTTGCCCCTGCGACTGATATTCCTATGCCGCTTGATTATATTATTGGCCCAGGCGATGCTGTCATTGTACAACTTTATGGTAAAGAAAACCGAACGCATGAACTGGTGGTGAATCGAGAGGGCGTTTTGCATTTTCCAGCCGTAGGGCCTCTTAGTGTCAATGGCTTAAACTTTGGAGAGTTAAAAACTCGATTGCAAGAACTGGTCGCTGAACAAATGATCGGTATCAAAGTCAGCGTAACCATGGGAAAATTGCGTTCGATTCGTGTGTTTGTGTTAGGGGAAGCGTATCGGCCTGGTTCTTATACTGTTAGTGCTTTGTCAACCTTGACCAATGCCTTGTTTGTCAGTGGGGGTGTCAATCCAGTTGGTTCCTTACGTTCGATTCAACTGAAGCGCAAGGGGCAGTTGGTCACAACTTTAGACTTGTATGACTTATTGCTCAAAGGTGATACTTCTAAGGACGCACGCTTGCAGCCAGGTGATGTGTTGTTCATTCCTCCGGTGGGTCGTACCGTAGCCGTTTCAGGAGAGATTAAAAGGCCGGCCATTTATGAGCTCAAAAACGAGCAGACAGCTGAGCAGCTGATTGAGGTGGCTGGTGGTTATTTGCCAACTGCTTACCCCAAAGCCTCGCGTATTGAACGCATTGATCAGCGAGGGAATCGTACGGTTTTGGATTTGAATTTATTAACGCCGCGGGGTAAAAACAAAAAGTTGGCTGATGGCGATCATATGAAAGTCTATTCAGTTTTGGATAAGCTGGAAAATGTGGTTGTTGTCAAAGGTCATGTGCACCGACCTGGCTATTTTAAATGGCGCAAGGGCTTACGAGTTTCTGATGTGATAGGAGCTTTATCTGATTTAAATGTCAATCCGGATTTGCGTGTGGCTTTGATTAAGCATGAACGTGGCCCAGAACGTTTATTGGCTTTTGAATGGTTTCATTTAGGTCGTGCTTTGAAACAGCCGGGTAGTGTCGCTGATCGCGTGCTCTCGCCTCGGGATGAAATTATTGTGTTTGCAGCGGGGGATAAAAATCGCTCTGTTCATTTGGCTGACTATTTAAAACAGTTGGAACAGCAAGCGAAGCTCCATGAATATCCTAAGCTGGTTAAAATCTTTGGTCATGTCAAATCGGCCGGTGTTTATCCATTGGCGCAAGCCATGACAGCCCAAGCATTGGTTAAATTAGCAGGTGGTTTAAAGCCTGAAACACAAATGGATATTGCTGTTTTAGCACGGCGTGAACCCAGTACTGGTCGCTATAGCTTTCAGGTTGTTCAATTATTAGAGCGTGTTAAGAGTAAAGAGCGTTTACGTCCTTTTGATGAATTGTATGTCCTTGGCAGTAGTCAAAGCAGTGCAGAATTATTTGTCGATTTGTTAGGGGAGGTTAGGCGCTACAGCCGTCAGGGAGAAGTCAGTCCTATTGTGAGTGTCTCTGGTGCAGTTCGTTATCAAGGAGAATACCCTTATACTGAAAAGGCTCGAGTGAGAGATTTAATTGCTATGGCTGGAGGTTTGAAAGAAGAAGCTTATTTACTCTCAGGTGAATTGACTCGCCGGCGTATTGATGATGAGCAAGAGTTTGGTATCACACATATTAATTTGGTTTTGGATGAACAGCAGGGGCTCAGTATGAACATGGAGCTCAAACCAAGAGATCAATTATTAATTAAACGTATTCCTAATTGGAATGAACAGCGGGAGATAGAGGTTTCTGGAGAAGTACGTTTTCCAGGGCGTTATCCGATTTCCAATGGGGAAACGCTATCTCAGGTATTAGCAAGAGCAGGGGGGGTGACTGAGCAGGCTGATTTAAAAGGTGCTATCTTTCTACGTGACAGTTTAAAAGAAAAAGAAGCCAAGGTGCTGAAGGGTTTGCGTAAGCAGTTAAAAGAGGAAGTGTCACGGCTTGAACAGCAGATCTTGGCTGCCAATGCTGAGCAGGCTGAACAACGTTTGCAAGGGAAAAAATTATTGAATGAATTAGAAACAACTGAAGCTTTGGGGCGCTTAGTGGTTGATTTACCTGGCTTGCTGGAGAAGGGCAACTTGGCTTTAGATGTGGTGTTGCGTCATGGTGATCAAATTATTGTGCCTCCTGTGTTACAGGAAGTCTCGATTGTGGGTGAAGTGCAGTTTCCTAGTTCGCATTTGTATGTGAAGAACTTAAATGGTAAAGATTATTTGCAAAAAGGAGGGGGTGCGACTCGCTATGGCGATCAAAAGCGTGCTTATATCATTGGCCGGGATGGTAATGTCATGCCTTTGTTGAAAAACCGTTTTTTCTTGGTTAAGGCTTATAATCGAGTATTGCCGGGTGATACCATCGTAGTGCCGAGGTACGTCGATAAATTAAGTCCACTGGTTTATTGGACCAAAATTAGTGAGATTGTCTTTCAGCTGGCGACAACGGCTGCAGCTTTGGAGACGGTGGGTGCGATCTAAACTTTTTGATCTGATTCATGGTTTTGGCCACCTGGGTTATCATTTCAGCTCTAAACAGGCTATCCATAGCCTTTACGTGGCCATCCGTGGTCGCGAGTCGCTTACATGATGACCAAGGTGGTCAAAACTATGAATAAAGGTTAACTTTATCAATTTCTGACTTTATCTATTAGGGTTTTATGAGCAATACAGCGTTTATTCCTATTTCTAAACCTTCAATCACCGCGCTTGAAATGGAAAAAGTTACGGCTGCTGTGCGCAGTGGTTGGATCTCGTCATTGGGGCCGTTTGTCGATGGTTTTGAAAAAGCTTTTGCTGAATTTTGTCAAGTTGAGTATGCTGTTTCGGTGAGCAATGGGACGAATGCTTTGCACTTGGCTTTGGTTGTCTTGGGGGTTGGGCTTGGTGATGAAGTGATTATTCCTGACTTAACTTTTGTAGCAACGGCCAATGCTGTTACTTATACAGGTGCTCGCGTGGTGTGTGTGGATGTTGATGCTCAGACCTTGGTGATGGACCCGAAAGCCCTTGAAAAAGCTATTACTCCTAAAACTAAGGCGATTATTCCAGTACATCTTTATGGACATCCGGCTCCAATGCCTAATATTTTGAAAATTGCGCGTCGGCATAATATAGCGGTTATTGAAGATGCGGCTGAAGCTCATGGGGCTTGCTTGGATTCAAAGCCGGTTGGTGTGTGGGGCGATGTGGCAATTTTTAGTTTTTATGGTAATAAGAACTTTACGACGGGTGAGGGGGGGATGTTGGTAACCTCCCAATCGGAGATCAATCATCGTGCTCGCTATTTACGAGATCATGCGATGTCCGGTGATAAGCGTTATTGGCATGAAGTTGTGGGCTTTAACTATCGGATGACCAATTTACAGGCAGCATTAGGGGTGGCCCAATTAGAGCGAGCCGAAGAAATATTAGAGAAAAAGAAAAACATTTTTAAGCGTTATCATGAAAATTTATCCGAGCTTAGTGGAGTAACATTAAACCCGGTTGCAAGCAAGAACGTTGAACCTGTGTACTGGATGATTTGTTTTCAGCATAACTCCTTTACTGAAAATGCCCGTAATGCCTTTATGGACCAATTGAAAAAAGAGGGTATTGATAGTCGTCCGTTTTTTTATCCAATCTCGATGATGCCCATGTATGATTACGTGAAAGCGGAGACACCTGTAACCTATGCTGTGTCCGTTAAGGGTTTAAATTTGCCATCTTATGTGGATTTAAGTGTTGAAGAGATTGACAAGATTTGTGTGGTGATTAAAAAATTGTTACAGTAGGGCGTGTTGAAGTTCCAGAAATTGAGACACGCCCTAATATGAGCTGGTGATGTTAAAAAAAAACTATAACTTTGTGTTAGATAGTCTCGATTTTTCTACTTTGTTAAAGAGCTTACAAAGCGCTTTTGCTGCTCGTTCCTCAAAATCTGTCCAACGTGATTTACTGCATACTTGGTTTGTAGAGGCTTGTGATCAAAAGTATGCTTTGGCTTATTGCAGTGCCAGAATGGGTTTGCATTGTTTATTGGCGCAATTGGGTGAAGGGCATCAGCAGGCGAATGTTGTTATTCCAGGATTTAGTTGTGTGGTGGTGTCGAATTCGGTACGCAGTGCTGGTTTAGAAGTTCGCTATGCCGATATTGATACTGCGACTCTAACGCCAGGTATTGAAGACTTTGCTAAGTTGGTTGATGATAACACGGTGGCCATTGTGGTTCAGCACGTTTTTGGCCTGGTTGACGAGCATATTGAGCAATTAAAGCAACGATTTCCCGAGGTGAAAATTATTGAAGATTGTGCGCATGCTTTGGGTGGGTGCTTTGCAGATGGTCAAATGTTGGGTTCTAAAGGTGATTATGCTTTTTTTTCTTTTGAGCAATCAAAACCCATTAATGTTTGGACTGGTGGAGTTTTAGTTGGCAGTGATGATCGGGTATTTGCGGCCTTGCAGGCACAAGAAAGGCAACTTGCTGTGGCCAGTGATGTCCATGATATAGGCTGTTTGCTAATAATTTGTCTGCATTTTTGTTGTTTTGCCAAGTTTGCAGGTGGTTTTGGTGTTTTGATGCTCAGAGTGTTAGCCAAGTTGTTTCGGTTTAAACCCAGTATGAGCGTACAAGAGCGTCATGGGGTTTTTAATCCGAGTGTGGCTGTGAGATTTTCTGAGAGACGCTCAGCGTTTATTAATGAACAGCTTAAGTGCTTAGACAAGAATAAAAAGCATCGTCAGCAGTTGGTAGCTTGTTATCAAAAGCATTTGGGTGTTTCATTTAAATTGCCTTTCTACGCTATGGTGTTACGTTATCCTTTATTAGTTAATGATAAGAAAAATTTTATAGAGTCCTGTGCGCGTCAGGGCTTGCAGGTAGGGGAATGGTTCTCTACTGTGGTGCACCCGGCTGATCCTGCTATACCTGAATTTTGTTATCAAGCTGGTAGCTGTCCAAAAGCTGAGGCGGTTTGTGCGGCGCTGATTAACCTTCCGTTGGGTCTAAGGATCACTTTAGGTGATGTTGAAAAAATATGTGGGATTGTTTTATCTGCTAAGGATTTAAATTATGGAGCAAGCAAATTTTTGGGATGAGCGTTATGATCGTTACGGTCATACTGGGTGGTCAAATCAGCAGCTGTATGATTACGATCAAAAAAATCGTTTGAATTATTTTGCCCGTTTTTTATCAGGTCTAAAGTGTCAGCAGTTACTGGATATCGGGTGTGGGACAGGGGATTTTATTGCTTTGTTGGGGCAAATGTTCCCTCAAGCGAACATCAAAGGCTTAGATATTTCTCCTTTAACTGTACAAGCTTGTGCAGATAGATTTAAGCATAATCAAAATATTGAAATAGCAACAGCTGATATTACTCAGGCACAGTTGGGGACTGATATGTATGACTTGGTTGTTAGTATGACGGTCTTACAGCATATTACAGAAATAAAGACTTTGTCTAAAGTTTTATTAGATATTCGTAAAAGCTTGGTGACAGAAGGCCGATTTGTTTTTTTAGAAAATGTCTATTCAAAGGGTGAAAATACTGACTATTTGAACCGCAGTTTTTCTAGAAAGGATTGGATTTCATTGTGTCAAGATCAAGGGTTTATAATTGAACACAGTGGCCCTTATCCGCAATGGGGAGTGGTCTTAGTTGAGGGCTTGCTTTCGAATCTTAATTATTTGAAGCGATTAGTGAAAAGAATGAAAGCCAGTGACAATCCTCAGTCATCTTATGCATCAAATCAAATGGCAGGTTCAACTGGCAGTGGACAATTGAAAAAAGTATTGATGAAGCTGATGTTGAGTGCATCTGCGGTGTTGGATCGAAAATTGTCTGTTCCCGTGCCGAGATCTTTGGTTCGATATGAGCTGTTTGTTTGTAGAGCTGTGCCATAATTTTGTTTTAAAATTCGATTGCCAGCTTTAATTTTTATTATTAAAATGGATAGGAATTTATTTCGTGCTCGTTCCTAAATTCAAAATTATATATAAAACTTAACTATAGCGGTTTTCAGAATGGTTAGATGTAGGCGCCGACGACTGAGAGCCGCTGAGTGTATAAATAATACATGATGCGGTCGATCGAGGAAGGCAACAACCATCTAACCTTTCTGAAAGCCGCTATATGGCTTATGATTCGAGGTAAGAGTATATGGCCCATGCATATTCAGTGCAATTATCAATGTCTAGCTGCTCAAATAAAAGAGAAGGTTGGGTTCCCACAAAACAGCAAGCAAAAACTGTTTCGAATTATAAAGCCTATTTAGAAAACTTAAAGCTTCAGTATCGAATAACGAACGTAGCGCCAGAAGATTTTCAAAAGTCATTAAGTATTTTGCAAGAAGGTATGAGGGATGGTCCTTATAGCGAATATTGCAAAAAAGTTCCGGATGTTTTACCAGCAACACAAGGTGCATATGCGAATATGAGAACATTATTCCAATATCTACTTTGGGGGCTATCCTTTTTTAAGAACCTACGCGCTGAATTGATTAATGGTGATCAAGCTGTGTTATCAAAACCTGTTGTAGTTGCCATGGGTGGACATGATAGCGAAACAAATCCACCTGTTGTTTGTGATGCTATTAATCAACAGATATCAGGATTAAGTAAAATAGAGCTGACACGTGGAATATATAAACTTCTTGGGATCACCTGGTTAGTTCAAAAATTAAAAGTCGTATTTATTAATCGTACAGGCTCGCTTGAAGAGAAAAGCAAATCATTAGCGAATCTTCAGCAGCGATTAAAAGAAGGGATGCATGCTGGAGTATTCGTCGAAGGGACCTGTAATCCGGTACCAGGTAAGATAGGTGTTTGTAAGCCAGGTGTATTAGCAGTGGCCAGTGGTTTTGAGTTGAAAGACAGCCCTGCTCCTATAATACCTGCTTTGTTCCAATCTAAAGGGACAGATCCATGCGTTATATTGGGCAAGCCTATTGATCCTAGGGTATTGCGTGAGCAGGCTAAAATATTGACTGGTGATCTTCAAAGAGTTACGTTTGTTGATAAATCAAAAACTCAAATTTATTATAATCAAATGCTCTCTCGTATCCAGTGTCTCTTGGTTAGGGAGCTTATACTGCGCTTAAACTCAAATTATGAAAAAGATGCAGGTTCAGAATTGTCAGAGTTTAATCATGATGCTGTAATTGCACTGTTGAAACTGGAAACTTTATCGCCTTTCTTGTTTTTCAAAGTTGTATCAGTTAAGAAAGAAGCTGATATAAGAGCCGCTCAACCCGTGCTTGATCGTTTTTTTCAAGAACAGCGTCCAAGTATAAATACAGATTTCCTTAAGGAAGCGATACAGTCATTTATGGAATATCGTACTGCTCTTCATCGGTAGCTCACCAAAGGTTTACACTTGATATTTTTCCGTGATAAGATTTGGGTTGAGGAGCTGGATAATGGTTCGGTAACCCTGCATTTTTCTGAAGGCGCTAAACATTATAAGCCTTGTTTAGATTTTCAAAAGGCCTTGGCATTATTTGACCAATTTTCGCAGCGTTATACGGTTGCTTTTTTTGATGAAACAACGCAAATAGATTGGTTCCCTCCTATCCAATATTTTCTTTTCTACAAGATTTTTTGGCCTTATGTCATTTATGAAAAGGTGCTAGAACAAATTTTAAATGACAAAGTTAGGGTTACTTTTAATAAAAAAGGCCGAGTTTATGTTTTGTACACTTTGTTTAGAAGAAAAACGAAACTTAGGCTTGTTTATCAAGGTATGTTGTATGCACTAGAACGTATGTTGGTCTATCTGCACAATTGTTATGTGGCAAAAGATCGAGCTAATATGCTCTTTAGATACGATAAAAATGACTTTAGAATTCCTGACTTGATTGCCTATGTTAAACAAAACTTTGATTATGTTGAAACCGTTGGTGGTGGTATTCAAACTGTAGTGAAACAATATTGGGATTCGAATAGTTTTTTTGTCATTATTTCTAGGTATTGCTCTATGGGTGGTTCTGATTTGGAGCAAGTGGCTTTAAATACCGCGCATTCTTTGATTGCACAGAGTCAAAAACAATATGCTTTGTATCGAAAAATTTTATCAAAAAAACCTAAAGCCACGTGCTTGTTGGGCGTTGATGATCCTTTATATTTGTTCCCTTTGATTTTGGCTGCTCATCGTTCAGGGCTCAAAACGATTGGTTTTCAACACGGGCTATATGGTAAAAATCACATTGGCTATGCAGTCAAGCATGCCCGACAATTTGAATGGTTTCAGTGGTTGGTGGTCTGGGATGATTTTTGGAAAAAGGTTTTTTTAGGCAATAATCGTTTTTTCCCTGCTGATAAAGTGATATCTGGTGTGCAGTCTAAAAAATATGATTTTACCTTAAAGCCGAATCCTAATAATCGAAAGATTTTGTGCATGTACGAGCGGTTTTTAGATATCAGTGAATACATGTTGTATTTAAAAACGATTATAGCTAAAGGTTTTACAATCGTATTAAAACTTAGGCCTGGGACTTGTCATACGGAATTGCGATTGGAGTATCCTTTTACAGAGCAGGAGATATCGGCTGTAGAGTTGGTTGAAACGTTAGATCAGTCAATACTGGATGGTGTGGCTATTATAGCAGGAGTTAAGACCAGTTTATTGTATGACATGTTGTTTTTAGATCGACCGTTATGGATTTTCCACAGTAGCTACCATTACTTGGATGAAGTTATGCAAATTCCGAAAGTTAAGGTTGTAAAACCAGAAGATCTTAACAATATCGATGACATTTACCAGCAAAGCCTGTTAATATCGAGCTCTTATAAGGTGAGTAGTGATGTCAGTACAGTAGAAGAAGCTTTGATGAAAATCAAAGAGTAGTGAAACAGCCATGAGCGATGTAATTTTCGTCACCCCAGGTGATGAAAATTGCATTTGCACGGTAAGTATATATGTTGACTAATTTGAAAATTCATTGTCATTAAGAGATAAAAAAACTACAAAGTGGGTCAGCTTATTTTAATCATCAAGAAATTGATACGATTAAATTATTTTTTGGGCGTATTTTTTGTATAACAAAAATCATGTTTTTCAAAGTGTGCGTTTTTCAGATAACTTTGTAAAAACTGAGTCGGTAAGACTGGTCGTCCCACAATAGGCATATGTATATTGACATATGCTAGCTTATAGCATATGCTGAAAACATATGCCTGTTAACTTAGCACGAGGATCGACTTAATGCATACCAGACAACAGACCCCAAAACGCTGTGCGTCTTTATTCCGCAATGGCCATAACCAGGCAGTCAGATTACCGGTCGAATTCACAATAGACGCCGATGAAGTCTTTATCGAACGCCAAGGCGATCAACTGATCTTAACCCCAAAACCTAAAAACTGGGACAGTTATTTTGCAAGTGCACAACGCTTATCAGATGATTTTCCTGATGATGCTGCAGATACCCCTCTGCAAGACCGAGAGGCGCTGTAATGGAGTATATGCTGGATACCAATACCTGTATCTACATCATGAAAAACCACCCACCTGGTGTACAAGCGCGCTTAAAGCAAATCCCCGTGGGTACTGTTGGCATCTCTGCGATTGTGCTAGCTGAACTCTGGCACGGCATCCACAAATCTCAGCAAGCAAAGCGTAATACCCAAGCACTTAAAGACTTCTTAAAATTTCTGATGATTGAAGACTGGCCCAAAGACAGTGCAAACCTATATGGACAGCTCAGAACTCAGCTTGAAAGGGCAGGGCAGATTATTGGAACACATGACCTGTTAATTGGAACGCATGCGCTCCATTTAAACACAACTTTAGTTACAAATAATGTGCGAGAATTTCAACGCATCGAAGGGTTAAAAGTAGAAAACTGGGCGGCCAATTAGCACATGATGAGCGCCCACTATAAAATCCAAAAAATTACAGATACCTTCGTCTTGATTACTGATTTTGATTGAGGTCGTAGTGTGACCAATGACGCTAGAAATATAGTGACTGAACTAGATAATAAAATCGTCAATGGCTTTGTAAAAACTGAGTCGGTAAGATTAGTCAATCTGATCGATTTTTGATTATAATATTCAAATTTCACGGATGGTCTGATCATGAAATGTCATCTTTGTTCCTTTTCAGAAACTCGTTTGCTGAAACAAAAAACCAACCTGTTACCCAGCCATTGAAAACATATTTCCGAAAGTGTTTCACAGAGATGTGAAATATAAAAACAACATCATCGAATCCGATCATTGCGGGATAAAATCGAGATATAAAGCGATGAAAGGTTTTAAGAATCCATTTACAGCTTTAAATTTTTGCACAGTATTTGAGGAAATGAGACAATTTTTATCATCGAAAAAAATGACGGGATCTCACGCACCACAGTCAAAATCCGTCTAAAATTCAGGAATTGAATGAAATCTTTCAAATGGTTTAAAGAAATCGAGTTTTAAAGAAGCGGTAAAGTGGATGGTTCAGGACTCAGTTTTTACAAAGCCTTTTCTCTTCCACGGGTATCGTCTTGCTATCAATCGCTAAAGATTCATTTCTGCATCTTCTCTGTATTGTATATAATGAATTGGGTGAAATGCTATAGGTTCATGTGTAGAGCTGTTTTGTTTAAGTGGCATCTAATTAACATGCTAGTTACTTTTCTCTTATATGAGTTAGGATAAATCAAAATTCTTTCTGGACAAAGGCTTAAAGCTTTCTATAATGCCAGTGCAATTCTGATGATACGTAAGCTTGATGAACTGTGTTGTCGGTATGCTTGATTAATGGAATATCAATGACATTTACCAGCAAAGCTTGTTAATATCCAGCTTATTATTTGTTGGGACTAATCTGTTTGTTGGTGCTAAGGAAGGGTTAATGCATATCATTCATGTCGCTGAGCAAATGGACCTGGCTTATGGTGGCCCTGCACACAGTATTCCACAATTGGCTTGTTCTCTGCAAAATAGAGGCTTGAGTATAGAAATTTTATCGGTCTATTTTGATCGACCGGCGCGTAATGAGGGTTGTGAGTCATCACTACAGTGGATACAATTTCCTGGTAGTTTAAGTAAGCGTCTTCGCTATTCAAAAAAGTTAGAGGCCTACCTAAAAGCGTCTAAGCAACGTACAGCTGGAACTATTTTTCATGTCCATAACCTATGGAATGCTGTACCTTGGCATGTCTACCGCGTAGCAAAGCACCTGAAAATCCCTTATGTTGTATCCACTCGTGGTATGCTAAAAAAGGCTGCTGTAAAACAAGGGCTGTTGCGTAAGGCTTTGGCTTGGTTGTTGTTTAATAAACAAATGTTAAGTAGAGCAGCTTGTATTCATGTCACTGAAGAAGAAGAGGCGAAAGTGCTTGAACAAGCGGGTATAAACACAGCGATTGTTAAAATACCTAACGGTATTGTGTTTGATGATTTTTCCAACCGGCCCAGCCGGGCTCAAGCATTAGACAGCTTAGGCTTGGGGCGTGATCATCGTTATTTACTGTTTTTATCCCGTATATTGCCGCACAAGGGATTGGATTTGTTAGTGTCAGCTTGGCATGCTATCAGTGAACAATTTCCTAACTGGCATTTAATTATTGCTGGGGCAAGCTATGATGATGCCTACTATAATAGCGTCAAGGCTCAGATTGCGACAAACGATTTAGGTAAACGAGTACATGATTTTGGGTTGGTAGAAGGCACACGTAAATTGGATATTTTAAGTGCTTCTGATTTACTAGTATTACCCTCAAAATCTGAGAGCTTTGGAATGTCAATTGCTGAATCACTGGCTTGTGGTGTTCCAGTGATCACAACAACGGGTACACCTTGGCAGGTTTTGAATGAAAAGCAGGCAGGGTGGTGGATACCACGTGAGCATGACAGTTTTGTCCGAGCTTTGACGCAGGCATTTGAACTCACAGATGAAAAAAGAAAGGCCATGGGGCTTGTTGGGCAGTCTTGTATCAAAGCCTTTGATTGGTCAGAGCTTTCAGGGCGTTATGAACAGCTTTACCGTAGTATATCGACTCAGTAGGGGCAAGTAGAAGTAGAGGAAGTCGTTGATGAAAACTCTTTGTATTATTCCAGCCCGAGGAGGATCCAAGGGCTTACCTAGAAAGAACGTTGCGCTGTTAGCTGGAAAGCCGCTGGTTTGTTGGCCGGTACTGGCTGCACAGATGAGCGGGGTTATTGACACTGTTTTTGTTAGTACGGATGATCAAGAGATTGCAGAAGCCGCCCAATCAGTTGGTGCTGAGGTGCCCTTTTTGCGTGACTCTGACTTAGCTTTGGATACAACCACCACAGAAGAGACGCTTAAACAAGCGTTGCTTAGTTTTGAAGACCATAAAAATACCCGTTATGATATAGCGGTCTTTTTAACCTGTACGGATGTTTTCCGAGACCCTAATTGGATTGAGCAGGCGGTGACGGCCCTTAAGAAAAATCCGGAACTTGAGAGTGCCTTTAGTGTGTGTGAAACTCATAAAAATTATTGGCATGAAGTGCAAGGGGGACAATTTGAACGTATTCTGCCTTGGATGAAAACCTATTCTAATCGTCAAGTTCGAAAAAAAATCTATCGTGAAGACACAGGTTTGGCTTGTGCCTCGCGTGCGCAATTGTGGCGAGATGGTTTGCGTATTGGTGATCGCGTACAGTTGATTGTGAATGACTTAAGTGAGACCAGTATTGATGTTCACACGGCATTTGACCTGTTTTTGGCCGAGCAGACGATTCGTTATTGGCAGCAGCATGACCCAAGCCGGGTGAAAGTATTTAATGGGGCACTGTGACAATATGAGCGAAAAAAAGCCTTTGGTTTCCATTATCATTCGTACCAGAAATGAAGAAAAGTGGATTGGCAGCTGTTTGGGAGGTGTATTTGCGCAAACTTACCAGGATTTTGAAGTGATATTAGTCGACAACCAGTCGACTGATGCTACTGTAAAAAAAGCTCAAGAATTCCCAGTTAAATGTATTGATATTGAACACTTTCGTCCAGGTTATGCGATTAACGAAGGGGTTCGTGCCAGCTCTGGTGAAATTCTGGTGATTTTGTCAGGACACTGTATTCCAGTGAATGAACAATGGTTAGAGCATTTAATTTCTGAATTGGCTTGTCCAGAGATTGCAGGTGTTTATGGTCGCCAAGAGCCTTTATCGTTTACCTCGGCTTTAGATAAGCGAGATTTGGCGATTACCTTTGGTTTGGATCGTAAAGTGCAAACAAAAGATTCTTTTTTCCATAATGCCAACAGTGCTTTGACGCGAGCCATGTGGGAGCGTTTTCCCTTTGATGAGAGTGTTACGAATATTGAAGACCGTGTTTGGGCGAATGCAGTGATTCAGGCGGGATTTAAGCTTGTCTATGAGCCAAAAGCGAGTGTTTATCATTATCATGGGATTCATCAGGGGCGTAATGTTGAGCGTGCTGAAAATATTGTGCGTATTATGGAAAATTTGCATGGCCCGCACTGTGATTATGAGGCTTTAGCTTTAAAGCAAGCGAAGATCGTTGCTATTGTGCCAATTAAGGGGGAGTCCATTTGTGCGCAGGATACTTATGCGTTGCGCTATACCTTAGATTATATCAGGGCCAGTGATTATGTCAGTGAAGTGGTTGTTACGACGGATAATGAAAAAACAGCTGAACTGGCGCGTAGTTTGGGTGCTAGTGTTCCCTTTTTAAGGCCTGCTCGCTTATCGGAACCTTATATTGATATTGGAGAAGTTTTATCATTTAGTATGGATAAAATCGAAGCTGAAAAAGGGGTGATGGATTTGGTGGTGATTTTGGAAGAAACCCATCCTTTTCGTCCTGTGGGTATGTTGGATAAAATGATTGTCAAAGTGATCAACAGTGGCTTAGATACATTAATTGCCTCTTATCCAGAATCACGCAGACTTTGGTCGGTGAAGTCACAAGGGGTGACGCAGGTTGGGGAAGAGTCGTTTAAACCCCGAGATTTACGTGATTGGCAAATGCATGTTGGACTCATAGGGCTGGCTTGTGTCACTCATGCGGCTTGTGTCAGAGATGGCAGCTTGCTGGGTAAAAACTTGGGTTTGTATCCTGTTCAAAGTCCTTTAAGTGCCCTTGAAATTCGTAATGCCAATACCTTGGAGCAATGTTTGCCTCTATTAAAATCTTGGGCTGGAGAATAGGAATTGAATAGCATGAATGTGGGTATTTTAGGTTGTGGTCGTGTTGCTCAGCATTATCGTAAAATGTTACTGGAAGTTGACCCAGTGCCTGCCTTTCATGTTGTTGCTTGTTGTGATCAACAGGCGCAAGCAGCCAATGAGTTAGCCCAGTCTTTTTCAGCTAAGGCTTATACGAGTGTACAAGAGATGCTTTCATCTTGTGCGCTCGATTTGGTCTTGGTTTTAACGCCCAGTGGTTCGCATTATCAAGATGCTAAACAAATTTTGGAAATGGGTCGGTCTGTTTTGGTTGAAAAACCCATTACCTTGCAGCTTGAGCAAGCGCAAGAGTTGGCATCGATAGCCAAAACTAAAGCGCTGCGTTGTTCTTCTATTTTTCAAAACCGTTACAATCCGGCCGTAGTGGCATTAAAGCAAGCCTTTGATCAAGGGCGTTTCAAGAAAGTGATCAGTGCCAGTGTGCGTTTGCGCTGGTGTCGGCTGCAATCCTATTATGAAGATGGTTGGCATGGGACTTGGGCACATGATGGCGGTGTTATTAATCAACAAGCCATTCATCATATTGACAGTTTGCGTTGGATTATGGGGCCAGTTAAACGTGTGGTGGCTAGTATGGGCCGACAAGTTAATCAATTGGAAGCTGAAGACACGCTGGTGGGTTTGGTTGAATTTGAAAATGGTGCTTTGGCCACAATAGAAGTGACTACGGCTGCGCGCCCAAGAGATTTTGAAGCGTCACTGTCTATAGTTGGAGAAGGTGGTGTGGCGCAAATTGGCGGTATTGCTTTAAATGAAGTGTTGGACTGGGAGTTTGTTAAGGCTAAGCCAGAGGACAAAACCTTGCCAGAAAAAGCCAGTGAATCGGTTCCGACTGGTTATGGACTCAGCCACACTCGATTATTAAGAGATTATTTGGCAGCAATTGACGAGGATAGGCAGCCGCCTATTTCAGTTGAGCAGTCCATGTACGCTTTGGAATGTGTGCATGCATTGTATGCCAGTGTTGAGCAAGGGGCTTGGGTCAGTTTAAAAGATAGCCCAAGATCAAAACGATTAGGTGTTCATCACTAGATGCGATAGCTAAGGAGGTGTCCAGAAATATATTGGACATTTAGCATTCCAGATTAGTATTTTCCTCGTAATGATTATTTTGCCTTAATTTCTGAAACTTCAACACGTCCTATTCAAAGTGACTCCTTTTTGAATGAGGTAAATTATATGTTGTCTGATTTAAAAACTAATTTGTATGAAAAAACAAAGCATTCACTGAACATTGCCAGTCAGAGAAAAAATCATAATATTAAATTATTTTTTGGATGTATTGTGCCTATAACAAAAATAATAAATGCTTGTTTGAATTTTCCTAAAGAAGATATGAGATCAGCTGTATTTGTTGAATGCGCAAAACATGCGTTATGTTCACGTATGTTATGTTTTCATGTTGATGATGTTGCAATGAATGGCCATGCTTTTTCTGTAGCTGATATTTTGTTACTGGAGCGTGTTTATAAAAACAGATTTTCAATTCATTTCTTTGGTCAGGATAAAGAAAAAGTAGACGATGTGTTGGTTGAAAAATTAATTGAATTAGGAGACAAATTAAACGCTTTAAGTAAGCAAAATGCTCATAAGGTTTTTTGTTTAGGAGGTTTGCTATCATCAAAGTCTGTTGTGAAAATTTCTATAGAAAATTTGATGCATATTGTTGAAAGTGAATTGGAGAAGTTTCCTCGTTACGGTATAGAGTGGGACCTTCCTGAAAAGTGTGAAGATGAAACCATTGGTAATATTGCAACCAGTGATTTGCAAACCTTGTTTCCTGATGACTTTCAGCGATACAATGTTTCAGAGAGAGAAAAATTGGAACAAGCTATTGTAGGTTATAAAGCTACTCAACCGGGTGATGTGGTAACTGAGGTTCATTCTCAGCCTCAGTCGATGTATTTATATAGAATGACACTAAAGGGGCTAGAAAGAAAGCTTGAAAAAGTCAACGCTCTTGTAAAATCAGACCCTGATAAAATCAGACGAGGAGCTTTGATTGGCGGTGATTGCAAGCAGGGGCATGGTTTGCATATTCATATTGACATTGGTGTATTTGGAAATAACTGTTTAGCGCTTGTCCAGTTCTTATCGTGTGTGTGGAATGTTTCGGGCTTATTGGGAGATCTTTCTCGAGTAATTAGAACTAATCTTGATTATATTCCTAAACTTAGTCCAACTGAAATACGGAAGCTGCAGGAGTATTTTAAAAACCATCCAAATATTTCAACACCAAATCAATTGGTTTTTGAAGATTTGAGAAAGATTCTACCTGATAAAAATACTCCTATTAATTTGCAGCATGATAAATATAAGACCCTTGAATTACGTTTTTTTCAAAGTGTGCGCTCTCCAGAAGATATTGTTACCGTTCTTAGATTTGTCCATAAAATGGTGCTTGGAGCCTACAGAAATAGCTATAAAAAAGGTTTTACCCTGAATCCGATTGAAAGTACGTGGGAAAATTTTTACGGTCTTTTATATGAAGTGTGCAAGGACGATCGAGAATTGTTTCAAAAAATGGAGAGAATCTTTGTTAAGCGCCCAATTATAGGTATGCCAACCGTGACAACGAATCCTGATTCAATTGGCTGTGCGCTCGAGCAAGCAATTAAAGTGAATAACTCCTGTTTGGTGCGCCAAATAATACGTAAACTTACAGTTAGCCTTAAAGATGGTGTGCTGGATTTCACAGCTATAGAAGGGTTGCATCCTGTGAATTACGCACAAGTTATGAGTAAAGAAAAAGCGCTTATGGCTATGCAAGAGGAGCTTGAGAAAATTTACCAAGAAGCTCAACAAGGCGCTAATTATAAGTTATGTAAGGCAGTGAAACAGTTTAAATTAGCAGCAGAGAAAGAGTGTAATACAGGTAATATGCTCAAAGCAAATATGTTCCTGAGAGAGTTAGATATACAAATAAGTTTGTATGCTGGAAAAGAAGATGAAGCACGATCAATGAAACTCTGTAATTTTCAAAACGCAATTAAATCTGATTGCATGGAAACTTTCGTGCATTGTTTTTCAACTGTGCTGCCAGTGTTGAGTGAACTTGTTGGCAGTAATGAGTTAAATATGTTGTCAAAAAACGGACTTTTTGTTAAGTATGTATTGTGTAATGCTACGAATCGGAAGTATGTGTTATACATTTGCGATTATTTCGGTATGTCTCGAGATGAATTGTCGGATATTTTTCTTATTGCTGTACAGGTGGGTAATGTTGATGCAGTGAACGACTTGCTTGCAAAAGGCGTTGACGTCAATGCAACGCTGCGTTCGTCAGGTGAAACAGCTCTGAGATTGGCTATTAGAGGGGTTCACGTTGAGGTAGTTAAAGCTCTGCTTGACTCAAAAAATGTGAATATAAATGTGATGACAGACGATTGTGGTCGTTCTGACCTCTACGTTGCAGCTGTTGACGTTGGCGATACTGATATAGTCCGTGCTTTACTCGAGCGAGGTGCTAACATGGATTTAAAAGACGGCGTGACAGGTGTTACAGTTTTTTATCGTGTTGTTGAGCGGGGCAACTTTGAGATGGTACAAGTTTTTCTGAAAGCGAATGCCAATGTGCGTGAGACAAATTATCTTGGTAATACAATGCTCCATGTGGCTGCTGATAATAATGATACTCGGTTAATAAAGGTCTTTGTGAGAAATAATCTTCTTAGCGTGGATGAGCTAAATGGACATAAACAAACACCGCTGCATGTTGCAGCAGCTAGAGGCCATGTGAACACAATAATGGCTTTGCTTGATTGTGGCTCTGATGTGAATGCAAAAGATCTAACTGGTAGTACTCCTTTGTGTGAAGCAATTTGTAATTCTTCTATAAATAATCCAGTTGTGGTATTGAAAGCTTTCCTTGCAAAAGGTGTCTGCCTGAGTGAGAAATTTCACTATGACTGTAGTACAGTTCTACACCTGGTTGCTCGTATAGGTAATGAAGATATGATAAATGCTTTACTTAAAGCAGGTGCTCCATTGAATGTAGCAAACAAATTTGGTTACACTCCTTTGCATGAAGCCGCTGAATACGGTACTGTTGAAGCTGTAACAGCTTTGTGCGTAGGAGGTGCTGACGTAACAGCTGAGAATCGATGGGGTCAGACTGCTTTGATGATAGCGATTGCTAGAGGTGAGCAAGAATTAATCACTGAATTGGAAAAATACAAGATATGCAAAATAGTATAATATTAGTAAATTTTCATCCAAAATGAATAAGGAATGGTCACGAAATAACTTTAACATTTTCCGCTGCTGAACTCGCTTCGCGAGAACAAGCATCCACTCTAAATGTTAAAGTTATTTCGTGATCATTCCTAACATTCTCCCTGGACAAAGGCCTAAAGCTTTCTATAATGCCAATGCAGTTCTGCTAATATGTAAGCTGGATCAGTGGCGTTGTCCGTGTACTTGGTTGACAGCATATCGATGACATTACCCACAAAGCTTGTTAAAATCCAGCACACTTGTTAAATAAGGTGACGTGTATTTCAGTTCAGTAAAGAGCTTGGGTCAGTTTGAAAAATAACCCAAGACCAAAATGATTAGGCGTTCATTAGTAGGAGCAATGAGTGATGGCTATAGAAAATAAAGCACCCGGTAAAGATATTAGTGAAGAAGACTTAAAAACTAAATTTCCATTGGTGGCCAAAAAAAGTGCTGATCACAGCAGTTGTTTTAGTGTGGCGGGGGTTGAATTTGGAGGAGATCTTATTCCAGTTATGGCTGGTCCCAATATGGTTGAATCTGAGCAACTGATTGTTGAGACGGCGCAAGCCGTTAAAGCGCGTGGGGCGCATTTCTTACGGGGTGGAGCATTTAAGCCCTTAAGCTTTCCTTATCGTTCAGAGAAATATACAGAAACACGTGAGCAAGGTATTGCGTGGTTGAAAACAGCTAAACAGGAAACGGGCATACCGATTATTACAGAAGTCATGGAGGAGCGTTATATTGACTTGATTGCTGATGTGGCCGACATCTTGCAAATCGGTACACGCAATATGCAAAACTACCCCTTGTTGACTGCTGTGGCTAAGACCGGTAAGCCGATTATGCTCAAGCGTCATTATGGTGCTTCTTTAAGAGACTGGTTGGGGGCGGCTGAATATGTTTTGGTGGAAGGTAATGAAAAAGTGATTTTGTGTGAAAGAGGCGTGTCTGTTGCTCATACGCATCGCAGCTCTTCTCGGTTTTTATTAGACTTGCAAGTGATTCCTGCAGCCAAGGAAGTGACGCATTTACCTGTGGTTTCAGATCCCAGTCATGCTACCTTTTGGCGGCCTTGGGTGGAGCCGATGGCTTTGGCCTCGATTGCAGCGGGTGCTGATGCCATTATGTTAGAAGTCCATCCCGACCCTGAGAATTCAGCGGTTGATCCCTTGCAAGCGATTAACTTTGAGGCCTTTAAGGCGTTAATGGCTTCTATGAATAAAGTGGCGCAAGCGGTTGATCGTCGGGTCAAATAATAAATATTCATAGGAGCTTGTTTTATGTCAGTGGTAGATTACATTGAAAACACGATTGATTTGAGTCAAACGTGTCAATATGCAGCGATTATTGGCGCAACACCTTCACAAGGCGCGCGATCTCCTGTGCTTTGGAATGCCGTTTTTGAGGCAGAGGACATTGATTGCAACATGCTGCCCTTTGATGTTTTGGAGCATAAACTGTCAAACTTATTGTCTAGTTTAGCTACTGATGAAACTTTTATTGGTGGTGCTGTGACCATGCCTTTTAAAGAAAAGATTGCCCAGTGGTTGGGTGATGAGGCTTTAACGGAACCGGCAAAAAACATTGGTGCAGTCAACTGTCTTTTCCGAGATGAGCAAGGCCGGCTGAAAGGTACTAACACGGACGGTGAAGCAGCTTTGGTTTGTGTTCAGCAAGTTTTTAAACTACCGCAGTCGGCCAAAATTGTACAGTTAGGTGCTGGAGGGGCTGGCAAAGCCGTGGCCGCCTTTTTGGCTAATGCGGGCTATCAAGTCAGTTTATGTGTGCGCCAGCCTGCTCAGGTGAAACGGTTTGCGCAGTTGATTGGTGCCCAAGTGCTGCCCTGGTCTGAATGTGCCAATGCATTGCCTACAACCGATTTATTGGTCAATACCACACCTATAGGCTTTGCAGGTGCGCAATTGGCTGATGAAACACCGGTGTCATTGGAGTTATTAAAGCAGATGCCTGCTACTGGTGCTGTGTACGATGTTGTGTACGATCCAAGTCCAACCCGCTTGTTGCATGAGGCACAAGGCTTAGGTTTAGCGACAGAAGATGGTAAAGCGATGAATTTAGAACAGGCGGTTCTAGGTTTTTTTTATGCGCAGCCGCAAATAGCGCTTGAGGCCATCCAGCAAACCATGCAAAGGAAAAAAGTAGAGTTAGATGGCTGACCTAACATGACAGGTAAGGGAAAAGTATGTATGTATTAGGGATTAACTCCTATCATGGGGATGCTTCTGCTTGTTTAATTAAAGATAGTATTCTTATTGCAGCAGCAGAAGAGGAGCGCTTTACTCGTATTAAGCATTGGGCTGGTTTTCCAAAGCTGGCTATTGCTTATTGTCTATCTGAAGCCAAAATGCGTTTGAGTGACATCCAGCATATTGCAATTAACTCTGACCCAAAAGCCAATTTAATGAAAAAAATCGGCTTTTCTTTGAAAAATCGGGCCAGTTTGCAATTTGTTTTAGATCGTATTAAAAACAAACGTGAGCGTGCCAGTGTTGATGAGGACTTAAAAAAGGCTTTTCCAGAGGAAGTTTTTAACGGTCGACTACACTACATTGAGCATCACACGGCGCATTTAGTCTCTGCGCATACCGTCTCTGGTTTTGATGAATCTGTGGCGGTGTCCATTGATGGGTTTGGTGATTTTTCCAGTGCTGCTTGGGGCCTATGTTCAGGTGATCAGGTCCAGGCACAGCATCGTGTGTATTTTCCTCACTCTGCGGGTATTTTCTACCAAGCGATGACCCAGTTTCTCGGTTTTCCTAATTATGGTGATGAATATAAGGTGATGGGTTTAGCGCCCTACGGTAAGCCGACCTATGTGGCTGCGTTGATGGATTTGATCTCATTGGCCAATGACGGCAGCTTTACTTTGAATTTAGAATATTTTCGTCACCACATCGAAAAGTTGAATTTTGAATGGAAAAATGATGCACCGATTTTTGCGGATCTGTTTTGCCAGGCGCCTTTAGAACATTTACTCAAACTGAAAAAACGAGAGAAATCTGATGCTTTAGAAAACCAGCATCATGATTTAGCACATTCAGTGCAAGTGGTGTATGAAAATCTTTTTTTTAATGTGTTAAATGCAGCGCATAAGCGTTATGGTGTTGATCAGTTGAGTTTAGCAGGAGGTTGTGCAATGAACTCAGTGGCCAATGGTAAAGTTTATCAGCGCACACCTTTTAAAAAACTTTATGTGCAATCAGCGGCCGGTGATGCCGGTGGGGCGATTGGGGCCGCTTATGCAGCAGCGAAAAAATTAGGGTTCAGTGGCTCTAAATTTCATATGGATCATGCTTACTGGGGGCCGCAGTACAGTGATGAAGCCATTGAATCTTTGTTAACATCATATACGGACTTAGACACAAGTTGTACGGTTGAAAAAATTAACGATGAGCAAGCATTGTGTGATAAAACAGCCAAAGCGATTGCGCAAGGCTTGGTGGTAGGGTGGTTTCAAGGGCGTATGGAGTGGGGCCCCAGAGCACTAGGCAATCGTTCTATTTTAGGCGATCCTAGGCGGGCTGACATGAAGGACATATTAAATTTAAAAATAAAACGACGTGAATCGTTTAGGCCCTTTGCCCCTTCTATTTTAAGAGAGCATGTTTGTGATTGGTTTGAAACCGATGATGATGTACCTTTTATGATGCAAGTATATCAAATTAAATCGGAACAACAAGAGCACATTCCAGCAGTCACACACGTGGATGGGTCCGGTCGTCTGCAAACGGTGACGACCAAAACCAATGCGCGTTACTATCGATTGATTCAGGCATTTTATCAGCAAACGCAAGTTCCTATAGTATTAAATACATCGTTTAATGAAAACGAGCCCGTCGTGTGTTCTCCAGAGCAGGCATTAAATACTTTTTTACGGACAAAAATGGATGTGTTGGTCTTGGGGAATTGGTTGATTGCAAGGAATTGAGAAGCTATGAAAAAAGCAGTGATTACTGGGGTGACGGGGCAGGATGGTGCTTATTTGTCAGAATTGTTGTTAGATAAGGGCTATGAAGTGCATGGTATTAAGCGCCGTACTTCTTTATTTAACACAGATCGTATTGATCATTTGTATCAGGACCCTTTTCAAGAAAATAGAAACTTTATTTTACACCATGGAGATTTAACTGATTCATCGAGTTTGATTCGTATTATTCAGGAAGTTCAGCCAGATGAAATTTATAATTTGGCTGCGCAATCGCACGTGGCTGTTTCGTTTGAGGAGCCTGAATATACGGCAAACTCAGATGCATTGGGCACTTTGCGATTGTTAGAAGCCATTAGGATTTTAGGCTTGCAAACTAAAACTCGCTTTTATCAGGCATCGACCTCGGAGTTGTACGGTAAAGTGCAAGAGGTGCCACAAAAAGAAACGACCCCGTTTTACCCACGTTCGCCCTATGCAGCGGCGAAGCTTTACGCGTATTGGATTACAGTCAATTACCGTGAAGCTTATGACATTTACGCTTGTAATGGGATTTTGTTTAATCATGAGTCTCCGATTCGAGGGGAAACGTTTGTTACACGTAAAGTCACTCGGGCACTGGCTCGTATTAAGTTGGGCTTACAGGAGTGTTTGCATCTGGGTAACTTAAATGCGCTGCGCGATTGGGGACATGCTAAGGATTACGTTGAAATGCAATGGTTGATGTTGCAGCAAGATAAGGCCGAAGATTATTGTATTGCCACAGGGGAGCAATACTCTGTTAGGGATTTTGTTAATGCGGCTTGTCAGCAGCTGCAGATTGATATTTGTTGGGAAGGTCAAGGGCTTGAAGAAAAAGGTTTTGATGTTCAAACGGGTAAAATGATCGTAGCAGTAGATCCACGTTACTTTAGGCCAACGGAAGTAGAAACCTTATTAGGGGATGCCAGTAAAGCGCGTGAACAGTTGGGTTGGGTTCCTAAAATCAGTTTCAACGAATTGGTCAAAGAAATGGTAAATTCTGATTTTCGTGATGCTCAAAAAGATGAATTGTGTCGCAAAGAAGGGTTTGAAACGTTTAGTTTTCATGAGTGAGTATGAATATGCATGGCATGCTTGGGCCTGAAAGTCGGATATTTGTAGCCGGTCACCAAGGGATGGTGGGTTCGGCTATTGTCAGGAAATTAAAACATTTGGGGTATGATCACTTATGCTTGAAAACTCGCTCTGAGCTTGATTTGATTTCGCAAGCACAAGTGCAAGATTTTTTTCAGCAAGAATCTTTTGATATTGTGATTTTAGCGGCTGCCAAAGTAGGTGGGATTCAAGCCAATAATAATTATCCGGCTGAATTTATATACGATAATTTAATGATACAATGTAATGTAATAGAGGCTGCTTACAGTGCGGGTATTAATCGTTTATTGTTTTTAGGTAGCTCTTGTATTTATCCTAAATTTGCTGAGCAGCCCATGGCTGAAAGTGCGCTTTTGACTGGTGTATTGGAACCGACCAATGAACCTTATGCCTTGGCGAAGATTTCTGGCATTAAACTGTGTGAATCTTATAATCGTCAGTATGGTACAAATTATCGTTGTTTGATGCCAACCAATTTATATGGGGTGGGTGACAATTTTCATGCAACCAACAGTCATGTCGTACCCGGTTTGATGCGTCGTTTTCATGAAGCTAAGTTAGCTAATGCGTCACAGGCAAAAGTATGGGGCAGTGGCAAAGCTCGAAGAGAATTTTTATATGTCGATGATTTGGCCAGTGCGTCTGTTTTTGTTTTGCAATTGCCCGATGATGTATACAATACTCATGTTAATCCGAGGCAATCGCATTTGAATGTGGGTGTAGGGCAAGATATTACTATTTTTGAGTTGGCTAAGTTGATACAACAGGTGGTTGGATTTGAAGGTGAGTTGGTATTTGACCCATCAAAGTTTGATGGAACGCCTCGTAAACTCCTGGATGTCTCTGTTTTGACCCAGTTAGGGTGGCAGGCAAACGTTGAGTTACAGCGAGGTTTAGAGTTAACTTATCAGTGGTTTTTAGAAAATCAATATCAAGGTTTAAGGTTGTGATCAATGCAAGAACATCGTGAGCAAGAAAAAACAGCACAGACAACACCAAAGGTCAGTATTATCACAGCAGTTTATAATAATGAGCGTTATATAAGTCAGGCTTTAGAGTCTGTGTTATCTCAGACTTATTCAAACATTGAGTATATCGTTATTGATGGAGGTTCGACTGATGGAACCCTTGAGTGTATTGAACCTTATCGATCTCGATTAAGTGTGTTTATTTCAGAGCCAGATCAAGGTATTTATGATGCGTTGAATAAAGGCATTGCTCATGCCAGTGGTGAGATTGTCGGGATTCTGCACTCAGATGATTTATTTCAAGATGAGTATGTTGTTTCTGATGTTATTGAGAAGATGCAAAAAGAAGGATCTGAGCTGTGCTTTTCTGATATGGTGATAGTGGATAGGCAGTTAGATACAGTTTTTCGTTATTATAAGGCGTCTTATTTTAGGCCTTGGTTGTTTCGTATTGGTTGGATGCCGCCGCATCCGACTACTTTTTTTAAAAAGGATTTGTTTAAAGAGTTTGGTTTGTATACGACACGTTATAAAGTAGTTGGAGATTTTGATTTTTTTGTCAGGCTTTTTTTCTCTCGACGCATTGCGTATTCTTACATTAATCGAGTGATGGTACGGATGCGTGTTGGGGGCTTGAGTAATATGGGAGCGGACAGTAAACGCACGATTCGTCATGAAATTACGATGTCTCTTAGAAAAAATCGAGTGTGGTCACCTGCTTTTTTACAATGGTTTCGTTATGTAATACGAGTTTGGGAGATGGTGAATAAGCCTGGAGTAAAAGCTTTAGGAGGTGTTAAGAAATAAATTGGATGCTAGATGTCCAATTTATTTCTTAACACCTCCTTAGTGCGTTCCAATCAATGAAAATGACTAAAAAATCACAGGTTCGTTGATGACTTGTTATAGATATGTGTCAAGCTTGAGTTTAGGATTACCGTAATAGTTTACTTGTTTTTAAAATTGTATTCGTATCCAATAGAAATACCTGCTTTTTTATCTCTTGATAATAAGTTGTTGGTTAATTCTTCGTGCCAATTAGCACCCACTGTGAGTGTGTGGGTAGCGTGCTGATAGTGGCCAAGCAAGTTAATGATACTTAATGTCTGTGCCTGTTGCGAAACAGTGTTATTGGCTGCTGCGCCATCGCGATTGGCATCTAAGTGAGTGAGCCACAATGACCAAGCCCAGCTGGGTGAAGTATTAAACAAAGCGGCCCAGGTTAATGCCCTGGTATCATTGTCAAAACTTGACCCTATAACACGACCTCTATGACGATAACCGGTTGTATAAATGCTGTGATTGTACCCTGAGTTGAAAATTTCATTGGATTTGTAACTGTCGAGTGCGGTATCTTGATACTCTAAAATTGTTGTCATTGGGGCTTTGTGTAAAGGGACTGTCACGCTCATTCCAATTAATCCCATGGGTCGTGATGGCAGCCCACCGGCTTCGTCTTCACCAATCCATTGCGTGTATAACGCGTAAGAGCCTTGACCGGCTTGAGCATGGAAACGAATATCAATACCTCCCAGTTGATTGCCCGGTTCGGTAGCTTTGCCTGGGTCTGAGGATTCAAAATTATCTTCACCGATTAATAAGTCCCAGAAAGTGTCAAAGCTCTTTGGTCTGTTTTTTCCTCCCCATTGGGCGCTACGAGATAGGCCAATTTCCCAATGTTGACTAGGAGCAAAACTTAGACGCATTCCCCATAACAGTGCATCACTGATTGTGCGATCGGATTCTAGTTGACCCATGAATGAGACCAGGTGCCAGGGGCCTAGCCACTGTAATAAAGGCGAAGTAAACGGAGCTTGACTGTTTCTCGTAATAAAAACGCCAGGTATAGGTCTGGCATTGTGGGAAAGTATTAAGCTGCTTTGCCAACCTGGTCCCCACCATTGATCGATGGTGCCTAAACCAAAGACCCAGTTACCCAAATGGGCTGCAATGTAACTGTCGTCAAGTTGATAATGCTGGTGGTCAATGTCACTTTCAACTGCATTGATAGACAGTTGACCGCTGAAATACGTTTGTGACCAAGCAAAGCTGGCTTGTGCACTGTTTTCAGCGTGGGGATTGCTGCCAAAGTGGCTAATCAGATGAGGTTGAGAGTGTGTTTGTAGTGAGAGCGTGTTTGCTTGGGGTGGCGTGGGTTGAGTAAATCGTTTGGCTTGCTGTTCTAATCTGAGTTTTGCCTGTATTAGATAAGGCGGCAAATCGCTGTGTTCCAGTTGGGACAATTGCTCTGTTAATGTGCGCCAGGGTAGGGGCCAAGTGTTTGTAATAGCGTTTAGTTTTCCGCTGTCGATTAAAGCTTGTAGGTCTCTTCTAGCCGTGAAGTCTTGAGGGCCCAGGCCATAGCTAAACGCAGAGTTGCCGGCTAAGATGGATAACATTAATAAGATGAGTGTTTGTGGTAAGCGCTTGAGTTGAAGATTTGGTAAGTAGTTGTTTTGTATCATCTGCTACCACTTGAGATTACTTGGAGTGTGGACTTTTTTGATTGGTCGTATTGAGTTTAAGATGGTAACGGCTCATAGTCGGTTTGTAAACCTAAGGGTTTTAGCAGGAACAGGTTTTGATCAGTGAGTAGTCTTTGAAGCCTTGGCTTGAGAGTGTTAGAATTGCGCCCTCGATATTAAGACATTATGACTTGCAAGCTTTAACATCTTGATTTAAGGAATACTATGATCATACCAGTGATTTTAGCCGGTGGGAGTGGAACCCGTTTATGGCCTTTGTCCAGGCAAGGTTACCCAAAACAATTTATTGATTTGGTCGACGCCGATAAAAGTTTGTTTCAGCAAACCGTTGAGCGTATTTTGGCTATACCTGCCTGTCGATCACCTATTGTGGTTTGTAGCCAAGATAATCGTTTTAAAGTGGCTGAGCAACTGAAAGAATTGGATCAGCAAGCTACTGTGGTGCTCGAACCTTGTGGTCGTAATACAGCTCCGGCTGTCGCGTTGGCCGCGATTTGTGCTGCTGAAGAGCAGCGTGACGATCCTTTGTTAATTTTACCAGCTGATCATCATTTGAACGCTGATGACGCTTTTTGTGAGGCTGTAGAAAAAGCGACTCAATTGGCAGAATCTGGTTATATTGTGACCTTTGGTGTAGAGCCAACAGCGCCAGAAACGGGGTATGGTTATATTAAGGCTGGCATACCAGTGGCTAGTGGGCTTGGTACATATCTTGTGGATAAGTTTGTGGAAAAGCCCGAGAAAACCCTTGCGCAAAGTTATCTAGAGCAGGACGATTATTTTTGGAACAGTGGCATGTTTGTGGTGCGGCCGAAGCTTTATTTGCAAGAATTGAAACAACATGCTGCTGATATTTATGATCAGGTTGTTAAGGCTTATGAACTGCGCAAAATCGATCTGGATTTTGTACGAATAGACGCACAAGCTTTTGCGAAAGTACGCTCAGAGTCAATTGATTATGCTGTTATGGAGCATACTGAGCAGGCTGCGGTGGTGCCATTGAGCGGGCCTTGGAGTGATGTCGGTTCTTGGACAGCCGTCAGTGATGCTATGTCCAGTGATGAAGACAATAATGTACAAGTGGGTGATGTGTTCCTGCAAGATTCATCCAATTGTTTGGTTCGTGCTGAGTCCCGTTTGGTGGCTGCTGTAGGGCTTAAAGATACCATTGTGATAGAAACAGCGGATGCTGTATTAGTTGTGGATAAAAATGCCAGTCAAGCTGTTAAACAAGTGGTAGAGCGACTGAAACACGAAAATAGGCCTGAGGCCAGTGATCACACAAAGGTTTATAGGCCTTGGGGCTGGTATGAATCCATTTGTAACTCTGATCGTTTTCAAGTCAAACGTATTATGGTTAAACCTGGGCATAGTTTGTCTTTGCAGATGCATCATCATCGTGCTGAGCATTGGGTAGTGGTTAAAGGAACAGCAGAAATCACGCGAGGAGAAGAAAAAATTATGCTGACGGAGGATGAATCTACTTACATCCCTCTGGGCACAACCCATCGTTTGGCTAATCCAGGAGTAATAGGGCTGGAGATTATTGAGGTGCAAACCGGCAGTTATTTGGGTGAGGATGATATTGTACGTTTTGAAGACAGTTACGGGCGTCAATAAGTGCCGACCAGTAAAGGTATTATTTTAGCTGGAGGGACAGGCAGTCGCCTTTATCCGCTGACTTTGGCTGTCAGTAAACAGATCATGCCTATTTATGATAAGCCGATGATCTACTACCCGATTTCAACACTGTTATTAGCGGGTATTCGCGATATTTTGCTGATCACAACACCGCATGATCAAGCATCATTCCAAGCGCTGTTGGGGGATGGCAGTCAGTGGGGGATTCATTTTGAGTATGCGATACAGACTTCCCCAGATGGTTTGGCGCAAGCCTTTGTGATTGCAGAATCATTTATAGGTGCTGATTCAGTTTGTTTGATTTTGGGAGATAATATTTTTTATTCACAAGGTTTCTCGAAAAAGCTGCGAGAATGTGCCCAAAGAGAGCGAGGTGCTACTGTTTTTGGTTACTATGTTGAGGACCCTGAACGCTATGGTGTGGTGTCTTTTGATGAATCTGGTAAGGCCATTGATTTAGAAGAAAAACCAGCCAAACCGCGCTCTAATTATGCGGTGACGGGTTTGTATTTTTATGACAACGATGTGGTTCAGATCGCAAAAAGTATTAAACCATCAGCTCGGGGCGAACTAGAGATTACGGACGTGAATAAAGTCTACTTAGAGCAGGGTGCTTTGTATGTGGAATTGTTCAGTAGAGGTACAGCCTGGTTAGATACCGGCACGCACGATGCCTTGTTGGATGCAGCCAACTTTATTCGAATTATTGAGCGTCGTCAGGGTTTAAGAATAGCGTGTCCTGAAGAGATTGCTTATCGGCAGGGTTTTATTTGTAGAGACACGTTAGTGCGTCAAGCGAAAAAATTTGCCAAAACCGGTTATGGTAGATATTTGGCGCAAGTGGCAGGTGAATCAGTACGGTCAAGGTGAGTCGATGCAGTTTGTGCCAACAAACATTCCAGAGGTTATTGAGATCCGCCCTAAAGTGCACACGGATAAGCGTGGTTTTTTTATGGAAACCTATCAGCAACGCGTTTTCGCAGCTCATGGTATTCATGCTGATTTTGTGCAAGACAATCACAGCTTTTCTCAGCAGCATATTTTGCGGGGTTTACACTATCAAACTCAACATACGCAAGGTAAGTTAGTGCGTGTGTTGCAAGGTGAAGTGTTTGATGTGGCGGTTGATGTACGTGCAAATTCTGCTTCGTTTGGTCAATGGGTTGGAGTGGTGCTCAGTGGTGAGTGTAAAAACCAACTGTGGGTGCCGCCGGGTTTTGCGCATGGTTTTTACGTCATGAGTGAGTATGCTGAGTTTGTTTATAAATGTACAGATTTTTACGCTCCAGAATATGAGTGTAGTATTCGTTGGGATGATCAGACGCTAAATATTTCCTGGCCTGTTGCTTCCGGGGCTACACCTTTGTTGTCTGCTAAAGATCAGGCAGGTAGGGCGTTTGATGAAATTGAAGCTTTACAATTGTAGTTTTGATCTATGTGATATAGAAAAAAGGCGGATGTGAATGAAACAAAGAGTCATGATTGTAGGGGCAGGTCAGTTAGGCCAGAGTTTGCAGTTGTGTTTACCTGATTCTGAATGGGAATTGCTTCCCTTATACAATTTACCTGATTTTGATTTGACCGATGCTAATCAAGTGATGCAAACGGTCTCCAGTGTGCAGCCGAGTGTCATCATTAACACGGCTGCTTATACAGCGGTTGATCAGGCTGAAATTGAGTCTGAACAGGCGTATGCAGTTAATGCACTTGGGGTAGGGTATTTAGGTGAAGCAGCGCGTGAAGTTTGCGCGCGTTTGATACATGTATCTACAGATTATGTGTTTAAAGGGGATCAAACTGGTCGTTATAAAGAGGCTGACCCAACGAATCCGATGAATCAATATGGTGTGAGTAAATTAGCGGGCGAACAATTACTGGTTGAAATTGAAGCTTTAGAGTATGTGATTGTACGGACAGCCTGGTTGTATTCAAATATTGGCCGTAACTTTTTAAATACTATGCTTAAAGCCCTGCATGAGCGCTCTGAGTTAAAAGTGGTGGACGATCAAATAGGTACGCCCACTTCGGCTGTGAGCTTGGCAAAGGTCATTTGGAAGATAGTGAATCGCCCTGATTTGCAAGGCCTTTATCATTGGACAGACGCCGGTGTTGCCAGTTGGTATGATTTTGCTTTTGCTATTCAGGAACAGGCATTGGAATACGGTTTACTGGAGGAAGCTGTGCCGATTGTGCCTGTCTCAACGCAGCAGTATCCTACGCCTGCTAAGAGGCCACCGTGTTCCTTACTGGATACGCAAAAGCTTGTGCGAGCTTGTGAGCTGGAACCTTTAAACTGGAGGCAAGCCTTAGTTGAAGTATTACAAGAACGAATATAGGTATGATCTATAGCAGAGGTGTTGCTTGAGGAAAATGCTCGTAACCGGCGGAGCTGGTTTTATTGGCTGTAATTTTGTGCGATATTGGTGTGAACGTTATCCGCAAGATAAAATTGTTGTATTGGATGCTTTGACTTATGCGGGTGATCGAGATCATTTGCAAGCCGTTTGGCAACATCCTGGGTTTCAATTTGTAGAAGGAGATATACAAGACAATCAATTAGTTGTTGAACTTTTGGAGAAATATAATCTCAATACTATCGTTCACTTTGCGGCTGAGACGCATGTTGATCGTTCTATTGCAAATCCAGATATTTTTATCCAAAGTAATGTGCTGGGTACGCACAGTTTGCTCAAAGCAGCCAGACAAGTTTGGTTAGAGTCAAAGCCAGGTTTGCAAGTCCATCATTTTCATCACGTTTCAACCGATGAAGTGTATGGGTCTTTGGGATTGGTTGATCCTCCGTTTACTGAAGAAACGCCTTATGCTCCTAATTCACCTTATTCGGCCAGTAAAGCGGCCTCTGATCACTTAGTGCGGGCTTATCATCATACTTATGGGTTGAATGTAACAACCAGTAATTGTTCGAATAATTTTGGTCCTTATCAACATGCTGAAAAACTGATTCCGACAGTTATTTTATGTGCCGCCCAGGGAGAAGCTATTCCAATTTATGGGCGAGGTAGTAATATTCGAGATTGGCTGTACGTAGAAGACCATTGTCTAGGTATAGAATTAATTTTAGATAGAGGGAAAGTTGGAGAAACGTATAACATAGGTGGGAGCAATGAGCACTCTAATCTTGAGCTGGTGTATATGATTTGTGATTTGATGGATAAAATCTTTGCAGGCAGTGCTGGTTTGCGTGAGCGTTATCCTCATTGCCCTTCAGTACGAGGTCGATCGTGTAAAGAGTTGATTACTTTTGTACAAGACAGGCCTGGGCACGATTTACGTTATGGGATTGATGGAGCAAAGTTACAAAAATTAGGTGCTGGTGCTGGTGTAATTGGCTTTATGGAAGGTTTGGTTGTTACGATCAAGTATGTGTTGCAGTTATAGCTTCATATATGGATGCAAAAAGGTTATAAGTATTTAGTGAGCGATTGCTAAATTTCAGTAATTTACCGTGTAAATGCAATTTTCATCACCTAGGGTGACGAAAATTGCATCGCTCATGGCTGTTTTCCTAAGCTTTCATGAAATTAAGGTCATTTTTAGATAGTTCCGTACTATTTCAGTGTTACCCAAATATCCCCGTATACAGTTGGACTGTGGTAACAGAAGAATGTCAGCTATTATGCTCGGGCTTCTGTTTTGAAGGTATGACAGCTGCCCTTAGGAATGAGCATCTTAACTCCACAATTCGGTAGTTTATTTATTTGCAAGGCCTAACACTCCATTACAATTGAAAACATAATTTGTTTTGCTATCAACTTTATTTGTTAGATAAAATTACATCTGTTTTTTGGTTGAGTGACCTATAAAATTTCACCCAAAAAGTATTTTCATCTTAAACGAATAGCTTGTAGTAAGTTAAGGAAGTATTATGAATTTATTTTTTAAAAAATTTGTGTTGGTAGTGACTGTAGCAGTAATGATTGGATTTTCTTTTTTGGTTCCAAAGATTAGTATTGCAGGTGAAAGTTTTGCAATATTATCAGGCCAAAGCGGAGAAGGTTTTTGTAGTGTTGATCAAAACGGTAGTATGGTTGAGGCAGAAATACAGGTTCTGAATATGACTCCCGGTTCTATGGCAACAGCTTGGGTAATTTTCAGTAATTCTGATATCAGGCATTTAGATGCTACTTTGTCTGATTATACTGGAGAGGCTGTATTTAAAGGTTCATTTACAGTGCCTTTTCGCGCAAGAAACTATACGATTGAAGTTAGGGATCATAATAAATCTATTTTTATGATGAGGAATAATACTCAATTAAACTCTGAATTTATGGAGATTGAGAATGCTGTTGCCAGAAATGTTACTGAAATGGGAACCTGTGTTTTTCCAAACAGAATGCGAGTTCGATCAATACGAAGTATTGAGGTAGAAAAACGTACTAGGGATGAAGATGAGAATGATGACGACGATGATGATGACGACGACGATGATTAAAAATTAAATTTTTGACAAAATAAAAAGACAGTTGTGCGTTATTGGTCACTAAACACCTAGACTTTTTCAAAGTTCTATTCTAGGTGTTTAGTGCACGGTTGCTAAATTTCAGTAATTCTCCTAGGCCTTCATGAGATAAGGTCATTTTTAGGTAGCTTCGTACCATTTCAGCGTTATCCAGTTGTAAGACATTGTTTAGAATTTCTTTGGTTTTACTCATGCTGATTTGACTAATGGCCCATTTGACTTTAGCTAAGCAGCTGGCGCTCATGCTTAAAGTCTGATACCCCATAGCAAGCAGTAAAATAACCGATAAAGGGTCACCGGCCATTTCTCCACAAACGCTGACTGGAGTGCCAACTTGGTTAGCCTGCTGTATGATATCGTACAAGGCTTTTAGTACGGCAGGGTGGTAGCTTTGATACAGATCAGCAACACGTGGATTGTTGCGATCCACTGCTAATAAATACTGTGTTAGATCGTTTGTACCGACAGATAGAAAATCAACTCTTTGTGCCAGTTCTGTGGTTTGGTATACAGCAGCGGGTATTTCTATCATTACACCAACGGGTGGCATTTGTACGGTATAACCTTCCTCAGAAACTTCTTCATAAGCTCTATGAATCAAATGTAAGGCGTGTTCTGCTTCGAAAACGTTCGATATCATCGGTAATAAAATTCTAAGGTTATTTAATTCTGCGCTGGCTTTGATCATAGCCCTAATTTGTAGAATGAATATTTCAGGATGATCTAAAGTAACTCGAATGCCACGCCAACCTAAAAAAGGATTTTCTTCTTCAATAGGGAAATAGGGCAGTGCTTTGTCGCCACCAATGTCTAAGGTACGCATGGTAACAGGTTTTGGGGCAAAAGCTAACAGTTGCTTTCTATATATGTTGAATTGTTCTGTTTCACTTGGAAAACGATCTTGTAGCATAAATGGAATTTCTGTTCGATACAGCCCGACACCTTCTGCTCCACGGTCTAGAGATAGAGAAACATCGGCCATTAAACCTGTGTTGACGTATAAAGTAATGGGATAACCGTCTGCAGTTTTGGCAGCTTTATTTCTAAAACTTTCTAAATCACTCATCAAATTTTTTTCTTGGCGAATTAGATCAAGATAATGTTGTTTTAACTTATGAGAATACCCCCAAATCACTTCTCCTTGATAACCATCTACAATTAATTCACAGCCTTCTATTTCGGGTAAAGGTAGGTCTAATGCGCCGACTACTGTAGGAATGCCTAGGCTTCTGGCAACGATAGCCATATGAGAATTTTTTGAACCTTGTCTGCTGACTACGGCTGAGAGTCGGTTTTTTGGGATTTCTATTAAATGTGAAGTTGTAATTTCTTCACCAACTAGGATGCATTGTTCTGGATAGCGTTTTTTTTCGGGTTTTTTTGCTAGAAGCTTGTTAAGTATGCGTGCGCCTAGATCTTTAATATCAACGCCTCTCTCTCTTAGGTAAGGATCATCCATTAGTCCAAAGTTACGTAAATGTTGGTGGACAATGTAGGCTAATGCTCCTTCAGCTTCAAAGCCTTGTTTGATTTTATTTAAAACTTCCCCACCCAGTGCATTGTCTTCGAGTAAACGATGATAAACGTCAAATAATAAAGCTTCTTCAGCATTTAAACGATCATTGACTTGGTTTTTGAGCTGATTAATATCACGTTGTACTTGCCAGATTGCTTCTTTAAAACGTTGGATTTGTTGTTCAAGGTTTTGTTGAATGGAGCGTAAAGGGATGCTGCTTAAGTCAATTATGGTTTGACACAGTACGGCTTGACCCACACCAATGCCAACAGTGCCGCTGATGCCTGATAGCCGCACAGGTTTGGTGTTTGCTGTATGATTGATTGGATGAATGTGGCCGGATGCTTGTGCATGTGCAATGACTGCAGCTAATTGTGCAGAGATCGTTACTAAGAAGGCCTCTTCACTTTGATCAAATGCTCTGCTTATGGTCTGTTGTACTACCAGTACACCGAGCACACGTTTTTGGTGGATGATGGGCACACCTAAAAAAGCATGGAAACGCTCTTCTCCTGTTTCTTTAAGGTAGCGATATTTAGGGTGGGTGCTTGCATTTTGAATGTTAATGGGTTTTTCACGTTGCCCAACTTGTCCAACTAAGCCTTCAGAAAGGGCCAGAGACGCTTTACCAACAGCGGTAGAATTTAGTCCTTCTGTGGCCATTAGTAAGTAGCGATTGATACTGTGGTCGATTAAATAAACAGACGCAACTTCTGTGCGCATAGCTTGGCGTATGCGCAATACTATGATGTTAAGTGCGGCCTGGAAGTCTTCTGCAGAACTTGCTTCTTGTACAATTCCGCGTAGTATCTCAAGCATATGAAACCGTCGGATCTATGTGGTTTATTGTGAAATTTTTCAAATCGCGTGTGTTTGTTTTAAATTAAGGCGATAAGGTGCAAATTCATTCAGTATTGTTTTATATGTTGCTTGTTTAAATTCTATAATATGAGCTAGAGGATACCAGTAGGAGACCCATTCCCATTGATCAAACTCAGGTTTGGTTGTGGTGTTGAACTTAATTTTATCATCTACTTCATTGGCATACAGTAAAAACCATTTTTGTTTTTGACCCACAAAGATTGTTTGCTCAGTGCTTTTAATGTACTTCTCTGGCAATTTGTATTTTAACCAATTTTTACTTTCAGCTAAGATCTTGACAATGCTGGCGTTTAAACCTATTTCTTCATAAAGCTCTCGATAAAGGGCTTGCTGAGGCGTTTCTCCCTCCTGTATGCCTCCTTGTGGAAACTGCCAGGCGGTTTGCTCCTTTCTTTTAGCCCAAAATACTTGACCGTTAGCGTTAGTGAGTATCATACCCACATTGGATCGGTAGCCTTCGTTGTCTATCAATTGATCGCAGCCCTTTATTGTTACAGCAGATATATACCAAATGTATTAGAAAAGTTATTGATAACAGTCTATAAGCCAATGTGCAAGTGATTTTCTATTCTCAAGTTGTTTTGAGCTGATAAAGGTTATATTTGTTTTTAAAACAACCAAAAAGGTTATAGTGCCTAGTTTTATTTTGCATTTGCACGGTAATAAGCCTCAAAAAAGGCTCATTTTAGGAGTAAAATGGTAAGCTCTCAATTGGAACAATTGTTCCAATTGTTCAGCAGAGGAAATTATATACTTATGTCCATTTGGATTGCAGGTGTTGATGAAGTGGGCAGAGGTCCATTATTTGGAGCCGTGCTTGCAGCTGCGGTGATATTAAATCCAAAAGAATCTATAGTCGGTCTGGCTGATTCTAAAAAGCTGTCTGATAAAAAAAGAACCGCTTTAAATGATCTCATTCGTTCAAAAGCTCTGTGCTGGGCAATTGGTCGAGCTGAGCCTGAAGAAATTGATCGTTTGAATATTCTTCAAGCAAGTCTGTTGGCAATGAAGCGAGCTGTAGTGCAACTGTCGATAGAGCCGGTTAGAGTATTGGTCGATGGCCATCGCTGCCCTGATTTACCTATGGAGGTTGAAGCGATAGTTAAAGGTGATGCAACAGTTCCAGAGATTTCAGCTGCATCTATTATTGCTAAAGTAGAGCGTGATCGAGAGATGCGGATGTTGAGCCAACAATATCCAGGTTATGGTTTGGCGCAACATAAGGGGTATCCCACAAAAGCGCATCTTGAGGCTTTGCAGCGTTTAGGTCCAACGCCTTTGCATCGAACTTCATTTGCTCCTGTACGAAAGTGCTTGGATAAAGGTCTTGAGGTGGAACATCGTGGTTAGTTTTGTCCACTTAAGGTTACATTCAGAGTATTCTTTGGTAGACGGTTTGGTTCGGATTAAACCACTGATGCAAGCGGTTAATACCTTAAAAATGCCGGCTGTTGCAGTGACGGATGAAACCAATTTATTTGCAGTGATTAAGTTACAAAAAGCAGCGCATGGCGCTGGCATTAAACCTATCTTTGGGGCCGATCTTTGGGTATTGGCATCTAACTATATGCAAAGTCCCACGCGCTTAACTTTATTGGTGCAAAATACTATAGGTTATCATAACTTAACACGTTTGATTTCTAAGGCCTATCAACAACGTCAGCAGGCATCGTTACCTTGTATTTCATTTGAGGATTTGCGAGAAATGCATGCGGGTTTGATCGTTTTATCGGGGGCGCAAGAGGGTTTAATCGGGCATTTATTGTTATCTGATCAAGTTAAGCAAGCGCAAGCGTGTTTGGATGAATGGATAGCTGTATTAGGTGATCGTTTTTATTTGGAGTTGCAGCGAGTGGGGAAGCCTCAAGAAGAGCGTTATATTAAAGAAGCTGTAAAGTTGGCTGTTTTGGTTCAGTGCCCTGTGGTGGCGACCAATGACGTTCGTTTTTTACAAGAGGAGGCCTTTGATGCACACGAAGTGCGAGTGTGTATTCACAGCGGTCATGTGCTTGAGGACGCAACCCGTCCTAGAAATACTGAGCCTGAGCAGTATTTAAAGTCGCCAGAACAGATGCAAACATTATTTGCTGATTTGCCGGAAGCTTTAATGAATACGGTTGAAATTGCTAAGCGTTGTAATTTAGACATACCTGTAGGAACCTATCACTTGCCTAAGTTTCCTATTCCTACAGGTATGACGATGGAAACTTTTTTTCGTCAAGTTGCACGTGAGGGCTTGCATAAGCGCTTGGAAAATATTGAGGCAAGAGTTGGGGCAAGCAATCTTGACAAACAGTTGTATCACGATCGTTTAGAAGAAGAATTAACTATTATTTTGGAAATGGGTTTCCCGGGTTATTTTTTGATTGTTATGGACTTTATTAAGTGGGCTAAAGACAATGCGGTTCCGGTAGGACCTGGGCGAGGCTCTGGAGCGGGTTCATTGGTGGCTTATGCTTTAAATATTACTGATTTAGATCCTTTGGAATATGATTTACTGTTCGAACGTTTTTTAAATCCAGAGCGGGTGTCCATGCCGGATTTTGATATTGATTTTTGTATGGATGGTCGTGATCGTGTGATTGATTATGTGGCCCAGAGATATGGTCGTCAAGCGGTTTCTCAAATCATTACTTTTGGTACCATGGCGGCTAAAGCTGTAGTCAGAGATGTAGGGCGTGTGCAAGGCAAGGCTTATGGGTTTGTTGATCGGATTGCAAAACTGATTCCTTTTGAGTTGGGTATGACCTTAAATAAAGCTTTGGAAGATGAAGCACAATTAAGAGAGTTGTTTGAAACTGATGAAGATGTGAAAGAATTGTTGGAGATGGCTTTAAAGCTTGAAGGTATTACGCGCAATGTTGGCAAGCATGCTGGAGGTGTAGTGATTGCACCTTCAGATTTAACGGACTTTGCACCTTTGTATTGTGATGAGATGGGTGCAAATCTGGTCACTCAGTATGATAAAGATGATGTTGAACAAGCCGGTTTGGTCAAATTTGATTTTTTAGGTTTACGGACTTTGACCATTGTGGATTGGGCCGTGCAAAATATCAAGGCTTGTTACAATGAAACCTTAGATATAGCGTGCATTCCTTTAGCCGATGAGGCGACTTTTAAGCTATTACAATCCGGTTATACCACGGCTGTTTTTCAGTTGGAATCCCGAGGTATGCAAGATTTGATCAAGCGCTTGATCCCAAGTTGTTTTGAGGATATTACGGCTTTAGTTGCCTTGTTTCGCCCTGGGCCTTTGCAGTCGGGTATGGTGGATGACTTTATTAATCGTAAGCACGGTCGTGCCGAAGTGACTTATGCGCATCCTCAATTAGAGCCGATATTAAAAAATACTTATGGTGTGATTTTGTATCAAGAGCAAGTTATGCAGATAGCACAGGTGTTGGCTGGCTATACCCTAGGTGGCGCTGATATGTTAAGGCGAGCTATGGGTAAGAAAAAACCTGAAGAGATGGCGAAGCAGCGTGAAATTTTCTTAAAAGGGGCTTTAGCTAATGAGGTTTCAGAAGATCAAGCAACCTATATTTTTGATCTAATGGAAAAGTTTGCCGGTTATGGGTTTAATAAGTCGCATTCAGCCGCTTATGCTTTGATTTCTTATCAGACAGCTTGGTTAAAAGCGCATTATCCAGCGGCTTTTATGGCCGCAGTGTTATCTTCGGATATGGATAATACTGATAAGGTAGTGATTTTTGTGAATGAATGTAGGCGCATGCAGCTTGACATTAAATCGCCTGATGTCAATCGATCCCATTATCAGTTCACTGTAGGTGAGAATGATTCAGTGATTTATGGTTTAGGTGCTGTTAAGGGGATAGGTGAGGGGCCTGCACAGCTGATTGTGTGTGAGCGGCAAGCCCAAGGGGTGTTTAAGAGCCTTTTTGATTTTTGTACTCGTATAGATTTAAAAAAACTAAACCGTCGGACTTTAGAAGCGTTGGTTCGTTCTGGAGCCTTGGATGATTTTGGGGACAATAGGGCCAGTTTATTGTTGAGTCTTGAACCTGCTATTCAATATGCGGAACAGGTTTTAAGAGATAAGCAAATTGGTATTACTGATTTGTTTGGGGGTTTGACGGGGGAGGGAGTGCCTGAGCCTGAGCTGCTCAGTTGTGAGCTTATGCCTGAGAGAGAACGCCTGCGAGGTGAGAGTCAAACTTTGGGCTTGTTTTTGACAGGCCATCCGATCACTGAGTACCGTAATTTATTGAAACAGTTTGTTTCGGCTTCATTGAACAAAGTAAAAGCTACGAACAGAGGGGAAATGGTGGTAGTTGCGGGTTTGATTGTGGCGATGCGTACAATGAAAAATAAGCGAGGCGATCGTATGGCATTTCTAACTTTGGATGATCAAACAGGTCATATGGAGGTATCGATATTTGCGGATGTCTATGAAGCGTGTCGGTCTTATTTGGTTAAGGATGAGATTCTGGTGGTTGAAGGGGAAGTGCAGCATGATAATTACACAGGGCAATATAAATTGTTGGCACGTTCTATTGTAAATATTGAAACGGCGCAAGAGAACTATGCGCGACGTTTGCTATTGGCTTTTACGGCAGAGAAAGTTGGAGTCAAAGAATCTGAGAAATTGGCTGAAATTTTAACACCTTATCGTTACGGTCGGTGCAGTGTTCAGATTAATTATAGGGCACGTTCAAGTTTGGCTAAGTTGGATTTGGCGGATGACTGGAAAGTAACTCCGAAGAAGGAATTAATTGAAAAGCTCAAAGCTCAGTTAAATCCTGAGGCAGTTATGTTGGAGTATAGTTGAAAGGTTTAGTGGGTGTTGGTTTTTCTCTTAGATTATGTTCTTTTCTTTTGAGTGCTTGAGTGAAAAGATTAAAGCTTGCTATGGTCTTATTATAAGCTTTTTTTGTAGCATCTGATTGTTGATATAGCTCGCTGAGCAAGCATTGTCCGATAGATTCGAATATTTCAAAATTGTTTTCATAGGCATTTGTTTTTTTATCTACTTCTGCAGTATGTTTGCACTGAGAGTTTATGTATAATCTACTGTAAGCAGGAGATATTTGCTGAATTATATTAGATACTTTGGTTGTGTTTTGTAAATCTTCTTGGTTGAGTGTTATAATTTTTTCAAAAATTTTATTGAACGCGATGGAGCTTATGGAACTAAAGTGATTAGATAATTCAGATAGAAGCAAAGTATCCAAAGCCTGTTTTGATTTGTAGTGCTGTATAATTTTTGGATGCGAAAGTATTGTATATATCAGAGATGCTAAAGTTCTTTTATGAGTATTTGGGTTCTTTCTGTTTTTTAACCAGTCAATACGTTTGAAAATATTATTAAAGTATTCTTTTTCCTCGTCATTGTCTCTTATGAATTCAAGGTTTAAAATGTTTAACAAAAACTTTCCTTCTGGTTGTGCTTTTAATAAACAGGTGACATTGTTTATTGGAGTTATGTTTTGATGAGTGTCAGTATCATCGAATGGGTTTGTGATCTCGAGTTTAGAGTAATCTATCATATTTGGGCTTGATAATGTGGTTGATTGAGAGAGGATTGTTAGTTCTTCAGATTGTTGAAGTCCTTCTGGGAAGTTCATGTTTTTGGGTTCAAGTTGGCTGATTAGTAGAGCGAGAAAAGCCGCATATCCATCAGGTTGATTGAGCAGTGTAGGGTGTGCGATTGCTGTGTATAGACTGATCAGTCTAGCTCTTTCGCTTTTTTCAGATCTTGCTGCTTGTATTTTATCTTCTAGATTAGAATAGTATTGTGTTAGGTTTAGACAATTTGAAGTCATGTTTGTGTAAGAGATACCCATTTCTATGAATAAAAGCTTAGCGAATTCTGCGGCTGATAAGTTAAAATTTTCTTCTGTATTGATCCATTTTTTTATAAGTGTTTTTGTGTTTTCTGAGCAGGGTTTATCTATAAAGGTGAAATCGTATGATATAAAAATTTCTGTATCAGGTTTTATGTTATCTATGATTTTTTTAAAGTCAGTTATAATTTGCTTGTAAGTACTGCTAGATATAGGTATATTTTCATTTTTTCTGAGGGTGTTATATAAAATATTAAGTATGCTTTTTCCGAGATTGTGGAATAGGTTGATTTTGGTTTGCATTTTTATTATAGATTGTATATATGTTGATTTTTCTTCAAGTATGTTTTTTATTTCATCAGCTTTGATATTAAGTAATATATGAAATGCTGGGCAAAGTCCCTCCAGTAAACGAGTAACCTTGATTATTGTGTTATTTTTTGTGTCTTGGGAAGGTTTGAGTGTTATCATGCCTTCTTTTAATTGTAACTTTTTAGTTTGTGAGTCGATTATGAATCGAATGTTGTGGGACATTTCAGAAAATAAAAAGGTATATAAGGTACGGGCTGATTTAGTGTTGCTGATGATGCTGGGGTGAGTTAATTTTTTGTATATCGATAGCAGGAAGTGAAATTCTGTGTACTTTATTCTGGAGTTAAAATCGCTTTCTGGGCTACCTGTGTTGTTATTGGGTAAGAGTTTTAATAATTTTTCTAGATGTTCTCCTTCTATACTCATCTCTAACAATGATGGATGATGTTGGGTGAAACTTTGATTTTGGTTTACGTTAAGTTCGTCAATCATTAAGATAATCAGAGTAGCCAGGCAGTCGGATTCTTTGATGATGATAGGGTGTGCTAGGGCTGTATAAATCGCATCTATGATTGTTTTTTTAAGATTTCCTTCTTTTTTTTCTATTACTTCTTTAATAGTGTCGAGTTTTTTTTTAACTGTTATTTCATATTTTGTTAGGGATATTGTTTCGTAATCATTTATCGGTTTAATTTGCTCTGGTATATCCAGTTCAGTGAATACTTGTTGTATGAACTCTTTTGGTTCGAGAGTGTCTGTGAGTTTGCTTGGGTTGTTTTTCAATTGTGTTAGGAGTGTTTTTATAGTTTGTTGGTTTATTTGTCTAATAAAAATATTTTTGATGTCTTCTTGTGAATACAGTTTGGTTTGATGAACTTGCGTGCTTGTGCGGAGATTTGAAGAGGTCCTTTGTCGAACACTTTGCGTAGGCGAGGTGCAAGGGGAAAGCTGTTTAAGGATATCCAAGAGAGAGTGTTTTTTCTTTGTGCATACAGGGTCTTTTGGGACAGAAGGTGACCTGTAGGGTTTGTTTGAAGAGCCTATCATAATTGTATCTCGAAGTAACAGATAATAGATGTATGATCCACTTGTTTGTTCAGCTTTTTTGAAATCTTTTGAGGGGTTATATATTCAAAAACGACAGGTTGGTAGAGTTTCTAAGTATTTCATTCTATAAAACAAGCTGTTTTTCTACTAATAATGTCTTCATGTAGTAAGATTTATAATGCATCCAGGAATACACCTGCTTTAACTCGTCATATGCTGTTTGGGGTTATGTTATGTGTTGAGTGTGCTTTTCAAGCAATCTTGCAGGATTTTTATAGTGTTATTATATTCATCTCCTAAAGGTTCAGAATGGGCTTCTCTGCTTGTCTTTGTTAATACGCTGTTTGCTATATGAAACAGGAGATGGCTAGTAATGTCGTGAAATTGTTTTATGCGGCCTTCGTTATTGTTTTCATAGTTTTCTGCTAGTGTCGGAAGTACGTTTTTTAGGTCGAGTTTGCTGTTTATGCAGAGCCTTTCGTAAGCAGGAAAATTGTCATATAATACTTGATGAACAAATTGATTGTTTATACTTATTGCTTCGCACTCTTTTATTTCTTCCATCAATACTGTGAGTGATGTTTGGAAAGCCTTAGCTAGCCTGGAAAATAATAGTGCAGAGATGGCTTCCTTCATTGCTGTTGTTTGTGAGGCATCATCATTATCGATGAAGCTGGGATGAGATAAAATTTTATAAATTAAAGCAAGGCTATTTTTATCTTTGTCTGTCTGTGTCTCAATTAGATGGTTGAATTTCTTTGTAACTGATGCATGGTATTTTTTAACTTTTTTGTAGAGTATTTCATTGTCCTGTCCTTCTAAATCTAAAAGTATTTTGGCTAAAAATGAGCCTTCAGTGCCCATGCTGCTTATTATTTTGCTGCAGGCTTGTTGTGCTGGCATTTTTTTATATTGAGCTTGATTATGTTCTCGTAGTATGTTTATTAGTTTATTTCCTCCATTTTTTTGTAAAAAAGTATCCATGTTTTTAGAGATATTCTTAATAAGTAAGGCAGCAATGGCTTCAATGCCTGCAGTTCTAGACATAATTTTTGGGTGTGCAAGTGTTGTGTAAATTAAAGCTAGTATTTTTTGTTTACTGTCTTTGTTGTTTAGAATGGCAAGCTTAATGTCAGATAGTTGATTTTGGATGTTTGCTTTGTATTCTTCTTGTGGAGAAGAATCTATAAGGTCTATTTTTGAAAGTATGTGTGTTATGCAATCAGATGTAAGGAAATCGCGTACAGTATTGTTTTCTGATAGCTGTACTGCTAATTCCTCTATGTTTAAGTTGTTAATACGAAAAATTGCATTATCTATTACTGGTATTTCTAAGGGTGCTATAGATGAAGTTAAGAAACATTGTGCTTTACTATAAGCTGGTGTAAATTTTTGTGGTACCCAAATATTAAGTGATAGTGATTCCTGACTGGGTGTAGTGGGTCTGACTGCTTCTCCTTCTGTTTTTTCTGTTCTTACTTTTTCCGCTCCTATCTCTAATACCTGTATTTTTATTGTGGGTGCTGTAGATGATGAAGGTCCGGCTCCATCACAAGCTGATGTAACTCTGGGATTGGCATCTGTGAAATCGACTTCTGATGAATTCTGTCTTGAGTCAATTGTTCGTTCTATTCTTGGGGGTAGGTTTTGTGTTGATATTGCTCCATAGTTACAGCAACCAAATACTGTTTGGAGGAGACTTTTTTTATTAGTATTACCTTCACCTATTTGATGTGTCTGTTGCCAAGAGGTAAGATCAGTTGATTGTACAGGTCTGTCCATATTAATTTTCTTTTAAATTGTCTGTGTGTGTTTCTTGTGACTGTTGTACTTTTAACATTCATGTGCTTTAGGAAAAGCCAAGTGAACTCTAATGGATTATGCGCGAGTGGTCAATGACATAGCTTCAGAAATTTAATAATTTTTTCTTAAGAATAATGTGTTTGATGCTTTTTTGTGAAAAGGATCAATAACTGCTTTGATAATTGGTATGTAATTTTTTAACTTTTCTCACATAATTGCGAGTTTCTCTGTAAGGTGGAATCCCTTTATATTTTCGAACAGGCGTTTCGCCGGCATTGTAAGCCGCTAAAGCGAGGTCTATATCATCCTTATATTTATTCAATAAGTACTTTAAATGCTTACTGCCAGCCATGATGTTTTGTCTAGGGTTGTAAGGGTCCGTGACTAAATAGCTGGCGGCAGTGGCTGGCATTAATTGCATTAGCCCTTGAGCACCTGCGTGTGAGGTTGCATTAGGGTTAAAAGCAGATTCTGCATGTATCACTGCTTTGATTAAAGCGGGGTCTAAAGAATAAGAGCGTGCTGCAAAATCAATATCATGATCAAAGCGTGTGAATTTGTTTTTTTGGGTATTTGCTTTCGGTTTGCGGGTGGATTTGACAGAGCTGGCTTGTTGGCGAATGAGTTTATAACCAGGTTCATACAAAGCACGGTCGGAAAATAACATTTGTCCCCATTGGTTTTGGTAAATAAAAATATCGGCTTGTCCGGGACAGATACAGCACAAAGATATCAAAAAAATAAAAAATAACCTGGAGAAATCGTGCTTGATTGAATGCTTCATTGAGTCATTGCAAATAGCTTTGTTGCAAAAAGGTGCCATTGGTGCCATTAGACAGTGTCTCCCAAATGCAAAAGGCCGTCCGAGATTTGCCTATTCTTTGATTTTAGCGGCTTTTTATGCCGTTTTATGTCATTCTCTAATACGCTTATTCTCTTCACATGATCTCGCTTGGGTATATAGTCTTAATATGCAAGGAAATCCCTATAGGATCAATAGTATCTTGTAAACAACTGGTCAGCAAATGTAACAGTGGGTTGGTGGGCTCGAATACTTGGCTATCTTTGTGTAAAATTCGGCTGAATTTGTCAAAATTCTGACATGATACCTTATGGAATGAAGGCCTATGGAAAAGAAAACTGGGGGGAAATCGATTGGGTTGGGCCATTTGTTGCAAACCATTATTTTATTGGTTGCTGTGCTCAGTTTATTTTATACGGCGTGGCGGGTTGAGCGTTCTGAGTATAATTCAACAATTAGAGCGGCTGGGTTTGAGGCGTTGCAAAAACTTGGGCAGTTGCAATTAATGGTTGATTATGCTCACTATGATGGGGATCGGGAAAAAGGTAATCCCATTACTGGTTGGGCTTATGTGTTGTATTTACGTGATTTAGGTGCTTTTTTCTCTGAAGGTGCTGTGCAAGTAGAGATACAATATTTATTTGGTCAGTGGGAAGCTAAATGGTCTGGTTTAAACGATCGAGTTGTGGTTGAAACTATAACGGAGCAGATTAAGCGAGCACGTCAAGCCGTTTTATTGGAACTTAAGCATTTGCATTAAGATGATCAAGGTGATCGAAACGATGAATAAGGCCCATTAAAATGATATGCAAAAGGAGATGAGAGCTTGGATATAAAAAACTACGATGTGGTTGTTATTGGTGCAGGTTCTGCAGGAGTTCGCTTTGCAAGAATGGCTGCTCAATATGGCGCAAAAGTTGCGATCATTGAAAATCTTTATTATGGGGGAACGTGCGTTAATGTGGGTTGTGTGCCGAAAAAACTGTATGTATATGCTTCCGCTTTTGCACAAGAATATCAAATAGCACAGAGGTTTGGTTGGCAACTTGAAGCGCCTGTGTTTGATTGGGGTGTTTTAAGAGACAATAAAAAAGCGGAGATTAAACGTTTAAATGGCATTTATCAGACCTTATTGGTACGTTCGGGTGTTGACTGTTATTGGGGGCCTGCTGAGTTTAAAAGTCCTACTGAAGTACAAGTGCAAGAAGTTTTGTTGCGGGCTGAAAAAATAGTGATAGCGACCGGTTCTTGGCCGAATAAACTGTCGGTTGATGGTGCCGAACATGCCATTACCTCGAATGAAGTGTTTGATTTACCAGAGTTGCCCAAGCGTATCTTAATTGTAGGAGCCGGTTATATAGGCGTTGAATTTGCTGGGATTTTTAATGGCCTGGGGGTGAAGACAACATTATGTCATCGTGCCCCATTGCCACTGAGGGGCTTCGATGAACAGCTACGGGCTTTTTTAAAAGCACAGATGCTTGCCAAAGGGATTGAAGTTAAAGTAGGAGTGCAGCCACTTGCGATTGAGCTTGCTCAAGGGGCTAAACGTGTCTGTTTTTCTGATCAAACTCAACAAGAATATGATGTAGTTTTAATGGCTACTGGTCGAGTGCCTAATACGGTTGGTTTGGGGCTTGAGTCTTGTAATATCGAAACTGATATCAAAGGCGCTATTGTGGTTGATGCTTACTATCAAACGTCACAATCCTCTGTTTTTGCTCTAGGAGATGTGATTAATAAAGTGGCTTTGACGCCTGTTGCAATTGCTGAAGCTATGGTGTTGGCTCGTAATCTTTTTGGGGCGATGTCTAAGCAGGTCAAGCCAGCATGGCAGACGCTTAACTATGAACAGATACCAAGCGCTGTTTTTTCTCAGCCTTGTATTGGGACAGTCGGTTTATCAGAGCAACAGGCTGCACAGTGTGAGCAGGTTGATATCTATGAATCTGAATTTACGCCAATGAAACACACCTTAGGGGGGATTGCCGAGAAAAGTTTTTGTAAATTAGTGGTTAGTCGTCAACAGCAGATCGTACTTGGGATACATATTGTTGGTCCAGATGCGGGGGAGATTGTACAGGGTTTTGCAGTCTGCTTAAAAATGGGGGTTAAATTGGCAGATTTGCATAATACGGTTGGTATTCATCCCACATTAGCCGAAGAACTTGTGACTATGCGAACGCCTGTGAGAACGGTTGGGCCGTAAGGGTGTGTGAGTTTTGAATATAAACCGCAGTGATTGGGGGCATGTTCCTCCAAATCTTTTGAATTCAGTTGCTAGTTACTTCTTAAGTCAAATAACATCTGGTGGTGGTTTTTGTTACGAGCAAGTAGCCATTTTGAAAAGCATTAAGTGCATGCGTGAAGTGAGTAAACATTGGTTGTTGCATACTATAAGTACTCCGCTACACGCTATTGGCTTAAGCCGTAATAATTTTTTATGTCTGTCAATGTCATATAGAAAACAGTGTTTATCATGCCCTTTAGATGTAATACAACAGTACCCTGATCGTTTTAACGGACACGCCAATTTGTATATAAAATTAGTGCCCGATCTGCTTGATGAGGTCTTTCCCGTTAATATTGGTGGTGCTATCAGTGGTGCTATTAGTGATTTAATCGAATTACTTCCGAAAGAAGCTAAAAAAGTAGTTTTAGGCCTCGGTCTGGACAGAGTGTCTTTTTGGATTGGTGATGATGAATTATCTACCCTTGTTTCTAATTTTCCAAATTTAAAATTTTTAAATTTGAAATCTTGTAAAATTAACCATATGGTCTTAACAAGGCTAAATTATCTGGAAGAGCTCATAATTGATACAGATAATGTTGATGAATCTCTCCAAAAACTCAACACAGTATTACTCTCGTGGAACAGTTTGAAGACACTTTCACTAAAATATATTTCAAAAAATCTAGACTGTAGTTTTTTAAAAGAAATACCATCGCTAGAAGAGCTTAATTTCAGTTACTCTGGGTTTAATAAACTGGAAGTACTGGAAAATTTACCAAATCTAAAAAAAATAAATTTGAGGTGCCTGATGGCTTCACCCTTGACAAAAGAACAGTTGCTTGAATTTAAAAGAAGTCATCCAGGTATAGAAGTGTTAACCGACTATGACAATGAAGCTTAAATCATGGCTGCCAGGGTTCCCTATGATACGAATAACGACCGATCGGTCATCCATATAGTAAGTGCGTGGTGCGTATCAAATCAATTTGCATAGTAAGTTAATGATCAGCCGGGCCTTAGGTTTACAAGTTATAGTTGTGCTAAACAGTTTTATTTTAAAGATGGGTCTTCTAGTATTACTGTGATATAGTGTGTTAGGTTGGTTTATGCCAGATGAGAACTTCATTTTTTAGCGGTTAAGGATAATTAAAATAGAGGATGTGATCGTGTATGATAAGTCCAGAGTTGGTAACTTATTATGAAAAGGAGTTGTCGTATTTACGTGAACAAGGTCGAGAATTTGCTCAAACTCATCCTAAAATTGCCGGCCAATTAGGATTAACTCCTGCAGAGTGCCAAGACCCCTATGTAGAGCGTTTACTAGAAGGAGTTGCTTTTCTCACTGCTAAGTTGAACCTTAAAATTGAGGCAGAATTTCCCAAATTTACGGATCATCTACTGGAATTGATTGCGCCTGATCTACTAGCTCCTGTGCCATCTATGGCAATCATGCAAGTGCAGCCTGATATGAATGAAGGCTCTTTGGCAGAAGGGTTTAAGTTGCCAATAGATTCTAGGTTGCTTAGTGAATTATTGCCTGGCGCTCAGACTCGTTGTGAATTTCGTACTCGTCGTGCTTTGATATTGTGGCCTATTGAGGTTGTTGGTTGCTCTTACGTACAGAATGTTGAATCACCTTTGTCTGAATTTGTTTGGGCAAAAAAAATCAAAGCCTGTTTAAGCTTGCGCGTAAAAACATTGCATGCTAAACCCTGGCAAGAGTTGAACTTAGATGAGCTGACTTTTTATTTAGATGTGAAGAATCCTTTGCTGGATTATTTGCTGCATATGCTGTTGCAGGATGATACGTGTGTGGGTATTGTGGGTGATCCTGATGTAAAACATAAAGTCATACACTTGTGTGGTTTTGGTGATCAAGATGCGTTATTGCCACAAAAACCCGGCTTTTTCTCTGGTTATCGTTTGTTACAAGAATATTTTAACTTCCCAAGCTATTTTCAGTTTGTCAGTTTAACTGGTTTGAAAAATTGCTTGCAACGTAAGCAAGATGATGAAATTGAAATTGTGATCGGTATGACAGAAGCGGTGGATGATTTTGCTCAATTGTTGCCAGAGCACTTTAAATTGCACTGTGTGCCTGCTATTAATTTATTCCCCAAAGAATGTGATCGAATTGTGTTGCGAGCTGATCATATTGAGCAACATTTAGTTGTAGACCGCTCTCGACCCTTGGATTATGAAGTCCACAGTGTTGAGTCGGTTCGTGGTTATCGAGAGGATCAAGCCACTGAGCTTTACCCTTACTATTCGCATGTTCAGGGCTTTAGAGGGGCTGAAGCTTCAGTTTATACAATTGCAAGAAAACCTCGTAGGCTTTCCCATAAGCAACAACAGCAGGGGCATCGAACTGGCTATGTAGGGACTGAAGTGTTTTTGCAGATAGGAGAGGGAGAGGTTGATTTAGGTACATTGCCAGGTTTGGGTTTTCAACAATTGGGAGTCAGTGCCCTTTGTACTAACCGAGATTTGCCGTTTAAAATACAGTTTGGTCAGTATGGAACGGCTTTTGAGTTGATCCAAAATGCGCCTGTTTTGTCTGTCTATCCTTTAGTGGGACCAACGTCACCGCAGCGTTCTTATGTTCAACAGCAATCTGCATGGAAAGCTCTTTTGTATTTAGGACAAAACTATCTCGGTTTGCGTGTCAGTCAGCAAAAATCGGCGCTAGCGCAATTAAAGAGATTGCTGTCTTTGCAAGCATTGCCACAAAGTGACAGTATCCGTTTAGTGGAAGGTCTGGTTGACTTTAAATCTGAGTTGACAGTGACTTTGGATAAAAGCAGTTTTCCTCCCAGTTTATTACGGGGTATTGCCATTGAGCTTACTTTAGATGAGGAATGTTTTCGTGGTCACAGCCTTATGATTTTTGGGCAAGTTTTGTCGCAGCTATTGACACGCTTTGCTGAGACCAATGCGTTTACAGTGTTAACTTTGTCTACTCTACAAAGGGGGTGTATTAAGCAGTGGCCGATGGAATTGGGGCAAAAGGGTCAGATTGTGTTTTAAAGGATCAGGAAGATGACAACAGTAAAAACAATAGAAGCTTTGCTGAGCGGGTAAAACAGCTTCCTTTTTATACGGTATTGCGCTGGTTGGCGTTAAGCAGTCGTAAACCAATAGGTGAGTCAGGGCATTACTTTGAGGAAAGTTACCGGCTGAGTGCCAATCCCTCGACGGAGTTTCGGGCTAATGAGTGTCATGCGTTAACGCAAAATAAGCGTGGTCAACTGTGTTTGGACGTATCTTTTTTAAGCTTGTTTGGCCCTAATGGTCCCTTGCCTTTTTTCTTAACAGAATATGTGATTAAACAGCCTAATCCTTTTGTTGATTTTGCCAATTTATTTCACCATCGGCTCTTGAGTGCATATTATCGCATTTGGGCCCAAACACAGCCGGTTGTTGAGCGCGCTCAACCAGTTGCAGATGGCTTTAGACGAAAATTAATGGCATTGGGTGCTTCTCAGCAAGGTTGTGGTATTTGTGCTGCTTTGAGTCCTAGTTATTTGGCAGGTAAAGGTTTAGAAGGGTTGAGACACTCGGTAGCTGTCGAATTTGGTGTGCCTATGCGTGTTGAGGAGTATATAGGTCGATGGTATGCGGTGCCAAAATCAGAACATACCCGTTTAGGGCAGTGTCATTCTGTACTGGGTCGAGCAGCTTGGGTGGGTCAACGTATCTTCAGTCGTGCTTTTGCGGTTAGATTGCACTTGCATGATTTGACTTTGGAGCAATATCAAAGCTTATTGCCGGGTACGCGAGGAGGGCAGCGTTTGGCGAGTTTGTGTGATCAAGCGATTGCCGCCACCATTGATTGGGAGCTGGAACTGTATGTCAATGTGCTGCAAGGGGTGCATAGTTGCTTGACTAGATGTTCAAGCTTAGGGCGTACAACGTGGTTGTTGTCAACGCCTAATATGCAATTGCTTAGGGTTTGTCTACCAAAGCTGTGTTATTTAGGAACGAGTATGAAATAAATTGGCTGTATTGTGTTGTGGAAAATCTAGGTACTTTATTTGCAAAGTAGTGAATCCAATAAAAGCTCAGTATGGATTGCACCCGTTTTAAGCGTAGCTATGATAATAGTAGGGACAACATTATTATATTTGTGTGTCAATAGGGCTTTAACAGTTAGCTTGAAATGTATCTAAATCTATTCAATAATACGCAAAATGGATAGATTATTACCGATAGGTGTAGCCTCGGAAACCTTGGGT